>DAOURK010000110.1 GCA_030625085.1 Pseudomonadota bacterium
TATGATGCATTTAAAAGCCTCCATTTGGTCTGAGATTTTTTGGGTAATTATTTTTTCTCATCCCCAATAGTATATAGGCTTTTTCTTATTTAAGCAACTGTTTTTATTACCTTATTAACTATTTTCTTTAACACCCTTTAAAAGTAAGATTATCATTAGGCAAAATGAATAATATAATTTAGGCCTATTGGGTTATTGCATTTGGTAAGAAGATTATCGTCTATTATTTAGACGGTTCTTTCTTATAGGAGAGATAAAATAAACATCTGCTGGGGGCGACAAATATCTTGTAACTAGTTGATAATAAATAAAATTATAAATTTTAAAAAGATTGGCATTTAATTTGCAATATTGAAAAGTTAAAAATAATAGCTATTAAAATTATCATTTTAATAATAATTTTTTTGTATTATAATGACAACTTTATTGGGTCGCGAGCCTATGCCAAATCTATGGCCAAAAAATATAACCATAATTTTAGAAAAGGCGGTGCTTTGAATGAGAGAAAAAAGCGCCCACTGGATGCCTCTGGATGCGGCAAAGCTAAATATGCAAGGGGCCGAACGAAGATCTACTGGCAAGTTTAAAAAAAGAAAATGTTGAGTCATATCCCAAATTTGTATATAATAAATTAAAAATAATTATACAAATAAAATAATCTTTTAACAGGTAACTCGAAAGACAAACAGCAGGCCATTTATAAGATTGGGAAAAAAGCACCATGAACTATCTCCTTGAGGGAATCGGCAATGCGATGAAATCAGAAACTCTCTTCAGCAAAGGCCAGAAACTTGCCGCAAACCAAGAGTTTGATAAAGCAATATCCCTGTACCAGGATGCCCTAAAGCTTAAGCCGGATTACAGTGGCCTCTATTTACATCTTGGGCGGGCTAGCCTTGGCCGAAAAAAGAACGTTTAAGGAAGCTATTGATAATGTTCAGAAGGCAATTAACCTCCAGCCGCAAAATCCTGTCTACTACATCTTTTTAGGAAGAATCTATATTGATCAGGAAAAATATGATAAGGCCCTTGAGGTTCTTACCACTGCAATTGAAATGGATAAAACCAATCAATTAGCTTATGCGTATCAGGCCCTGGCTTACTTAGGCAAAGGAGAAGTTGAGCAAGGGCGCTTTATTTTAGAGGGGAAAGGTGTTTTTAGTTCTCCACACTTTGATGCTCGATTATTAGTTTGGCTAGAATCACAGCTTATAAAAAAAGAAAAATCAGATGGAAATAGTAAACTTTCTCCAACACCTAAACCCAATGAAAAGAAAATCGACAACAGCCAAGACAAAGAAAAATTATTAAAGGAGGGTTGGATTAAGCGATTTTTACTTTGGTGGAAGGCGAAAAGACGTATTTCTGCCGGTTTAAAAAAAATGGGATATGAGGAATATGATAAGGCGACCAAGGAATTCAAACAGGCGCTTGCTCTCTATCCACTGATTGAAAATATTTATTCCTACCTTGGAGAAGCCCTTTTTCAAAATGAAGAATTTCAGGCTGCTACTCCTTATTTAAGCAAGGCATCATCCCAAAATCCGAAGAATCCTTCCATCCTTTCTCTTCTAGGAAAAACCTATTACAAATTAGGCAATTTTAACCAATCAGAGAAATGGCTAAAAAAAGCTGATGAGTTGGATCATATGATCCCTGAAATTTATTATTATCTTGGATTGAATTGTTTACAAAAGGGAAAGGTTGAGAAGGCACGTTTTCAATTCATGAAAGCAATTGAAAAGGATTTTCAATTGGTTACCAATCGCCTAAAAGAAGCATTCAAAACAGCATAAATGGGGCCGAACTCCAATCCACATTTCCTTTCTAGAATACATCATGGATAAAGATACTCAATCTTTCAGCCTCCTTTCCTCATTGGTTTATCATCCGTGTATTTTTTCCCTAATGGACGCTATGCACTCTCTAAAAGATAAGATAAGATAAGATAAGATAAGAGCATCAGACTCTGGGAGTTTGACTGGGAATGGGAATTTTAAGACTATTCAAACGGAGGAAACGGCAAATGAATGAGGTTGCTCATGGTGTTACAGACCGGGGGCTCAGAAGACAGGGCAATGAGGACTATTTTCACCTTATCCCTGAAAAATCCCTGTATATTGTTGCTGATGGCATGGGCGGGCATAACGCAGGTGAGGTGGCCAGTTTGAATGCAGTAAAAATAATAGATGAATATTTCACGCCTGCTATATTATCGGTGATAAAAAGTAACCCTGTGCAGATTGAAAAAGAGATGATAAAGGCCATAAATGAGGCACACCAGGGGATTGTAGAGATGAGCCGGACAAAAAGCGAATATGCGGGTATGGGAAGCACCATTGTTTTATCCTTCATTCATCAGAATATATTGCATACTTGTCATGTTGGCGACTCTCGCGCCTATATTATTAAGCAAGCAGGGATTACACAGATAACCAATGACCATTCTACTGTGGCTGAGTTGGTTCAAATGGGCCAGATGACCAAGGAAGAGGCACGACGTAGCACCCTGAAAAACCAAATCACCCAGGCCATCGGCTCTTCATTCCCTATTGAACCCGAATATAATCAATATACCTTAGATAAAGGCGATAGGATAATTCTTTGCACTGACGGCTTGTGGGACATGCTTTCTGATGGAGAAATTCATTCCATTGTCATGGAGGGAGACACGCTAGAAAATACCTGCCGGAAATTGATCAACGCGGCCAATGAGGCTGGTGGGGATGATAACATCACTGTTGTATTGATAGAAAATAAAGGATCTTAAAAATTAAAAAACTTTTTTTCGTAAACCTTTCCCCCATTCATCTGCTCTTATCGCATTTTATTTACAGGGAGATCAACCATGAAGGTTACATTAGCGATCATCAAGGGTCCAGATGTGGGCAAAATTTTTGAGTTTACCAAACCGGACACTTTTATTGTGGGACGGGGAGGTAAAGGAAGGCCGGTCCATTTCAAATTATCTGCTGATGATCCTTATGTATCAAGACAACATTTTATGTTAGAGATATCACCCCCCAGAGCTGTCTTTAAAGACCTTGACAGCACAAACACACCCACCATTAATGGGGTGTCTAAAGTTGAAGAAGAGCTTGGTGACGGCGATATTATTGAGGTTGGCTATACACAATTAAAAGTCACTATATCTCAGGCTATTGAAAAGAAGACTGTGTCTTGTAAAAAATGCGGCAAGCCAATCACCCTCATGGCCGATGAGACGCAACCTGATTATTGCTCCGGATGTGAGCGGCAGATAGAGTCGGATAAAAGAAAGCAAAAAGCACAAATACAGAGGCTGCGGCTTATTACCTGCACCTGTGGCAAAGATTTGACTGCACAGGCCAACAGTGACGGCCGGACTGAGGAACTTATGGGCGCAGTCGGTTATCGTTGCGAAAGGTGTGTGCAAGCCTTAAGGGTGGGCGTGGAGGCCGGCAGAAAGATTGATGACTATGAGATTATAAAAACCCTGGGCCATGGAGGGATGGGCAAAATCTATCAAGTCTATCATCGGCCCACAGGCAGGCTCATGGCCATGAAACTGATGCTGAAGTTATCGGTAAAGGAACTGGTACAACGATTTCATCGTGAGATACGATATATGCACGAGTTGCAGCATACCAACACTCTTCGCTTTATTGACAGCGGGGTAGCAAAAGATGGGCCCTATTTGATCATAGAGCTTGCCTCACATGGCAATTTAGAGAGCCTTATAAAACATCACCAAGGATTCCTCTCAATACAAGAGGCTGTGCCCTTTATTATTGATTCACTGAAAGGGCTTGAATTTATCCACCGGCACGGGATTATCCACAGGGACCTTAAACCTGAAAACATCCTGCTTCAGGAGGCCGGGCATAACCGACTGATTCCCAAGATTGCGGATTTTGGTCTGGCTAAAAAGTACAGTGAGGCGGGGGGCTCCCTGGTGACCCGAATAGGAGTAGGTTTGGGAACGCTTTTCTTTATGCCGCCGGAGCAGATCAGGGACACCCGCAGTGTGCGTGAGCCCACAGATGTTTATGCCATGGGCGTTACCCTTTACTATTTGCTGACCGGCAAATACCCTTATCATTTCCCCACCCGCAGAGACATCGAGCGGTTTATCATTGAACAAAGTCTCAAGGCCAAAAATCGGGTGGAGGCACTTGGCCTCTTGATGAGAGCACACAAGTTGAAAAGCCCACAGATAATTATCTTGACCCTGGAGCCAATACCGATTCGCCAAAGAAAGCCTGATATACCAATGAAATTGGCTGCGGTGGTGGATAAGGCCATCAAAAAAGACATCCCTGCGCGCTTTCAATCGGCAGCAGAATGCAGGCAAGCCCTGCAGGATGCTTTGTAATTGGTGGGGCAGAATTGGAAAGGCCAAATTGGTGGAGGCCGCTGATAAGGAGAGAGGGCAATGTCGCTATTTTTAAATTTCAAGAAACTATTTTTAAAAAAAAAAAAAAGGGGGAACCTTAATTAAAGGAGATTCCCCTGATGCTTTAACCACACATAAAAAAACTATTTTGAACCTAAAGCTTAATCAGGAAGCAAAAAATGTCAGTGAAGCTTTTGTGAGGGAGCGGCAAAAAGAGCCTTATTCCAAAAATGGGCAACAAAATGCCGGCACGGTTGTTAGGCAAAATAGTGATCAGTCAACAGCAATAAAACCAGACGGGGCAAAAGAGCAAACCCTGGCAAAAGATAAGAAGGTAATCGCCAGTAAGCGTTTACCCGAACTATCCGGCCTTGAGATAGCTGAACAAGGTGCCTGGCAGGTTAAAAAAATAAGGATTTGGAAGCCGGGTGAAGTTATTCTTGACACCTATAAGGTGGAGGATGTGATGTCTGGTGGGATGGGCTATGTTTATATTGCCGAGCATCAGAAATGGAAAGTAAAAATGGCCATCAAGTCACCTAATGAAGAAATGCTTTCGGATAAATACCTTTTTTCTCGTGTATTGCGAGAGGCAGATGCTTGGACGGAATTGGGGCTTCATCCCCATATTGCCTATTGCTACTATGTCCGAAAAATTGAAGATGTCCCTCATATCTTCATCGAATATGTGGATGGGGGAACCTTGAAAGGGTGGGTTTCCAATGGCCGTTGCTATGACTTGAAAATAGGGCTTGATATAGCCATCCAGTTCTGCCACGGCATGGAACATGCGCATAGCTTTGGGATGATTCATCGGGACATTAAACCTGAAAATATCCTGATGACCAAAGGGGGTATGGTCAAAGTTACTGACTTTGGGCTGGCTGGAGGTAAAGGGCTTGAGGCAACGGAGATAGGGTTGGATGAGCAAGGGAAAAGGGCTGGAGGCATAGGCAGGAGAGAAGATAATTTAACAACATTTGGGACGAAAATGGGCACATATGATTACATGGCTCCGGAGCAATACGAAGATTTCCATAATGTAGATAAGAGGGTGGATATTTATTCCTTTGGGGTCTGTCTTTATGAAATGCTCTGTGGCCGGAAGCCTTATGGCACGGCACCTGATATAGCGGCTTCAGCCATTGCCAAAATGGGAAATAAGCCACCCCATGAACCAAGCACCCTAAGGAAGGACATCCCCAATGAACTGGCTCGGCTGCTTAAAAAGTGCTGTGAGTTAAAGAGGGATAAAAGATATGGATCATTTTCAGATTTACGAAAGGAATTAATAAAGTTTTACCATGAGCTTTTTAATGAAGACCCACCACATGCAGAAGTAGATTCAATAGAGTTTAAGGCGGATGGATTAAACAACCGTGCTGTATCTTATTTAGATTTGGGAAGAGAAGATGATGCAAGAAAGTGCTGGCAACAAGCATTAAATGAAGACCCTCAGCACCTTGAGGCAACTTATAATTATGGCTACTTGAGATGGCAAAGGGCTGAAATTACTGATGATAAATATGTGACACAGATGAAGGATTTGCACAATAGCAGGAGGACTGACTCTGACTACTGGCGCCTCCTTGTCTGGATACATCTTGAACGGGGAGATTTAGACGCTGTTGAAAGAATTCAACAATCAGAATACAGAATAGAAGACGAAGGATTAAGGAAAGCATTAGAGGATAAGAACAAGCCTGTGGGTAAGGTTCTTCGCATATTAAAGGGACATACTGCGTATGTTAAATCAGTCTGTTTTTCTCCTGATGCTCGTTACGCTATCTCGGGAAGCGGGGATAAAACCATAAGGTTATGGGATGTTAGGACTGGAAAAGAAGTGATCCGATTTATAGGACATAACCTGGCTGTAGTCTCTGTATGTTTTTTCCCAGATGCCCGCTATATACTTTCAGGAAGTCGAGATAACACCTTCAGACTATGGGGAGTTGAGACAGGAAGGGAGTTTAAGCGATTTAAGGGACACGGTGAGATTATAACATCCGTCTGTCTCTCGCCGGATGGCCAATATGGCCTATCGGGAGGTCATGATAATATTATCAGGCTATGGGAGGTAAAAAGTGGAAGACAGTTAAGGCGATTTGAAGGGCACACCAACATTGTAACCTGTGTCAGTTTTTCCCCTGATGGCAGATATCTATTATCAGGGAGTAATGACAACACTATCAGGCTATGGGAGGTTGAAAGCGGAAAAGAGTTGAGGCGATTTGAAGGGCACGCCAACATCGTAACCTGTGTCAGTTTTTCCCCTTATGGCAGATATCTATTATCAGGGAGTAGTGACAACACTATCAGGCTATGGGAGGTAGAAAGTGGAAGAGAGGTAAGGCGATTTGAAGGCCACGAAGAAGTTATAAGATCTATCTGTTTTTCCCCTGATGGACAGTATATCCTGTCGGGTAGTGAGGATCACACTATCAGGCTTTGGAAGGTAAAAAATGGAAAAGAGGTGAAGCGATTTGAGGGCAACCGCGGTGTTGTAACATCTGTCTGTTTTTCCCCTGATGGGCAGTATATCCTGTCGGGCAGTGAGGATCACACTATCAGGCTTTGGGAGGTAAAAAGTGGAAGAGAGGTAAGGCAATTTAAGGGCCACAAAGGAGTTGTAAGATCTGTCTGTTTTTCCCCTGATGGACAGTATATCCTGTCGGGTAGTGAGGATCATACTATCAGACTTTGGAAGGTAAAAAGTAGAAGAGAGATAAGGCAATTTAAGGGACACAATGAAGTTGTAAGATCTGTCTGTTTTTCCCCTGATGGCCAATATATCTTGTCGGGCAGTGAGGATCACACTATCAGGCTTTGGAGGGTAAAAAGCGGGAAAGAGGTAAGGCAATTTGAGGGCCACAGTGCAGTTGTAACTTCTGTCTGTTTTTCTTCCGATGGGCGGTATGCGCTTTCAGGGAGTTATGACAAAACCATGCGACTTTGGGTGTTTGACTGGCAGTGGGAATTCTAAACACGAGGAGCAAGCGGCTGATATTAAAACTAGCTTTTTTGCAGGTTTCTGGAAATGTCCATTAAGCCATAGATCCTCCACAAAGCTTTAGTAATGCGAAACTGGGTAATCATAATCGAGATTGGCGGATGAGAATTAGTATGATGCAGCTTGTGCGGATGATTCGGCTGAAAAACAGCTAATCTGGAAGAAAAAATTATTAATTATTTCAAAAGTATTTAAATTTTCTCCATTGAGATACAGCAGGTCGCTGACAAAATAGGTGAACTGCTAATGAATGTAAATCCATTACATAACTTTAAAGGGAGGATTTCATGTTTTGGAATAAGAAGAAAAAGTCAGAAGATCATTTCCAGTGCGGCCGGGCCTATGCCAGGAGCGGCAAATATGACAAAGCCACTATCGAGTTCGTTAAAGCGCTACGTCAGGGTCATCCACAGGCAAAAGAGGGCATTGAGCTTGGACTTAAGTATCTAGAAGTCAATTTACCAACAAATCATGACAAGGCAGTTGTTCACTATAACGTTGGTACAGCCTTCTATTATGAGGGAATGCTGGACGAGGCTATTAAGCAGCTAGAGATGGCGATTAAATTGGACGCTACCTTTGCCTGGGCTTATAGCACGATTGGTCTCGCTTATACCAAAAAGGGTGAGAATTATCGAGGTAAAACTGCTGAAAATTATTTTGATCAAGCCATTGTTCGATGTAAGAAGGCGATAGAGCTTGCAGTAGAGCAAAAAGTAGATTTTCCTGAAGCACACAATAATCTTGGGTTGGCATATTCTTATAAAGGTTTCATTCATGAGGCAATTGCAGAGTACCAGAAAGCCTTGGCATTGAATCCCAACTATATTGAGGCTAAAAAGAATCTTGCTATGGTGAAGCTAAAAAGGATTTTAGAGTGAGTTGAGTGATGAATTTAGGTACTATTTTTGGTACACAGGTCAAATAATTTTTACTTCAGTAAGGGGGACTAAATGAGAATGCATCAAAACGGGAGTATTAAGCATCTCTCCTTATTTCATCAATTAATCTCGGTAGCGCTTCTACCATATATAAAGGGAGAGAGAAAAGAGGGAAAGAGATAGTTCTTTTTTTATTGTCAATAACCAGAATATGTTCTGCCTGTTGAATAGAGGGAGGATTAAGATCAAATCTAACGGCCAATTTCGATTGTTTGTTATATACAAAGTGAAACAGGGATTTTAAAGAACCACTTTTCCCCGCCTTTACTTCTATTGGGACAATATAGTCTCCTTGCGAGATAACATAATCTATTTCCGCATTGGCTGTTTTGCCTTCACGCAACCAATAGACAACCTCAGGCGTATGAATGCCTTTTGATCTATATAACAAGTGTTGACCAATGAATTGTTCTGCGAGATATCCTTCATTGATAAGTTGTAATGTATCGTAGGAGGAGATCGTTAACCAGTCTATGCCGCAAATATGATTTACAAGTCCAATATCAAGAAAAATAATTTTATATATATTTTCGTTAATTTCGGCATTTAATGGGATGCCTGAACATGTGCTATGGTGAACCAGCGAACAAATACGCGCCTTGCTTAGTAAATTAATGCAATATTTTATATCTTTTGATCGATCTTCTTTTGAGAAATTGCTATATTTAACTTTCCTCCCAATCATTTTCGGAATAGCTCTAAAGACCTTTTGCAGCAGGACAAGGTCTTTTTGTTTTGCATATTTAGAGAAGTCGTCAAGATACGTGTTTGTAATGGAACGATGTATTGTTGATACTTCTTTGAGCGAATTGGTCTCTTTGAATATGAGTATTGCCTCAGGCATTCCACCTGTGAATAGATATTCACGTTGTCGTTCCAAAAGTTTTTTATGGGCTGATTCGGGCATGCTGTCCCCTACCTCATATTCAGTGATAAACCGGGCTAGATATCCGTCAATTGCTTCCAAAAATTCTTTAAATGTCATAGGGCCTAAATGGAAATATTCAATTCTTCCAACCGGCATTGGAAAATTATGGTCCTTTAAGCTAAATTCAAGGAGGGAGCCGGCAGCAATAATAGGAAGATTTGGTTTTTCTTCATAAAAATAACGCAGCGCTTGAAGCGCAAAAGGAGTTGCTTGGATTTCATCAAGAAACAAAAGGGTATTTGGTGTATCTAAAGCACATTCTGTAATACTTTCAATCTCTCTGGAAATGTTTTGTAAGGCTAGGGTTTTAAAAATTTTATTGAGATATAAATATCTTTCTAAATTAATTTCTGCCAGTTTAAGTTTTTTATTAGCGGCAAATTGTCTGACTAGTTCAGTTTTACCAACTTGCCGCGCTCCCCTAAGTACAAGAGGTTTCCTTCTTTTATTGGTAAACCAGTGACTTAAAAAAATTTCTGCTTCACGAAACATAAAACACCCCCTTCTTTGATCAAATAATATATTAAAAAACAGGGGTTTTCAAGCGCAAAATAAAAAGAGGACAAAAAAAGGTAGAAGAAGAGGTGAATGTCTATATATTGCCGTGTTTTGTTTTAGCTTAAAATGTATTAATCAAAGAATTAATGCATTAGCGGGTGGTTGATTGCCCTTCAAACCCGACCAAACAATATTTTCTCCCTTTCTTATAAAGGGTCTCTATACAAATATCAAGGATAGGGGCAGCTCTTCTTTTATTTCCGCCGGTATATTTAAGCACTCTCTTTATATGTTCTTTTTCCATCTCTTCCAGGGATTTGGGCTTCCAATCATTCTTAAGATCAAAAAGGTCTTTATTGATTGTGGGACGATTAGCCAAGATCACTGCCTTTAATACGGCATATTGAAGTTCTCGTACATTCCCGGGCCATTCATAAGAACTAAGATATTCAATACAGGTGTTGGAAAAGCGGTTAATTTTCTTTTCATAATCTTGCCTGAACTTATAGAGAAAATAACCTGCCAATAAAGGGATATCCTCTTTTCTTTCTCTGAGAGGGGGCATATGAAAGGAGAGAATATTCAATCGTTCGTAAAGATCTTCTCTAAACCTCCGTTTATCCACTGCTTGCTTAAGGTTTCTATTGGTGGCGGCAATAATTCTTACATCAACTATGGTAGGATTAATAGCACCGAGGGGCCAAATTTCTTTTAACTTCTTGTATTCACCCAAAACATGCAACAGTTTAGCCTGTAATTTCAAAGATAGTTCTCCAATCTCATCAAGGAAGAGAGTCCCACCATCTGCCAGTGCAAATTTTCCTTTTAATTCCTCCTTGTTATGAAACCCAGGATAGTTTGCGATAACTCCAAACAAATCACTCTCAAGCAGTTCGTTTGGGATTGCCGCACAATTTATGTGGATAAAGGGCTTTCCTTTCCTCCGAGAATTATTATGGATTACTTTAGCAGCCAGGTCTTTTCCTGTTCCAGTTTCTCCAGTTATTAAAATCGGGGTCTCAGTATCACTGAATTTTTTTATATTTTCTAATATCTCTTTTGTTTTACTACTAATTCCGATAATGGTATTTTCTATATCAACCAAATTCTCAAGTCGTGTATTCTCATTTTCCATATCAGTATAATGGGCATCTCTTTCTATAAGAGAAGATATATCATTGGCTGCGAGGGATATGAGATTTACTTCTCTTTCAGTGAATATTTTTGTTTTTCCGGAGCAATCTACATAAAGAATACCTTTAATCTCTCCATCCCATTGAAGAGGGGCCAAAATGGCTGATTTTAATTTAAGTTCCATGATACTAGGTGCTAGGCTGCCGTCGTTTTTAAATCTATCATCTGAAGATAGGTCATTAGATACTATTACTTGTTTTTCTGAGGTTGAACAACTATCACCAATTTGAGTTGCCAATACCTGTTTTTCTTGAAGTAAAAATTGAATCATTGTCCGACTAACTTTTATTATTGTATCTTGAGGAAATCTGGCTAAACAGGTAAGATTAGCTCCCTGCTGTTCAATAAGGGCAATAATAACTCTGTCAGGTTGTAGGATAGTGGAAAGCTCCTCAGTGATTAACTGCAAAGCCTCTTCAATATCATAATCTGCGTTGGCAAAATGATTTAATTTATATAAGAGCAAAAGCCCTTCAGCATCATCCTTAAACTCTGAAATATCTTTCCACTGTTGCGTAAAAGGAGAAAACACAGTCTTGGCATCGTCTTTTGGCCCGCTATAACTTAGTTCGACCTTCGGTTTTTTCGTTTGGCTTTTATCAGCCTGTTTTTTGAGAATTAAGGTGTAATTTCCTACTTTTATCTCATCCCCAATATTTAAAGCGCCGGAATCTTTCTTTTTTTTATTTACATAGACGCCGTTTCGACTGCCTAAATCCTGAAGATAATAAATGCCATCCTCATTGAGAAAAAGTGCGGCGTGAAATCTTGATATATGTTGATCATCGGGAAGACAAATATCATTGAGTTTGTGCCTCCCGATTGATATTGCCTTGAGGGGAGTGATTGATTTTTCACCTATTTCAACATCTCCTTTATAAATCGATATTACATGCATGATTTACTCCTGGGTTTAATAATTATTTTTCGTTTATCATAATAAAATTTAATAAAATTTTTTAGGGATAATTTAAAATTGATTATATCCAATTAAGATAGCCATGGCAAGAGCAAACGTCTATTAAT
The DNA here is from genome assembly GCA_030625085.1 of Pseudomonadota bacterium. Classification (GTDB taxonomy): domain Bacteria; phylum SZUA-182; class SZUA-182; order DTGQ01; family DTGQ01; genus DAOURK01. The sequence continues at coordinate 11,973 of DAOURK010000110.1, forward strand.
TAGACGGTTTATTTCTTGAGGTAAGTACAAATATTATTATGAGGAAAATTATTCAGGTGTAATGACTTGATAATAAACGATATTAAAAATAAAAAAGGATACGGCATTTATCTTGCTCGTTTAACTTTTAAGACTACAAAATTAAGGCTACAAATCTGAAGGATGTATTTGAATTCGGCTCATTTATAGATATAAAAAATATATTGAAGTATGAGTATAAAATTATATATAATAAAAAAGTGAAAAAATATCGTAATATAATATATACAAAAGATGTTTTTACATAAATATCTAGCTTCTTTTTTTAATTTTTTCCATCACCGTGTAAATTTGTCCTCCTGTTATTAATTCATTGTGGAGAAGGGAGATGTCAATATTTTCAAAATTCTTAAGGTTTAAAACCTTATTCAAAAAAAAGGCAAAAGAGAGAGCCTCTTCTGATGAGCAGCCCTATGCTATTAAAGTCAAACCACAAAAAACTATTTTGAAACCCAAGCTTAATGGAGGACAACTAAAGATTGGCAAGCTTATTATTAGTGATCATCCCGAAATGACACACTGCCCGGATGTATTCAATAGAACAGGTAATTTTGCTGATAAGGAAAACAGTGCTCGGCCAAGGATGTCAATGCCTGAAGGGGAGAACCAGGAAACCTTCGTAAAGAATAACATAGTCGGTGCAAAAGAGCATTCGGCAAGTCCCACTGCACCAAAAACAGACGGAGAAAAGGAAGGTTATAACTATCAAATAGGTGATTACATAGGTAACAAATATGAAGTCTATGAGAAACTCGGAAAGGGTGGTTGTGGGGAAGTGTATCTGGTGTATTCCCATGAGACCAAGGAAATTTATGCCCTAAAAACCGTTCATGCTGAACCTCTTCAAGATGATCAAATAAATAGCCAAATAAAAAACCGGTTTCGCAGAGAAGCTGAAGTATGGGTAAAAATTGAATCACATTCCTATATAGTTAGGGCCTTCTTTGTTGATGAAATTGAAGGAAGGCTATGCATTGCTATGGAATATATTAATCCGGATGAAAAGGGCATGAATACACTTAAGGATTACTTCGAGCGAAAACTTCCCAACCTGGCCCTGAGCTTTCGATGGGCTATTCAGTTTTGTTATGGAATGGAATATGCCTGCACAAGAGGCATTCGCTGCCATAGAGACATCAAACCTTCTAATATCATGATCAGTTTTGATAAAACGCTTAAAATCACAGACTTTGGGCTGGCTGGTGTTGTAAATAGTGCAAATAAAGTATCCGGTGAATTTAATTCACATCACATTGAAAAATGTACAGATGGATGTATATCGGATGGAGCCTTCCTTGGTACACCAGGTTACATGGCCCCTGAACAAGAAATAAATCCCGCATCTTGTGATGAGAGAAGCGATATCTATAGTTTTGGCATTGTCCTTTCTCAGATGGCCACCGGTGGCCAACATCCACAACAGATCACTATTCCAAAATCAAGTAATCCCCTTTTTCCCATTATCCATCGATGCCTTGCAGAGGACCCAAATAATAGATATTTTACTTTCAAAGAATTACGCAACGATTTAGAACCATTGCTTAAAAATGAGACTGGTGAAGTTATCACTCCCCCCGAGTTGAGAGACCTTCATGTATGGGAGTTGGCTAATAAGGGCACTAGCCTCGCTAAGATAGGCCGCTATGATGAGGGCATAGCGTGTTTGCGCAAGGCATTAGAAAAAGATCCGCACAATGCCGGCATTTGGAATAACATGGCCTCTATACTTAATGAAATGGGCTGTTATGATGAAGCAATTCATTGTTGTCATAAAGCTATCAAGCTTGAGCCTCAAAAGGCTGCTGCCTGGTATAACCAAGGAAATAGTTACAGGCATAAAGAACAATATATTGAAGCTGTTAAATTCTACGACAAAGCCCTGAAATTTGAACCTGAGTACGTTGAGGCTTTGAATAATAAAGGAATGGCTCTCGATATTTTGGGGCGCTATCATGAAGCCATGCACTTTTATGATAAAGCCCTCAAAATTAGTCCTCGATGTATCGATGCATGGGATAATAAGGGTGACAGCTTTTGTAACCTGGGCTGTTATAAGGAGGCCATCATCTGTTTTGATGAAGCCTTAAAAATTAATCCGCACGACACCCACCTGTGGAACAACAAAGGCACTTGTTTCGATTCTTTAGGCCTTACAGATGAGGGCATTCGATGTTATGACAGGGCGTTGGAAATCGATCCTATAAATACTGAAGCCTTGACCAATAAAGGGCTTACGCTCATTGCCCGTGGCAAATTTGATGAAGCTGGTTACTGTTTAGATAAAGCCCTAGAAATTGATCCTCAGTACGCTCCCGCCATATTCAACAAGGCTTTGCTGAGGGATAGACTGGGCCGGATAAATGACGCTGTTCGTTTTTACCGGAAGTTCCTTGGGTTGGCCTCCGCCAAATATGCGCCACAGATTGAACACGCGCATCGGCGGTTGACAGAAAGTGATCAGGATAGACGAACAAATTTGTCCTGAAAGCAGGGTAGCGCCCAATAACCCAGGAAAGGGGAATATAATGACGTATGAAAATATGATTGATAATGCGCTCCAAGCTGGTAATAATGGAGAGTGGGCCTACGCTATAACTATATCAAAGTCGGCAATTACTAAAGAACCTGGTCGTGGCAAGGCACATCACTATCTTATAGCCGCATATCTACGGTGTAATGATTGGAAATCGGCACTTGAGGCAGGACAGCAGGCAGACAAGGAAGTTGCTGATACTGATCCATGGAAAGCTCGAATTCTTTTTGCATGGGCTGATGCAGAGATTATGGAAGAAAATTTTAATAAGGCTAAAAATATACTTACCCGGATTTTTACTTACTTTGGCAGTGATTCACAACTGGATAGGCAGGGTATCAAATATCGCCATAAATTACTTAGCAATCAGCAGAGTGCTCAACTTCGCGCTGAACTATTTCGTATTAAGGGATTACCAATGCCGGCTCCATTACAGAAACATAAATCTAACAAAAGACTTTTAATTTTTGCCTATTTTGTCACAGGCTTTATCCAGCTTGTTGGTATTCCCTGGTTAATGTATGTAATCTATAGAATTGGAAGAGGTTATGGAAGTTTAACAGGATCTCCGGAAGGAAAGCTGTATTTCGGCCTGTGTATACTTGCCGGTGGTATCATATTGGTTGCACATAATACTACTGCTTTTAAATACTTCAGGAAGCTCCGGGGCCAAAATCGCCCAATGTATAAAGCAGGAGTATGGGCCGGAATTGCCTCCATAATTGCCGGATTCATTATCTCCATAATTTAATGGTGGTGGTGCATACCGTGCAAACCTTACTAAAGAAAGGTATCATATGAAAAACTTTCGTTTTCTGCCCCAAATCAAACAATATCTCGATAAAGCTGAAGAATATCAATCTATGGGTGTATATGATAAAGCAATAATTCAGCTAAGGATAGCTGTACAATCATTGGTGGCCAAACCTTTGATGGGCAGAAATGAAGAACTACTTGAATTTACCAAAAATTAACTTCAAGTCTCAAGTTCAAGCAGAAATGTCATCCTGCCAAGTTTTATTAATGGGAGAGAGGAGATGTCACTATTATCAAAATTCAAAAGATTATTTAAAAGGGCAGTAAAAGAGGAATCCTTTGCCAAAGAGCATCCTTTCTATGCTAAAGCTACATTCCAGAAACCGATCGACAACGCAGAGATTATCAAAGATGTTTCCAATAAGAAGGTTAACAAGACCATTGTGAAAAAGGAAACAATGCAACTAGCTGGCTCACTAACCAGCAGTTCTAATTATGGAATCCGAGGAAAATAAAAATTATAATTTAATTAAGTATTAAAGTAGTAGCCTCCACGGGATATGGCAAATTAAATACCTAAAGACGACAAAAGTCAGGCCATTATTGTATTTTAACTAGCAA
>DAOURK010000208.1 GCA_030625085.1 Pseudomonadota bacterium
AAATAAATTTAACTATATTTATGGGATGGATATAAAAAATTTATCATATGGCAATGCACGACTTTCATCTTTCTTTTATTACCATCTTTTATTGCCATAAACGCTAGCTCCCAATAAAATCTGCTGTCAGAGGTAATTTAAATAAATTTTTTAGGATAGGATATAAAGTAAATTTTTAAAATTGAGTGGAGTAAAGATTATGCTTAGAATTAAAAATAATAAATTGGACAACAAAAAAATTCTTTCCAGGGTTGGAATACAATTACTCGCCTTTATTATATTCATCGTATCGGCGCGATTAGGTTGGTCAACCCCTACTCCATACAATGAAAAACCTGGCGCTCTAGTCACCGAAACAGGTCTTATATGGGATTTCCAACTTGCGGAAAAATTCAATAACAAAAAAGGACGGACAATTTTTACTATGGATTTCTGTTTTAGTGGGGCATTCGTTGAAGAGCTTTCTGCAGACTCGTTATCATACGCAGTGAGTGCCTGTGATTGGGATGAATTCTCGTATGGTGGGTTTGGAAAAGAGTTCATGAATGCCAGCAAAACAGAGACATTACACGACTCATTTGTGACTGCTTCCAATAACCATCTGGACGAGCAATTGGCCCAAGAAGGTGGTGCCCTCGGCAGCGCAACATTGAATTACCTAAATGGTGACCAAGCCATCCTTTTCAGCGCTGACGATGATGGTGGATCTCTTGAAAATGACTTTTGGTCCGATCTTACCACTGCCAGATCTACATTAAAAGAACGTGCGACTTTACCTTGGCCTGATAGTGACACTGCAAAAGGAGAACCGATTTCGGTTTATTATGGCGACGGTACACCACCGGGTGGCGCACCTGCCTGGTTAGAAGGAGAGGCGTCGAAGGAAAATCTGTTTTCGGCAATTGATGATGTTTTTGCTGATTCCACATTTACTGATACAAGTAATTTATTTATTTACCTAAATGACCATGGCACTAATACTGATGTAGTAAAAAGTCGTCATGATGGCACTCGTTACGATTATCAGGTTACTACATCATTATGGCGTGGGTGGACAGACGATAATCCCTATGGCATTAATAAGGTTCGACACAAGATTTTCGACACGGATCTGAGTCATTACCTGAATATTACAACACCTAAAGACGAATGGGGCATCCGCATCGTTGATGATTGGATGGAGTGGTATTCAACATCCCCCGATGACAGGGATACTTGGCTCGTGAGCGGGCTCGAATACGATTTTGGCTTTGATCATATTGGGGACGCAATGAAAGTTCGGTGGGAGGACTGGTGTAGTGGGGATTCCGACCCTTTCGACTGGGGTGAGCCCGATGGCACGCCCTGGGGAAGGGGGAATGTCGTTTATGGGCAATCGCAGTTTGGTGCAGCCGATCCGATGCAGTGGCCAGGGTGGGATAACGGTGGCGACGGTTGGGTCTGGGCACCAACGGTGGTTCCGGAACCTTCTACCATCGTTCTGATGGGCTTGGCGATGCTGGGATTCGTCTTCCTGCGGCGTAGGAATTAAGCAAGCAGTACATCTAACCAAAGTAATATGAAACAGACTGCTTTCAAAATTTATCGAAATAAGATAAACCCAAACACCTCAATGATTGAAAAAGTAAATGACGTTGTAGGGGTAATTTACCTTTGGTTGATCAATGTCGAAGGATAGCCATTAAACCATAAGGGGAGATAAGAAAGGGAATGCCCATGAAAAGATTGGTTCTGCCTTTGGTAGTAATGGTATTTTTAAGTGGAATATTTTTATCCATTACAAATAGTTTTGCAACGCCCTGGTATAGTCAAGATCCAGCCATTCAACCAGGGGTTCCAGACTATACCCCTTCACAGGAATCGATAGATGCAGGTGTTGTTTGTGGAGAGGTAGCTGCCGCTAATGTAGGCAGCTATTTTGATAGTCATGGATTCCCCAATTTAGTCCCTGATGGCAAGACACCGGATAATTTAATGCAAGACCTTATTAATTATAATGTCAGAAGTGACCCTGAAACTGGACTTAAAAACTATTTCAAAGATAAAGGGTATGGCAATGATAAAATAAAAATAAAAGATCTTACCCCGACATGGGATAATATAATCAAAGAATTAAAGGCTGGTGAACTTTTAATTCTTGGCTTTGTTTGGGGGGGAGTGTTACCTAGAGCACATGTTGTCAATGTTGTAGGTTGGGACGAAACGCCATCTAAGCAGCTCGGTTTTCATGATATGAATGATCCTTTGAATCCAAATTTACGTGGAAATCCTCCCACAAATGACTATCAATATTCCAGTGGCAATACAGATTTTTATAAAATTGATGTTACTAATACTGGCTCTTTCTCATTTAAATACCAGGAGACTATGGTTGTTAATGTGAATTCTCTAACTTCCATATCTCCAGTGCCTGAACCATCAACTTTTATACTTTTTCTTTTTGGTTTAATAGGAATCGTAGGGGTGAAGAAAATATTTAGTTGATAACGCATATTGTACTCAAATATTAAAGGTCAAGGTCAATAATGGTGAGCCGATCGCTTTGCCCTTTTTATTGCCTACATAAAAACGGGCTCAAATAAAAAAGGGGATTTATTTTTTCGCTTTGTAAGTAATTTTACTCGTCCCAAGGAATAATTAGCGAAAAAAAATAGGTGGCCTATGGAAGCTGTATTTTGTTAGTCAACTCACCCTCTATTGAATTGCCTCTAGTGAGGTAAAGAGAAGACGCTATTGCCTTTATAGCCGGCTGGTTATTAAAAAGAGTGCGTTAAAGAATTGGGAAAAAGAAGAATTATTTATTCTCCGATTTCCTTTAGCTTATTGTTCAATTCATCTATTGACAACTTTTCAAGTTCTTTCTTATCAGATACAGGCAATCCTTTCCTTAACTGGGCAAACCTAACATCACCTATTAATTCCCCTTTTTCAATACCTTTTTCAATGCCTAATCTTTCTACACTTGTAACATACGGCGTTAAGGCTTGCCAAAAAAGACGATGACAAAAAATGATAAAATAATTGACAGAATGAAGACCTGTTTGATAAACTTTAACTATATGAAATGTAATTTTTTCAATAAATTACAGTGGCCAGATAAATCAGGTTCAGGCAATTTATAGATCCTTGTTCCGAATTATACAGGCAAAAGGGTCAGGAGTGAAAAGAATATCAGTGAGCCGACCGGATAAATACGAAAAAGAAAAAATACTAAATTATTTTAAAAATAAAAAAGGAATAATTGCAATCTATCTATTTGGTTCATATGCTGAAGGCAAGAAAATTCATTCAAATGACATTGACATTGGTATACTGCTGGATAAAACCAATCAGGGAATTATCAATGAGAGAAGAAAAGATTGTGTTATACAATTGGGCCGGGTTTTAAGAAAAGATATTCATCCTGTGATATTAAATTTAGCGAGCGAAGAACTTATGAGACAGATATTTTTAAAGGGCAAATGCTTACTGGTTAATGATTCAATGAAATTGGCCAGGTTTAAGATGTTCATGTTCTCTAAAATAGCAGAGTTTGGGGATTATCGAAATCAAATGCAATCCGGTCTCATTAGAAAGGTCATGGAGGATTAAACATTGGTTGATCGCAACCTCATATTGGTAAAGGTTAGCTCCGTAAATAGCCACCTGAAGCGGGTGAAAGAAAAAAGCAATACGGAGCTTAATACATTTTTAAAGGACCTTGACCGTCAGGAGAGTGTATTATTTAATCTTCAAATGGCCATACAAAATTGTATTGATATCGCAGCCCATATCATAAGTGACGAAGGTTTGGGTGTTCCAGGCAGCACCAATGAGATGTTTTACCTATTAGAGGAAAATGGGTACTTGGACACTGAACTTACAGAAAAAATGATTGCGGCTATTGGTTTTAGAAACCTTATTGTCCATGAATACGGCAAGGTTGATTTAACGCAAGTTTTTGAAGTAGCGCAGAAAGATATCCAAGACCTTAAAAAATATTTTAGGTCAATTTTTAAAAAATTGGGCTTATTATCGCCTGGAAAAATTTGACCTTGATTATCAAAAAAGAAATGGTTAGATGTGATGCCTGACTTCAGCTTTCCCACCAACAATTCCTTTCCATAATTTATGATAAAAGCAGGAGGGCTATGCTAAATTTTAAAAATGGGGTGAATAAGCTTTATTTTTGTTTGCACCCATTAATGTGCCATAAAATGGGGGGGGGGGGATTTAGAGCGTGCTTTAAGCTCCAGAAATCAAAAAGGCTATAATCTCCAGGATAAGGCTCTGGGATAAAAAGGGAATTTGTAACACTATAAGGAGTTATCATATAGGGAGGTAGTAAGGGGGGCTATTAATCCCTGAAAATTCTCTATCCTTGGAAAGGTGCTTACCTGAAAATAATTTGGTAAGGAAAAAGGAGGATATTATCTATAAAGAGGAGAAAATGCTTCATAAGGCATCGTTGAGCTGTAAAACATATTATTTGCACTCAAGGGTGGTAATAGATAATCAAATTCATGATAAGGCCCCATTCCATACATGGAGTTATTGAAAACACGTTGTTCCAATTGTACAAAGCTCCGAATTCCATATATCACAGGATCGGGAACAACCATCAGATCATTCATGGGGGAAAATAAATCAATCGATAGTGCAGAACGTGTCACAGATTTCGCATATCCTAATAAATCAAGAATGCCATTCATATGATATAGGTCTGTACCGGTAAATCGTTCTCTATCCACAAAACTCTCCAGCATAACAGGCCGAAAATTATATCGCCTTAACCAATCTTTCTGTACTTGTTTGGCTGATAAAGATAAAACTTTGCTCGCTAGATTTTTAACCTTTATCCAAGGAAAGATGAGAAACCGAGATTGCGATAATATTAAATGAAGATTTTTGACTCTCTGGTACTTATTCCAGCCAATCCATTTATCTCGACAGCCAACAGCCCAAGCTGATGCTGAATATAATATACATCCTAAAAGCTGCTCAGAATCAAAACGAATGAAATATTTCTGCTGGCTTCCAAAAGCATTCCTATGACCCAGATAATGATACCTCTGTATATATTCACTCCATAACCGCCCCTGTTCCCTATCATTAATAGCTTCTATTACTATCGGGCCATATTCGTCTACCTGCCCGAAAATTAATGCCTCAGGATCGCTCTTCTCTGTTATGACTACCTTGTGATGGTATCCTTTGTTCTGCTTTATTAAAGGCGGTAGCTTGATATGCCCCCATGCTTCTAATTTTTCCAACACTTTCTGACAGGATAAATATTTGGGCTCACCATCTGCCTGGTACCACTCCAATATCTCACACAGGGTCTTAGATAACTCCTGTCTACTTAATGCCGGAAATAACGAAATAGTTTCTTTAATTAACTTAAAATCCTTAACCTTAAATTCTCGACCACTTAGGGTCATCACCCCTAACCGCTTTGCCATAACCTTCCTCCTAACTTGCACCTTTGTTTATATTGTGTCAAGTCTAGTTATAGCAAATTAAAAAAAGAATTGCCGGTTAAAAATGAATAGCCTCTTAATTTTAATACCTTATACTACTTTTCCTCCAAATGAATGCGAAAAAATATTTTTTCTACACCTCATATGCCCCGTATGTATTGCTCTCTCTTTTCATTCGTCAGGGCTGACTGATATTGGTTTTCAGGTTTCCGGAGATGTACCTTTAGGAGATATTAACCATCCGGATTACCTAATGGAAAAGAGGCTTAATTGGAGAGGCTTAATTGGGGACGGGTCCACATTTCCTTTACTGGTTCTACGGTTCTACTGTTCATCACTTTGCCCTCCTTATACGTATACCTTCAGGAGTTATGATAATCAAATTTTTTCGTATATCCTTTTCTTTGATATCTTGATAATATTTCTTGAAAATCCTCAATGTTTCATCCACTGTTCGCTTATAGATTTTTACAACAATAATTCCCTCACAGCCTTTGGGGGGAAACCGAAATATTCTGGAGAAATCTTTGTCCATGCTTATTATAACTCGCTTTTCTTTACAAGCTAATTGATAAACCTGATCATCTGATATTCCGGAAAGCCCAGCTTCCCTAATACTAAGAATATCATGACCTAAACTTCGCAAGTAATCTATAATTGGATCATAGAGATTTTCATTGGCAAACATCTTCATACAGCAATCCCCGCTTCTTCATCAGCAAGGATTGAAGCGTAATTTAGAGATGCCCTTATATCTTCATCAGTGAGGTTTGGATATGCCCTTTTTATTCCTTGATTGTCCTCCCCTGCCGCAAGAAGATCCAATATTATATGCACAGGGATCCGTGTCCCTTTAATACAGGGCTTTCCGCTGCAAATCTTTGGGTCACATACTATTTTCCTTAATAATGAATTCATCTCAATTTTCTCCTTTTATTAAAAAGCATTCTTTCAATAACTTTATCGCATCCTTCGAAAATCATATGCTTAAGGTAAAAAGGGGACAGATTTATTTTTTCGCTTTGTAAGTAATTTTACTCGTCCCAAGGAATAACTACCGAAAAAAAATAGGCGGAGTATGGAAGCTGTATTTTGTTAGTCAACTCACCCTCTATTGAATTGCCTCTAGTGAGGTAAAGAGAAGACGCTATTGCCTTTATAGCCGAC
>DAOURK010000113.1 GCA_030625085.1 Pseudomonadota bacterium
CTATTATTACCGGTTTTTCTGGTTTTCTTATGTCTGGAATATATGTCTACAGACGTTTTCATGCCTTGGCCAATCTTCTTTCTCTATTTAGAATAGTAGCGGCCTCTTCAATTATTTATCTAATTGCCCGTAGTTTTTCTGTTTCAGGCGTACCTTTGCTGGGTTATTATGTCGGCTTAATACTCATTTATTTTGCTTTGCTTTTCATCTTTAGGGAGATAAGAAAGGAAGATATTCAAGTAGTAAGGGGTGTTCTTTCAGGGCTATCGAAGTCAAAACAGCGATGATAGGTAAGTTTTTGGTAAATATTCACTGAAATATGTTCCTTCCTGTCATTACGAGGAGTTCTGAAAGCCTTCAGGACGACGTGGTAATCTCTAACGCCTCTTCTAAAGCTGTTACACAAAAAAAAGTGTCTATTGTGTTGCTCAATTCCCAGGATAATACATAACGACTGTACCAATCAATTATAGCTACTAAATATAAAAATCCTTTTTTCAACCTTAAATAAGTAATTTAATTCCAATTTCTGTAGAATTATTTTTGATCATAGCTTAAGTTAATGATATTGCCCTTAAAGGGGTAGGGGATTATATATCGTCTGCGTTAAAACATAGAGAGATGAGTTGAAGAAAAATGGTTAGAACCTGAAGACAAAAGAACAATTGAACATTGTCGTCTCCAAATCTAATCCAGCATAGTTTTTAAGAAATTCAACAGTACCTTCATAGTGATCATGCCATACTAAATCGGTTTTTATAGTGTCATATTTTGTATTGTTCAATGCCATTTGCAAGGTAAGCTGTTCTGTGAAGTTATAGGCCCCGGTAATAGTAAAGGCAATAAAACTTTGACCGCTGAAGGTGGTATAGGTGGTAAAATTACGCAGGTGATGATGATCTACAGTTTCGCCATTAACAAGTGCGCTGCTAATGAGCCTTGCTTTGAAGTCAAAGTCACCAAAATCGCCATTCACACTAATTCCGATATATGGCATATTAAAGGTTTGCTCGTAGGTGATTGAAAGCACGTTATCCGAAAGGCTAAAATTACTATCACGAAAATAGATCTCCGGATTATCCCAATCTGAATAAATGTATGAACCACCATAAGCTTTCCATTGCCAGTTGTCCCTTTTAAAGCCAAATAAACCACTGAAGGAAATAGGTCCTGCAGCAAAGGGAGTTATCTCAACATTGATATCCAAAATGTTACCCTTGGTCACATTTGTCTTATCATGGTGCGACCAATCGGTCCAGTCCCACCCCGGCACTCTCCAGTCATAGTCGTCCATAGTGCCGTTGCCTTTGAAAATATTGAACCAGCCGTCAGCATTAATGGCCAACCAACTGACTGGCTTGAATGAAAATCCGGCCCCGTGCATAAAGGTATTGTCAATTTTCCATATAAGTTCACTTACCTTACGGCCTCCTTCATGAGGCAAATAAAGATATTCATGGGCTTCACCAGTAAGGCGGCCAGTATGTAAGTGTACTGAAAAATCATTACCGCCTTTTTTATTCCGCACTTCAAGGCTTTTATCGGTAACAATCTCTACAGCCCCGATTCCATAAACAGGAATCAACAAAAGTAATGCCGCAGTCAGTACAACAACTTTTTTAAAGATACTTGTTTTTATCTTTTTCCCCTTTTTTTTGTTTTGTATTTTGTCTTAATTCTAATTTTAGCAGTTCAACCTTTGATGATCTCGTAAAAAGTCTGCTTAACGTGTCATTTCGAACACATTCACTACGTTCAGTGTAAACTACAGTGAGAAATCTTCATTGGACAATATGCTGAAAAATATAAGATTTCTCCTTGCAGTCGAAATGACAAATTTGCCAAAATCGATTTTTTACGAAAGCATCAACCTTAAATTTTTAATTTATTCATGGGGTTTTCCAATGGCACTTTTTGTTATTTCTGTCTTACCACTGAATGCAGGATAAATCCTGGTGAGTATTGTATTGTATGGTTTTCCTCCCCCAATATCAAGGCAAAAGACCGGTAAAATTTAACTTCATCAATTTTTTTGCGCTTTATCCAAATTTTTGTAAATTTGTGTATCAGATATGGTTAAAAATTATTTTTACTCAGGCCAACTGCATGTTTCTTTATCGGAAAAATCGGATACAGAGGCCGATAGTTTTGTGGAAATATTATATAGTTTATTGGAGGTAACCCTAAAATAGTAAAGGTTAGGTCTACTGAATAATTATAAATTTCGGAGTAATTATCCCCACGCTTTATCAAACTGTTGAGTGGAAAATTTTTTTCTGATTTTTATTTATGACCTTTATAGATAAGGAACCTCTGCCATTTGCTTAATTGCCGTCTATTTTATTTTTTTTAATATAGCATATAATGATGCATTCGTAAAAAGTCGTTTTTTGAAAATTTGGGTTGCATAAATTCAACAAGTTATGTTGTACATATATCCCCATTTTGGACTTTTTACGAGACCACCATATAATGGAACAAAAGTAAAAAGGTAGTTAAAAAAATCAGCTTTGAAGAACAACCCAATTTGTCAAATTTCGCCATGGGAGTGACAGATCCGGAAGAATGTTTGAGAATAAAAATATTGATTTTTTCCCCTGAGCAAGCCATAATATCCAGACCTTAGAAAAACCTATAGATTTAAAAAATAATTTCACAATCGATATTTAATCCAAAGTAGCGCAGGGCTTTAGCCCTGCATAACCTCAGCTAGAACTATTTTTTTTTGGCAGGGCTAAAGCCCTGCGCTACAGTTATAAAAAAAATAATGTAAGAAATGTAATTTCTGAAAATCTCTATTAAAAAGAAATAAACATCGCCTAATAAATGACTCCGTTGATTTACTATGATTTTATAAAATTTCCAAAATTGTACTTTAATAAAAACAAAATGGTATGGATGCCCCCTCCCTCAGTCCCTCACACCAGGGGAGGGAAATTGAAAAGATTCATAGTATTTCTTAAGTTAATGGCATTGATAGAGATATTGAAGAGTGAAAAAGGAGATTTGGACAAAATTGAATCCGGGTGAAAAACTTTTTAGCGAAAGAATAATTAAATCAAGAGCGGATTTGTTATCCGGCATATCCACACCCCCTGTATTGAAAAAGCAGGCTCAGGAGGGGGGGTGCGGTGTTGTGGGGTTTGCCGCCAATGTGCCCATAAGGGGAAAGCATATATTTGAGCCTTCCATTCAAATGCACAATCGCGGCAATGGAAAAGGGGGCGGTATTGCCGCCTCATGTTTTATTCCCGAGCAGTTGGGTGTGGATGCTGAAATTCTTCACAATGATTATATTCTTCAGATTGCCCTTTTGGACCCATCTTCAGAGTTGGAGGTTGAGAAAACCTGCATTGACCCATATTTTAAGATTGACCATAAAACATGGGTAAAACCAGCGGCTGATTACAGGGAACTTGAGCTTGAAGTAAAGCCGCCTGATATAGTTCGCTATTTTGTCAGAGTCAAGGATAAAGAGATTTGCCGGTTTGCTGAAAAAAATTATCTTACCGGTTTGACTGAGCGTAAGATAGAGGATGAATTTATCTATCAGAATAGCTTTCGACTTAACCAGCGCTTTTATGCCTCACTTGGAGAAAAGAGGGCTTTTGTACTGTCGCACGCCCGCAACCTTATGATTTTTAAGATAGTGGGCTATGCCGAGAAGGTGGTCCAATATTATGGGTTGAAGGACCTTCAGGCGCATATCTGGATTGCCCATCAACGTTACCCGACAAAAGGGCGGGTCTGGCATCCTGCCGGCTCACATCCCTTCATCGGAATGAATGAGGCCTTGGTGCATAATGGTGATTTTGCCAATTACTATAGTGTTACTCAATATTTAAGCCAGCATAATATTAAGCCCCAGTTTCTTACTGATACTGAGGTTTCGGTCCTCCTTTTTGATCTTTTGAGCCGAGTTTATGAATATCCGCTCGAATACGTTATTGAGGCTATGGCCCCCACCACGGAACTGGATTTTGATCGTTTGCCTGAAGAAAAAAAAGAAATTTACCGGGCCATACAGGCCTTACATATGCATGGCTCCCCTGATGGACCGTGGTTTTTTATTATAGCCCGAAGCAATCCTGACCAAAACCAATACCAACTTCTGGGTATCACCGACACTGCTATGCTCAGGCCCCAGGTATTCGCCCTTCAGGAGGGTGATGTCTCTATAGGGTTGATCGCTTCTGAAAAGCAAGCCATTGATGCCACTCTTCATTCTCTTTCCCTTGAGGATAAAAGATTCCGGCTGGTTGCCGATAAATATTGGAATGCCAGGGGAGGCAGTTATACTGACGGCGGCGCTTTTTCATTTACCTTAAGTGGAGACAAAGAGCTTTACACCCTTTCTTGTGCTGATAAATTTGGCAGACCCATAACCAGTCCTCCTGGAGAATGGAAGTTTGACACCGAGGCGGAACCGAAAGCTCCTGAAAAGGCCCAGGAACTTAATGAAATTATTGAATATGAATCTTGGTCTAAAAAATATAATGAAACCTTCAAATATATATCGGAAGCTATTGCCGGTTGGGATTTTCAAAATCTGCGATGGTTGGCTCAAAAGATAAAAGAGATCAGCATAAGCGCTGATCATCATCTGGAGTGGGGAATAAAATTGTTTTCTATGTTGTATGATCGAAGATACGACTGTGGAACAAAAAAACGAAGCATGGTAGTTCAGATCATAAATGAGGCTATTACCGCCATATTAGATTCAATCCCTTCCATAAATTTTAAAGGCCCCGGTCGTTTTCGACGTATTAGTTGGAAAACGCGTCTTATGATGCGCCCACCCGAAGGCGAGGAGATAGGGCTGGTTATTTTTGCTCGAGATTTTCCTCCGGAGGGAGAAGCGAGCGATGCCAGGCTGCTACACAAAGCCTATCATCTTGGCTGGAGAAGATTTATTATCTATGGCTTCAAAGGGCAGCGTTTCACAGGATGCGGATTGGGGCCAAACACAGAGGATGTAAAAATAGATGTTTATGGTAGTTCCGGAGATTACCTTGCCTCCGGAATAGATGGCCTGAAAATTACATTGCACGGCTCAGGCCAGGATCAGCTTGCTCAGATTATGAAACGCGGTCGGTTGATAATCTATGGAGATGTGGGCCAGGCCTTCATGTATGGCGCCAAAGGAGGGGAGGTCTATGTTATGGGCAATGCGGCCGGAAGACCCCTGATCAATGCGGTAGGAAGGCCCAGGGTGGTAATAAACGGCACCTGCCTTGATTTTTTGGCTGAGTCCTTTATGGCTGGAGATCCCCATAAAGGTGGCGGATTTGTAATCCTCAACGGACTTAGGTTTGACGAAAAGGGCCGGGTCGTGCCTTATGAAACGCCTTATCCGGGGTCTAATCTTTTTTCTCTGGCATCAGGAGGAGCTATCTATGTGCGAGATCCATATAAAAAGATTATACCCGAACAATTAAACGGCGGCGAATTCGCGGAATTAACATCGGAAGATTGGGAGCTTATTCTTCCCTATCTTGAGGCCAATAGAAAATACTTCGGTATATCCATCCAGGAAGATTTACTTACTGTAAAGGGCCAAAAGCGCCCACCCGGAGAGGTGTATCGAAAAGTCAGAGCAGTCAAGTTGGCTGTTCTCACCGGCGAAACCATCCAGGAATAATTATTTTTTCCCTCTTCCTTTTATGAATAATCCGCAAATGTTTTAGTCAGTTAAACCAAACCTGCATCACTCTCTTTATAAGACAAGATTAAGAATGAGCTATACTCATATAATATGGGCAGATTATTCCTCTTTTTTAAAGACACAGCAAAGGTCTTTAATATTAGATAAAATATCTTTATTCTTTATAAAATAATATATCTGATGGGCTTCTCTTCTGGAACTAAGGATATTTTTATCCCGCATGAGATTGAGATGTTGAGATATATTTGATTGAGAGCTCCCGGTATATTGCTCAATCTCAGAGACTGTTTTTTCTCCCTCTTCAAGATAGTAAAGAATTTTCAAGCGCAATTCATTTGCTAATCCTTTGAGACATCGACTAAGTTTTTCATAATTCGGCTTATTTGATTCCATTATAGCCTCATGGTATTTAAAAATTATTAATAATCAAAAAATAAATGTATTTTTTTCACTTTACCATCGAAAAAACAGGTGAGGAGTAAAGTAATTTTTCTAAGGTTTCTTTTTATAAATAATAGGTTAATAAAATTATGATGTCAAGCTACAATTTTTATTTTCTTAGATGGTTTTTTGTACTCGGTCTACATAAAAAGAAGTTAAGAGGTAATCGTGACGAAAAATAATTAGAGGGGCAATTGTTTTCCTTATGTGAAGATCTTGTTTTTAATAAGGGGAGGAGATGAAAGCAGTAATGAAAAGAATGGCTGTGAGCATTTTATGTGTTTTTTTGGTTTTCCTTTTTTTGAGTTTTGCAAAAAAAGTATTGGCAGTTGATGGGATTTGCAGCCAAATTACAATTAGATGTATCAGAAACGGGTCCTTTGAAAATGTTACTGTATATAATAATGGAAACTGGTATGGGGAAGGCAGTGATAAGACAGTTGTATATGTTGATCCCAATAATGGGTTTGATATTGTTATATATGTCGCCTCCGGCTATAGCCCATATGTTTATACCCTTATGATTCCCGGAGAAGTTCCCATACAAAGAACCGGCTTCGCTTATCATAGCGTGTTTAATCCACCAATGGAAGCAGTTGGTCAATACTCAGCTAGGATAGATTTTGATTCAAGTAAAATTTTCAGGATAGAGCTTAAAATTTCTGATACCCGATACTCCTCATCTTCCGAAAGGTCAATTTTTGCTTCTGTCCCCTCCGATTCAGCAATAACAGGAGAGAAATATATCTATACTCCGGTCCTTGTAGAAAGCATAGTAGGCGGAGGTTCTGTAACATGGCATTTATCAGTATCTCCTGAAGGGATGGAGTTAGATGAAAGAAATGGGAAAGTCTTTTGGCTTCCAACCGACCAGCAAATTGGATATCATGACACCACTTTATTGGCTGCTGTTGATGATGGGGAAAGAATATTAACAGAGGAACAAAGTTGGGAAATAGCCGTAAGAAAGAGGCCTGCAAATGATGATGGGGGAGGGATTTGTTTTATTTCAACAATAAATCCTTTATGTCTGTGAAAAAAGCCATCAGGGACTATGCCCTGATGGCCGTTTAGAAAACTATAAAAAGTGTCTCGATTAAAAGTTATTAATAAAAATAAACAGTAAGTTAGTAAAGATCATCAATGCTAAAAATTTCGCTTATTCACTTTCCCGGGGCAGAAACCTTATAAAAAATATCCTTAAGATTTCAAAACCCACAACATTGTCGATCTAATTAAATATCGGTCGTTTTTATTGAGAGAACGACAGATATTTAAAAATATTTTTTATTTATATTTTTTGGTGGGTAATCCGGTGAAATTGGATAGGTGTAAATGGAGAGAAAGTTAATGCCTTGCGCTCCAAGTATAGAGAAAGGTTGTGACTTCGTTCAAGGTGGGATAGATTTTATAGGCCAGGGCGGTTGTTTTTTTTGATGGTTCTATGAGATCAGGGACCATAACAGGGATCATACCGGCGGTGTGAGCTGCTTGTATGCCGGTTTCAGAGTCTTCAAGAACGAGGCATTGCTCGGCTGGAACGTGGAGACGCTCGGCCGTGGTCAGGAAAATGTCAGGAGCAGGCTTGCCGTTTTGAATTTCATCCCCACATACCAGTGTATCAAATCTTTGAATAAGTCCGCTCAGGGTGAGTTTTCGTATTACAGATTTTTTTTCTGTGGAGCTTCCTATTGCTTTTAGCAAAGATAATTCATCGATAAGGTCAAGCAGTTTAATCAGACCGGGTTTTTTGGGAATTCCATGCTCTGCGATATATTCTTCAATGTATTTTTGTTTACGTTTTCTTATTTCATCAAAGGGGAAGCTTTTTCCAAAGGCCATGAGGAGAATATTTGTCGTGTCTTGAATCCTCCGGCCTATTGCCTTAGCATATAATTCGTTCTCGATGGTATATCCCCAATCAAGAGCGGCTCTTTGCCAGGCACATCTGGCTATGCTTTCAGTATCCAGCATCAAGCCGTCCATATCAAAAATAATAGCTGAAAATTTCATTATAATTCTTTTATTCATCTACCACTGCTTGAAATACTTCACCATTATCAGTATTATTACCGAGATTTATTGGGGAATATTCCCCATGCAGTGTTATTACATGAAGGGTTAGAGATATCCCGGAATAAAAATGCCATAATTCATCTGACTTGAGGCGATGAAAGGCGGAAAATTCATTTCCATTCAACAGGTAGTATATGGCAGTTGAAATCGCGTGCCCACCAATAAATCGGTTGGGTAAAGCGTTTCCCTGTATTATTTCTTTTGATATATATGTCTGCCTGAAGTATCCACCTTCGGGGTGCTTTTTAAGGTTAAATTTTTTTATCCAGTAGGCGGCATCTTTTATCATTTTAATATATAGATTTTTATAAAAATAATTTCATAATAGATAGTTAGACAAAAGTAGCGTAGGGCTTTAGCCCTGCATTTTAGCAGGGCTAAAGCCCTACGCTAAAGTATGAAATTTAATATCTGAAAATCTATAGAAAGAGGGGTGATTATGTGAAATAACCACCCCCTAGAAAGGTGCCGATTATTCAGTTTTGTTCACTAATTTATTAATTCCATTCACATAAGCAAGAGCGCTGGCTTCTACCACATCAGTTGATCCGCCGTGTCCAAATACCTTTTTTCCCTTTTGGGATACATTAACCACTACTTCGCCCATGGCTGAACCGCCGGAGGTGAGGGCTCGAATATTGTAGTCTGTAAGTTTTATTTCAAGGCCGGTGGCTTTATCAATGGCTTTATAGGCTGCATCGACAGGTCCATCCCCAAGGGCTGATTCCAGAGTGAGGGTTTCCTTTCCATTTTCTACTTTTTTGATTTTTACCGTGGCTGTTGGGACCGCATCAGTACCACTTATTATCTGTAAAAATTCAAGAGAGTATGTTTTCGGAAAAGTGTCGATTTCACTTTCCATGATGGAAACTAGATCTTCATCATAGATCATGGCCTTTCTATCCGCAATTTCCAAAAATCGTTCGTAAACCTTTTCCAATCTTTCTTGAGAAAACGGCGGATATCCTAATTCTTTTAACCTGTGCTTCAGCCCATGTCTCCCTGTCCTGGCGGTAAGGATAACACGGCTTTGAGTAATTCCTATTTCCTCCGGATTAATAATTTCGTAAGTAAGCCGATCCTTTAATATTCCATCAACATGGATACCGGAACTATGGGCAAAGGCATTGCTCCCCACAATGGCTTTATTGCGGGGGACAGCCATCCCTAAAGCATGCGACACCAAGTGGCTGGTCCGGTACAATTCTTTTGTTTGAATTTTGGGAGATGCCTTGAAATAATCTTTTTGCGTTAAAATTGCCATGACTATTTCTTCTAAAGCAGCATTACCGGCTCGTTCGCCTATCCCATTCATAGTACATTCTATTTGACGAGCTCCATTTCGAAGGCCGGCCAGACTATTGGCCACAGCCAAGCCAAGGTCGTTGTGGCAGTGTACGCTGATGATAGCCTTCTTAATATTGGGGACCTGTTTTTTAATGAGGGCAATTAATTTGCCATATATTTCAGGCATTGCATAGCCCGTGGTGTCAGGAATATTCACTACTGTGGCCCCAGCTTCAATGACAGCCTGAAGAACTGTGCAAAGAAATTTTGGATCAGCGCGAGTGGCGTCTTCAGCATAAAATTCCACATCCTTAGTATATTGTTTGGCATGTTTAACTGCTTCTATGGCTAAACGAAGGACCTCATCTTTTGATTTTTTCAGCTTTCGCTCCATGTGAATAGGGGAAACACCAATACCGGTGTGAATTCGCTTATTTTTTGCCGGGGCTAAAGCCTTTGAACAGCTATCGATATCTTCCTTGACAGCACGGCTTAAAGCACAAATAATGGGCCCGTCAATTTCCTGAGAAATTAATTGTACAGCCTTAAAATCTTCAGGAGAGGATGCTGGAAACCCCACCTCAAGAACGTCTATTTTTAATCTGGCCAGTTGTTTTGCTATTTCCAGTTTTTCTAAAGAGCCCAAATGGCTACCTGCAGCCTGTTCTCCATCCCGCAATGTAGTATCAAAAATAAATATTTTTTCTTTTGAATCTTTTGCGTCCATAATTTAATAGACCCCTTTTCATTAATATTGCTTGCCTTTTGTTATAAAAATACCCGGTAATTTTGAAAGTGAATTATTATTGATTTTAAGATTTAATCTATCACTAAGCGCTTTAGCGCTTGAAGGGAAAATTGCCTAAACCATATTTATTATCTATATTCTCTCCTATACTAATACCAATATAACTTATTGATTTTTTAATTTTTTTCTAGAAATAGAGCAATACTTATTGTAATAGGTATTTTCGTAATTCATGTTGTAGTGAAAGGCCGTCAAGTTTTTGATTATTTGAGCTATTGTTTGCACAGAACCCTTCAAGTATAAGCTGGGGTAAGCACTAAAAAATTTAAACTTATAACTTATATTAAGATAATACAAACTTTTAATTTTGTCAAATTAAAATCAATTAAAAGTGACATATTATTATTTTCATTATCAGTAAATTTTAATATAAAATTAGAAAAATATATTTTAATATTAGTATAATTATTAAGACAAATGCATATTCCGCTATATATGAATCAATATATAAGCCATGTTTGTTCGGCAACAACAATTCTCATTTTGAGTTTTCAGCCTTGTACAGTGAAATTAGCGCAGGGGAGGGAAGTTGAAAAGATTCATAGTATTTCTTAAGTTAATGACATTGAATCCTGTCTAATGTATATGGTGAGAATTATTGATTAGTCTATTGGTTCCTGATCGTTGACCAGCCATCGATAGGGTCTCCAATAAAGATCATGGAGCCAGGTGCGGAAGCTGGCAAGATGAATTTTGGCTGAGTCGATCAATGAGTAAAGGGTAGGCACTACGATTAAGGTTAAGGCAGTGGCTATGCCCAAACCAAAGACCACGGCCACAGCCATGGAACGCCACCATTGGCTGGATTCGCTTACCCAGGATATTTGCCATTTATGAAAGTCATAAGAAATTCCTGTAATCATGGGTATCAAGCCAAGAATAGTAGTGATGGCCGTTAAAAAGACAGGGCGAAGGCGTGTGCATCCGCCGGCAATAATTGCCTCTCGTGAATTCCAACCTCGTTGTTTTAATTGATTAATATAATCAATCAACACAATGGCGTTATTAACAACTACTCCGGCCAGGGAGATGACTCCAACGCCGGTCATAATGATGCCGAAGGAAAATCGGAAAACAGTCAAGCCCAGAAATACTCCTCCCAGGGAAAGAATAACCGAGGTCATAATAATAAAGGGTTGTGACACAGAATTAAATTGAGCAACCAGCACTAAGAAAATGAGAAAGAGGGCTACTAAAAAGGCCTTGCTGAGAAAATCTTCGGCTTCCTGCTGAGCCTCATATTCACCGGTAAACCGAATGCTGTACCCGGCGGGTAGCGAGAGATTGGCCAAGAGTTTTTCGGCCTGCTGACGAACTACAGGACCCGGTATTTTTTCTTCATCAACATTGGCCCTGACGGTTACCACTCGTTCATAATCAATGCGGACGATTCTGCCCACATTCCCCGTATAGTCAATTTTAGCAACTGTAGTTAAAGGAATGAGTTGGCCGGCTGGGTTGGTTAAAAATAATTGATGGAGTATGTCAGTCGATTTCCGCTCCTTTTCCGGCAGTTGAATAGTAATATCATAGTCTTCATCAGCCTCATAATAGGTAGAAACCTGAACCCCGTTAAAAGCGGATTTAAGGGCAAAGCCGACGATATTGGTGGAAAGCCCGAGTAAAGCGGCTTTTTGTCGGTCTACAGTAACTTTTATCGAAGGAGAGCCTTCGATGTAATCATCCCGCACATCCTGGATAAAAGGGATGTGAGAGATACTTTTTCGGATGTTCTTGGCTATACTGCCTAAAACAGAGAAGTCATCCCCCACAATTTCAATATTGATAGGCGCACCTGTAGGCGGGCCTTCCTTAGCCTCATCAACCATAATTTTCGCTCCGGGAATATCTTTAACTCGTTGCCGAATCTCTTCCAACGTCAGATAACTAGGGGTCTTTCTCTCTTCAAGGTCCAAAAATTGTACCCCTACATGGTTGGGGGTGTTTTGGCTGAAAGCCATGCCGCCGTCTTCAGAAGTAGACATGCTGCGGCTATAAATATATTTAATATTTGAAAGATCACTTGGCCCTAAAAACCTTGTTCCATCAGCTTTGAGATGGGATTTGGGCATGAAGGCTTTTTCATATAAATGTGGCCGGGAAAGATTTTTTTCTTGTTTGATTAGAGAAAAGTCGCTCACTAAAGCTTCGGCTTGCCTGGTAATCCGATCTGCATAATCCAGATCTGCTCCTTCAGGTAAATCCATATTAATATAAAGGGACCTTGGATCTAAATTAGGGAAAAACTCTATTGGTTTTTCCAAGCCGACTTTGAGAAGCCACATTTGTAAAAAGATGTATAAGACAAGAAAACTGGCTGCAGTGATAGCTATTCGATGATTCAAGGCTCCATTGAGAAGGTATTGATAGGTTTCAAGGATTATCCCTTTGGAGGCAACGGGTTTTTCTCCTGCCTTTTGAATTTCTTCAGCGCTCGTCGGTTTGGTTTCTTCGGAATGAGTAACCTTTACAACCTTCATAAACATTGCTGTAAGGGCCGGATTGATAATTAAGGCCACGAACAGACTGGAAAGGAGAGTAATAATGAGGGTGAGGGGCAAATATTTCATAAATTCACCCATGATTCCAGGCCAGAAAAGCATGGGAAAGAAGGCTGCCACTGTAGTCAAGGTGGCCCCGATCACCGGATAGGCTACCTCACTGGTAGCTTTCATGGCAGCTTGAAAGCGGGGTACCCCTTGTTGCATATAGCGGTATATATTTTCAATAATGACAATGGCATTATCCACCAGCATACCCAAGGCCAGTGTTAAACTGAATAAAACTACCATATTCAAGGTAATGCCCAAAGAATAAAGGGTGATAAAGGTAAGAAACATAGAGAAGGGAATGGCCAGGCTGACCAGTATGGCATTGCGAAAACCCATAAATAGCAAAATAACAATCATCACCAGAATTAAGCCGGTAAGAAGATTGTTCTCCAGGTCGGCCACCATAGCCCGAATATCCTTGGCATGATCCATTAATTTGATAACAACAGTGCCCTTCGGCCAGGTCGGCTCAACTCTTTTTAAGAGAGCATCGATTTCATCGACAATGGCAATGATATTTTCCCCGTTTCGTTTTTTTATGGTAAGGTTGACTGCAGATTGTCCGTTGAGGCGGGATCGACTGGTCTGTTCCTTAAAACCATCAATTACTTGAGCCACATCGCGAAGATAAACAGGGTTCCCGTGGCGGAGTCCGACCACTAGATTGTTAATTTCTTCAGGCGTGCTAAACTTTCCCGGAACACGCAATTGAAATCTGCCATCTCCCATGCGCAGAGCGCCGCTGGAAACATTCTGATTTTCAGAGGTTACGACATTTTGCAAGGCATTAATAGGTAGGCCGTAATAGGCCAATCGCTCCGGAAATGGTTCGATCCTTATTTCTCTTTCCAGTCCACCGCTGATTTCTACCTCAAGTACTCCTTGAATAGATTCAAGGTCATCTTTCAGGTTCTCGGCAATTTTTTTTAATCGAACCTCTCCCACTGTCCCGCTTAAAGAAAGGACCAATATGGGCCATTCTGAAAAATTAACCTCAAAGACTGTCGGATCGTCTTCCAGATCGGAAGGCAGCTCCCCTCCGGCTGCATCTACTTTATCTTTAACCTTTTGTAAGACTTCGTCAATATTGGTCCCGGTAATAAATTCTATGTTAATGGAAGACAGGCCTTCAGAGCTGATTGACTTGATTTTTTTTACATTTTCCAGACCCCTTAATTTTTTTTCAATAGGAATAGTAATAGAGGTCTCTATATCCTCAGGCGATACACCTTTATAGTTGGTTGAAACAAAAACATAGGGAATGGTAATATCCGGAGCACTTTCCCGGGGAAGAGACATGTAGCAGTAAATTCCGAAAACCAGAATAATCAAGGAAAGCACGGCCACACTGATTCGCTGACGGATGGCAGTGTCAGAAATGATCAATTTTGGGGTCCTCTTGATTCCTTTAATTCAGCAGGGTCTTGGACAGTTCGTTGAATGTTGATTCTTTGCCCATCTTCAAGACTTCTGTGCCCAACAATAATTACTCGATCCCCTATTTTTAAGCCGTCGGTAATTTGTACTTGCCAGCCGTCCAGAACACCAAGTTCAACTCTTCGGTAATGGGCCTTACTATCGTTGGCAATATAAACAAATCGCTCCTCTCTGCGAGCAATAACAGCGTATAAAGGAATGGAAACAGCATCTTTATATCGGCGTTTGACCAACTCCACCCTGCAGAACATGCCGGGTCGTAATTGCCCTTCTGTATTGTTGACGGCTAACTTCAAATTATAGACCCGGCTGGATGGGTCAGGTTGCCTGGAAAGAAAAATTTTTTTTCCAATAAATGTTTTCCCTCCCAAGGCTTCAACTGTAATCTGTGCCTCTTCGAGATTTTGGATAGCATCAATATCCGACTCAGGGATGCCAATTTCAACCTTGATTTTGTTGGTATCCAGGATTTGGGCTATAGAATCAGGGCGGTTGACTAAAAGCCCCACTTTGGCATCTAAGCGGTTGATATATCCGCTCATGGGAGCTATAATCACTGTTCGCTCAAGATCAAGCTTAGCTGAGGCCAAATCGGCTTTTGTCTCCTTGAGCCGCGCCAGGCTGCTGTCTAACTCGGCTTCAGAGATAGCCTTCATTTTTGATAGTTTTGAAAAGCGATCATATTCCAATTTAGCTAAATGATAAGCAGATTCTTCTTGAGCGAGCCTATTTTCATAATCCCTCCTATCAAGTCGGGCCAGGACCTGCCCTTTAATAACTAAATCCCCTTCTTTAACCGGCGCTTCGATAATCTGTCCACTGACCTCTGTCCTTACCATAAGATCCTCCCAGGGGGATATGACCCCGGGCAAATTAAGAGCATCTTCAATAGTTACGGCCTGAATGTTCAAAGCAATAACATTCGGAGCAGGCTGTTCTGTCTTCAGTGCCTTGGCTTTTTCTGATTCGATTCGGTTTTTCTCTTGTTTTACCTTAATCCCGAAGAATATGGCTAAAATTACGAGAATTATTACCACAACGGTTGGTAAAGAATCCCAGATGAATTTCAGTAGTTTTTGTTTGAATGCTTTGTTTCTTTTTGGCATGAAAAAGACTATAGAGTATTTTTTTATGCCTGTCAATGTTAAGACTTTTATTAGACAATGGTCTTTTTTTTAGATTCATTTTTGATATCCGGACGATAAAAATAGTAGGTTTAGTAATTAAATAACCTATAGCGGCAAAATCGGTATGCGAAAGTTATTTAAGGGGCAAAAGTTAAGATTTGCGCACTTCTTAGAGCAGCGGCATTTTGTATAAGCAAGGCAATGTTAATTTTTCTAATAAATTGTCGATCATCCTTGGGCAAT
>DAOURK010000146.1 GCA_030625085.1 Pseudomonadota bacterium
CGTAATTTTATGCTTAAATCATGAGGATTTAGATCTACTTATACTCGGACAGGCTGAATTATACAAAACTGCCATTATTTGAAGAACCTTATTAGAGAAGTACTTGCGGATTTTCCAACTGAATTTTTTTATTATAGGTCCGGTACATGCGATGGAAGGTAAGGCACACATCGGGGGTGACCCCGCCACCCATAGGGTCAAAGACAAGGTCAACTTAATTTTTTTATAACTGTAACGCAGGGCTTTAGCAAGGCATTTTAGCAAGGCTAAAGCCCTGCGCTACTATTGACTGAATTTAAAATGTGAAAATAGTTTTCTTAAAAAACAATAGCAGAATGATTACCTGTTCAATTTATTTAAATACCGAGTAATAATAGAGTAGTGGTTGATGTTCCGCCCAGCAGCAAAGCAGTTGTCGTTCCTATAGTGCTCGTTGTGGTAGGAGCCGCCAGTGTTGAAGCCAGAAGTAAAGAAGTGCTGGAACTGCCTCCCAATAGCAAGGCTGTAGTATACCCTATAGTTGAAGTGGTAGTCGGCAGTGTGGTTGGGGCAATGTAACTAGTGTAAGTAGGTAAAAGCGTTGAGGTGGTAGGAGTCGTTGTAGGCAAAAGTCCTAGAAGGGCCAATTGGGTTATTAAAGCATGGGCTCCGCGATAACCATAAGGCGGCGCTTCATACGATGTTCCATAAGCAGGAGCAAAGGATGCATAAGCAGGCGCAAAGGATCCGAAAGGGACAGGTGGGACAGGTGGGGCGAATGTGGGGAAAAAGCCATAATTATATCCATAGAATGGATTAACTGGGGGATAATATAATTGTGCATTGACTACTGGCGTAGTTACAGCCAACAATAAAAAAACTGCTCCCAAAATTATCAAATGTTTTTTTGTCGAATTCATTAAAAACTCCTTGTGTGCGATCGTAAATTCGCTCTTTATCCATATATTATGAAGATGATAAAAAAGTTCCTAATATTATGAGTGATGATAAAAAAGTTCCTAAATATTTTAAATAATAAGCCCGCTGAGTGCATTAAGGATTAGAGAAATGAAGGCCGCGGTGGTAGCCGGGCCTACGGTAACTGCTGGAGCAATGACTGTCGGCGCTGCAGTCGGAATAATAAGGGGTGCCAGAGCTGGTGGCGCAGTAGTCGGTACAGGGGCATAGGTTAATCCGATCAAGCTTAAAGGTGTATAAGTAATGAGCGGGGCCAGCGGTGTAACAATAAGTGAATTAAGCGGAAGATTTAAGGTAACCGGCAGCGTCGGGATCAGTGTTGATACTCCGACTCCCCCAAATGTGGCGAGAGGAACGGCCGGGAGGATAGGCGCAGGGAAAAGAGATGAGGTCGTTGAAGCTAAAGGAACGTGTGCAATGCGTCCATATCCTGTAGTCGAGCCAAAGTATGACTGAGGAGGAGGAAGAAAAGGATAGGAAAAATAGGGAAAGGGGCAGAAGTAAGAGCTAAGATAAGGTGGAGGGAAGGGATAAAATTGTGCTTGCGCTGATGGAGAGGCAATCATTACCCATAAAAGTATCAGTACTGTAAAAATGTAATAAATCCTATGATAGTTATTTTTCATTACAAAGTCTCCTTTTTGATGGGTGGTTATCCCCCATATGATGTAAGATACCTAGGGAACAAGAGGGCCCAATCCAAGGAGCAGGGACGGAGTCAATAGAGACTGAAGGGGAGGAGGCGGATTTACTAAAGCGGCGATAAGCGGCAAACTGGCTAATGTTCCCGCGGCCAGGGTTTCATAGGCTACGGCATAGGCCGCATAGGAATTGATGAAGGCATTGTTGGCCACCGGCAAGGTACCGGTAATCCATGCAGTGCTGGTTGGAGATAAACCGGACCACCCTGTGATCAAAGCTAAATCGATTGGAGCAGGGCCGCCTAAAATAGGGTCTTGCAGATAGCTGGGCGGCCAGGTATTAACGCCATAAAGAGGATCATAATAAGCCATGCCTATAGGTGTATTATAAAGCAGCCAAGGGTAGTCCATCCGAGGGTCCCATGTTAATCCGGGTTGCACCGGCAAAACGGTGCTGGGCCTTAAGTTGCTTACGATCGGTGTTGGAAGCCCAGATAATGGATTTATCGGCGAAAGAGGCGGAGACCATAAAGGCCATAGTGTGTTATAAGGCGGCAGATATGTCCAGTAAGCCGCAGATGAAGTCTTGGGGATAGATACCAAGCTCATTCCAATGCAAACGACCAGAGTAAAAACAAAGATAATGAAAGCATATTTTTTACTATACATAGTACTTTTCTCCTTTTTTTTCTAACCCCCCAAACCATAAAAGAATACTGCTGATCTACTTTTTATACTTGTAGCACAGGACTTTAGCCCAAATTTTAAAAAGGCTTAAGCCCCGGGTATGGTAAATTTTTTTGTAATGGCTTAAGCCCTGCGCTACTATTGGCTGAATATCATGGTGAAATTACTTTTTGAAAAAATTTCTATACTATCCCGGTATATTATCCCGATCATGTTGCATGTTGCCTTCTATTCTTTTTTTACATTAAGTTCTATCCCTCCTTTTTTTAAATAGTTTCAAGAAGCTTTAGTGCCGAAAAATTGCTATACAACACATTGTTGAGGATTTTTCGCTATTGCTCGAATGCCAAAACTCGTTATTTGGTAAAAATCTTCAAATTGTTCCATTTTAAAGAATGATTACCGAAAGGCCATTTTCGCATTTCGTTGATTAATTTTAGGGAATTTCAGAATGTGCCTTAGTAAGTTATAAATTTTTTTATGAAGAATACTTTTACAATTCTTTTGAGTCATAAAAAGCATATTTAATGCCAAGGCTCTATATTTTTTTAAAATTTCACCATGCGTGGCTTACAAATTTTTTAGTTTTGAAATAAATAATTACTATTCAATAGGTTGCTTATAAGGGATAGATGTCTTTAAAACTTTATGAAAGAATTTCAGAGTTTGAGAGCGCAAAAAGATATTCACTGAATACATGTTATTTTCCCAATACAGTCCAAAAAATGGACTTTTTCCCGACGCAGTCTAAAATTTAAACGATAAAAAGGGTATCGGATTAAAAATATGATTAGTGTAATGAATGGATATAAGACGCTATAAATAAATATTCTGAAATTCTGAATAAATATAAGGAATTGCACATGGGTTTTAAAATTTTAGTAGTAGATGATGAGAAAACGGTGGGTACAGGAATATCTCGTCACCTTGCCAGGGAAGGTTATCAAACCTTTTGGGTTAGGACTGGCGAAGAAGCTTTGGAAAAAATAGTTCAGGAAGATTTTCATTTGATTTTTTTAGATCTAAATTTGCCTGGAATTGGCGGAATGCCTTTATTAGAGAGAATAAAGCAAGAATTTCCGGAAATTTTGGTTATTATTATTACCGCTTATGGAAACGTGGAAATGGCTGTACAGGCCATGAAAATAGGAGCTTTCGATTATCTTACCAAAAGTTCCGACATGGAAGAGTTGAAACTGCTGGTTAAAAAAGCGCTTGAGACAAAGAATTTGCGTAAAGAAATTAAGTCGCTGCGAGCTGAAATTAATCGTCATCATGGAAATATAAATTTAGTTGGCAATAGTCCTGCAATTGAGGAAGTACGTCACCTCATTAAAAAGGTATCCGGAATCGATCATTGCAGCATACTTATCATTGGAGAAAGCGGCACGGGGAAAGAGCTTGTGGCCAGAAATATCCACCGGCAAAGTGAGAGGGCCAAAGAGCCGTTTATTGATATTAGTTGTTCCGCCTTACCAAGTTCCTTGATGGAAAGTGAGCTTTTTGGTTTTGAGAAAGGGGCCTTTACTGATGCGAAAAATAAAAAATTAGGATTGCTGGAATTGGCTGATGGAGGGACTCTTTTTTTTGATGAAATTGCTACCCTGGAACTTTCCACGCAGGCAAAGCTGCTTCGATTTCTTGAGCAAAGGACTTTTCGCAGAGTTGGTGGTGTAAAGGATATTTCGGTGAACATAAATGTTATGGCGGCTGCCAATACTGATCTGAGAAAAATGGTAGAAGAGGGAACATTCCGGCCTGATTTATATTATCGGTTAAATATTTTTTTAATTCGGGTCCCTCCCCTGCGCCAAAGAAAGGAAGATATCCCTTTGCTTATCCAGTATTTTATTAATAAATTTAACAATGATTTTCATAAAAATATTCAAGGGATAGATCCTTCCGCCCAAAAGGTTATGATGGGATATGATTATCCTGGAAATGTAAGAGAATTGAAAAATATCATAGAGCGAGCAATGATAATGGAGGAAGAAAATGTTATTACCAGGAATGAATTGGATTTTTTTAAAAACCGGGGAGAGGATATGCCTGGTAATTACCCAACCCCCATAGGTAGTCCATTTAGAGAAGGTTTTGAAAGTGATGAAAATTTGTCCCTAAAAGAATTGGAGATACGTTATATAGTAAAAATTTTAAAGAAAAATGGCGGTAATAAAGTGAAGGCGGCCAAGATGCTCGGGATCGCTCGGTCAACCTTGTTTAACAAGATTAAAGAATATCGTTTAAATGATTACCTATAGATTTTAAAAAATAATTTCATAGTTAAGCGCCTAATGTTGAAAAAAAACTTTCAAAAAAAATTTGGTCTCAAATCCTTGTCGATCTGCTTACTCACCGTCGGAATAATTATCCTCATCGCCCAAAGGATCCAGATGAATGCAGCGCAAGAGATTATCCGGGAAGTTAATGTAAATCAACTGATGATTATTCAAGAAATAGCTTCCGATCTTAGGTCTTTGATGGAAGACTTACAAAGCAAGACCATTATCTGGACTAGATTACATCAGCTTGATCGCCTAGAGGGAGCAGAAATCCTTCATGAATTGCAAATATTTTATGAATTAATGCAAAATAAGATTTCACATCTCGGGATAATAAATACAGAGGGACATTATGAATATGTTTACCCTCCCATTTCTCATTGGGAGACAAAAAGAAAGGAAACTGTTTCTCATACCGATTTTTTCCAAAATGCCCTTATCCAGGCCAAAAAAAATTCCCTCCGCCGCATTCCCTATATAAGCAATCAATACCAGCAGGAAATTAGTCCCGGATCAATTCCCGTTTCTTTGCCCCTTTATAACAATCAAAAAATAGAAGAAGAAGAAGAAGAACTTAACCAACCGAATCATTTATGGGGAGTATTGGTTGTATTCATTGATTTAGCAGTTATCGATAATATCTGCCAGAATCATTACTATCATCTGCATGATTATTCTTCCTTTTGGTTGATTGATGACCAGGGAAATTTTCTATCCCATGAAAATAAATCCTGGATCGGTAAGAATGTTTTTCATTTATATAACGGGGAAGTCCCTGGAGGCGGATTTCCCCATTTGGGAAAAATTATTCAACAGAAATTATTAAAGGGCAATTCAGGAACGGATATTTATGTTGATAATTTCAAAGAAAAATATTACCTGAATTATACTCCTGTTCAATTTCCCGGAAAAAAATGGTCAATGGCTGTAATTACACCGGAAACCAAAATGGATTATTGGGAGAAGAGAGTATTAAAGAGTGCTTGGCAATGGTGGCTTTCTATAATTTCTTTTATCCTGATCATCCTCTCATTCCTTCAGGTTATAGTTATTTTTATCCATAAAAAAAGGATGGATTGGGAAAAAGAACAAAAAGAGAAATTTCAAGAAGCATTTGACGGTATCACTGATTTGGTTTATATGATAGATGTTGATTATAATTTGCGAATCGTAAACAAGGCCTTCAGAAATTTGTGCGGTAAACCGGAGAAGGAATTTGAAGGGACAAAATGTTTTCAATTTATCCGGGATAGGGAAAATCCTTGTCCTGATTGTCCGATTCCAAAGACACAATCGACCAGTGAGGCGCAACAATTAGAACAAATTATTTTTGAAGAAACTGTACATCTTTATGCGTATCCTTTGATAAATCAAGAAGGGGAAACTACTGCGCTCGTAGTTTTCGCTCGCATTATTACCAAAGAGAAAATTCTGGAGCAGAAACTAAATCACAGAGAGCGGTTAAGCCTTTTGGGGGAATTGGCTGCATGCATTGTGCATGAAATCAAAAATCCAATGGTAGGGATCGGAATGTTGACCCAGTTGGTTCGTGATTCTTGCTTAGAAAAAAAACCTGTTTTAAAAGACATTGATAAAATAATAAAGGAGTGTAAACGGTTAGAGCAATTGATTGAAAATCTGGCAAGATTTTCGCGCCCTGCTCCTTTATGCTTTGATAAAGCAGATATCCATGCAGCCCTGGATCTTTCCTTGGCCTTGCTTCAAGAAAAATTGAAAAAAAATAATATCCATCTTCAAACCGATTATCAAAAAGACATTCCTCCGATTATCCATGATCCTCAAAAGATGCAACAAGTTTTTTTAAATTTAATACTCAATGCCATTAAGGCCATGCCCGATGGAGGCAAGCTGAATATCCGGACATGCCTTCAAGACATCTCTTCCGGTAATGGCCGTCTTCAATCCAAAAATCACATGATTTGTATCGACATTCAGGATGAAGGGATTGGTATTCCAAAGGATGCACAAGAAGAAATTTTTAAACCATTTTTTTCGAATTCCCTTAAGGGAACTGGCCTGGGATTATTTATTGTTCGCGGTATCATTCAACAGCACAGAGGACTGATCAATCTAAAAAGCCAGGCCGACAATGGCACTATTTTTACTATTTGCCTCCCCATAGAACAATAAAATATTTCATATGGCTTGGCAACTACTCCGCGGAAACCATATTTTTTATATTGAATAAGCCATGTAGATACTTCTATTTCCTTTATTGTTTTGAATAGTAAGCGCTTTTCCCCTTTAATTGCAACCGGAGGAGGCACATGTTAAGGTAAATGTTCCAGATCTTCCATATCATTAATCCTTCAATTCTTCAATTTATTTTTTCTGCCATAACAACCCACAAACCACGCAGTAAGGGGTTCGTTGCCGATCACAAGCTGGCGAAGTCCGCACAACCAGGATTGTTGATGCTGTAAAAAGCTGATAATAGCAATAAATTTTGCCGCGCTATTAGCCAGTCTTGTGCATTAGTTATTGGTTGTGTGATTTTTTATTACTTTAGCATAAAAATTTTAGATTACCAAATTGAAACGTTACCCAAAAAAATATTATTTTTTTCTTTTGTACTTATTTAGAAATCTGCCTGTAATCACCAAGAAATATTGTCTAACCCAGCTAATTTATTATTTTCGATTTGTTTTTTTGCTTTTCAACTAACGCCTTAAAGACAGATGCTGCCAAGATCAAATATGATTTGTTTTGTGGAACGTACCAAAAGAGCTTTTGAATACCAAAGAACTGTATCTAACCAAATTAGTTTTATCATTCATATTCTCATAGAGAAAGGGACTTTTAGCTATTCAGCGGAAATGGAAATATTTCCTTTTTCGCTAAAAGGCAATTTAAGTATTATTTATCATGATGTTATCTTATTATCGCAGGACGTCTGTTTCCGCCTTTTCGGATACCACCCTTGGCCTTATGCCACCAGAACAAATAAATTGTTACTGCTGGGATATTAGAAGCCGGTATGTATACAGCTCAATCATTTTGATTTGGACATGCAAATGATTATATTCAGTTTGATTTTTCTTGCTTTTCGGAATTCACCCTTGGCTTTTGGCCTGCCCCCCAACTCCTAAGCCGCATCGATAATCACCCCTACAGTGACCGAACCCTCATTATCGGCGAATCCAGCACCATAAATGCCGTCCAGATCATCATTTATACATAAAAAGAGATTGCCTGAAAGGCCACTGGGAATATCCCTTTCCTTACCAATGAGAAATACGTCGCCGGACTCGCCCACTTTTCCGCACAAGACACCTTCGTTTGTACCGGGAAGGGTGTAGCCAGTTTTAGCTTTCAGTTTGCTGTTTCCATCTGCACCCACAAAGGGTGTTTCCGGATTGGCTGTCCACGTACCGCTTAGATATCTTACTGTTGTTTTTACATCCCCGGAAATAGCTATTCCGGTATCCACCCACTTTATTTTCGCCTGTACCGTAGCCGACAGATACCCGGTGAATTCCTGGTTGAATACCCAGTTGTTGAGCATCAAAAGGCTGGTGATTGGCTTCGAAGCAGGGACTTGGTGCCCTGAATTGGGAATCACGACTTGACTGAGATTGTCCAAGCCCTTAACGTATCCGAGGGTCTGGGGCAGATCGCCTGTGCCCGCAGGTTGTCCATTGGTCCATACTTTCCTTATCAGCCCCATCCACTTGTTTTCGTAATTCCATGACTGGAGTATCTGTTCCGTACCGCAGTAGCCGCAGGACATGTCGAAGTTGCCGGTATAAAAGAGCAACCGGTATTTCTCGATTAGTTCAGGGAACAGACCGGTGACATCTTTCTCCAGGTCATTCATCAGATTGTCTGCCACAATGCTGCTGGCATCCGCGAATTGCCAGTCACCCTTGGCGTGGATGGCATCTTTGACGTTATCGCAGGACAGATAATCCTTCAGGTTATTTATGGGCAGATCGCTCCACCTGCGTACGTCATATATATCCGGATTTCCTCCACAACTTAAGATCATGTTCGAGACGTTGTTGCCCAGATTAAATGCGGCTGTCATATCCTTTCTGTCTAAGGCGTCACAGAATTCGCGGTAGAGGGTTTCAGCCGTACTCTTTTGCAGTGTATCCACAAAGCCCATCTCGTACCCATAATTGACCTGCAGTTGAGTCTGCAATCGCGGATACATCCAGCCGTCCCCAATGGCGAGACCCTTCAGGTTGATCCTCTGAGCCTCCGGAAGAGATTCGTTTTTGTCTTTGATCACCTTTGCCATGTTCGGGATATATTTTCCCCCATAGCTTTCCCCTGTGATATAGAGGTCACAGGCACGATATTCTTCATGAAGCTCGAAAAATCCCTGCAACGCATTGAAGAACTGCTCACTTAATTCCTGTTCCGATTTCGCATAGCTTCCGGAGTCCGTATAGCTGAATCCGGTTCCTACCGGCTGATCCCAATACATCAGATGAACCTTCTGATTCCAACCGGATTCGTTTTCAGTGATCTCCGCCTGATTCTCTCCAGTGTCCTTAAGAAGAAAGGGCCCGTTTTCCAGAAAAAGGCCGGCCAGAGATGATGCCCCCGGCCCTCCGTTCAGCCAGATCACAAGCGGGCTGGCCGAAACGCCGCTTTGCCCGGTGGCCCGACTTTCGAAGAACCAATAATAGAGGTAGTTTTTCTTTATTTGGTCCACGTTAATGTAACCGGCATATGAGGTCACTTGCAGATTATAGATGCCGGAGCTGGTCTTATCTTTCAAATACCGGGGGATGGCTAAAACCTGATCGCCGACGTTATTCTTTTCGTTTTTCATGACGGGACTCCTTTCTGTAGGACTTTATACAAATGTTGAGAACTTCGTCTTAAGGGGCGCTATTTCTTCGCCGGAGTAATATCGACGGTGACATATACAGATCCGACATTATCGCTAAAGCCAGCCCCGTATTCTCCGTTCAGGTCGTCGTTAATGCAAAAATACAATTCTCCGGATGTATCCGCTGTGAAACCGGTCTTCTTGCCGACTAGAAATACGTTGCCGTCAGGCCCGATTCTTCCGCAAAGGGCACCCTCGTTTTTCCCGGGGAGAGTATACCCCTGCTTTGCAGTGAAATTGGGGTTACCGTTTGCGTCGACAAATCCTGATGCAGGGCTGGCCTCCCATGTGCCCCCTGAATACCGCAGCTCGACCGCGTCGCCGGCGTTGATGTTCATTCCACTATCAACCCATTTCGTTTTTGCCGAAACTTCGCAGTTTGTATTTATTACGCCGATCTTCTCACGCACCAGAAGATTCAGTGAAGGGAAACGCCCCGGCTGGAAAAGAAGGATGTTTAGCGAGCCACCGTATTTGAAATAGCCCACCTGCTCACCCTTGGCGATGGGGACCGGGGTATCACTGGAAGTGATAAGCTTGAATTGGTCACTGAAAACCACAGATCCAATAGTATTGAGCCCCACCGGAATCATGCCCACTAGCCCGTAGTTTGGGGTTTGAATGATCAGATATCCGCGGCGAAATACTTCGAAATCGCTGTAGTCATATCCGTATCCAACGTCCCCTTTTTCCAGAAGGTCGGGGAAGTCCTTGATACCGAAGTAATCTCCCATTACGTCGGCGTTGGACTCAATTACCTTACCCGAAACAGGCGAGTGGTACCTGTGATAGGTGTTGGGCATCAGAATGCAGGAGACGGCAGTGCCTCCAACGAATTTTTTGGCGTGCTCCGAGCCGTTGAGAAGCTGGTTGAGGTTTAGGGAAACATTCTTTGCCTGTATGGCAGTTTGCTCGGTTAAATCGTCAACGATCATGTTGATGATACAATCGGCTGGTGCCGTTACAACTGTGTTATCATCTGGAAATGCTAAGGGTCTCACCTCGTCCCGAATCTCCCTGATGAAGAAGTCGTTGAAGTTTTTGAATTGATCGGGCTTGGTCTTCTTGAATTCTGACATCAGTTTCTCGCCCAGTTCTTCTATCCATTCGACCACCAGTGGACAGGAAGCATCCGAGTCCATGTATTTGCCCCGAAGCGTGACAAACTGCAACATCATGGCTTTTGCCTGATCGGATTTGATGAAGGTATGACCGGCATCGTTTTCATAATAGAGCCAACTGAATTTCTCAATATAATCCAGCCCCGTCTCAACCTTCGGCATCCAGTCATACCACTCGACAAAGAATGAGCATAGATCGTCTATTCCTTTGCCTTTCCAGTCGTAATACACCAGCCAATCGGTGTCGGCAGGCGGCTCCTTCACACCTGCTACCGCCGCATCGAAATTCGTTTTAAAGTCTCCGGTGTTTTTTTTGTACCATTCCTTAAGTTCTGCCACGAATTCCTGAATTGTTTCGCTTTCATTTGTCATAGCTTTCTCCTTTTGGCTACTCTGTTTTTTATTTCTGTGCGTCTTTTTCACTGATTCAGAAGATCAATTTTGTTCATACTTTTTTCGGTAGACACACCTCTACTCTTTCCCAATCTATACTTAAAGTTCAAAGGTTGGATTTTTCAATTTCTAAATTTCCCAATTATTCGATAACATGATAACAGCAGGATTGATCTTTTGTTAAATTATTTTTCTCCCCATATCCATATCCATACTGTAATTAGATTTGAGATTATTTGAGCAAATATCTCTCTTGTCATTGTGGGAAACAGTTCCTTGTCCCAGTCAGATGGAGCAGCAATGGGGAATAACAAAAGTGCCCTTTCTTTAGTTTGTATACATAAATCGATCATATAACTCATCAGGTTATCTTCGGGGATAACATAAGGCTTTATTTCCCGGCAATGCTCATTATTTGTTACATTGAATTGAATTTGTTGTGACAAATCGGTTGGGGGAAGATCATTATTTTTTCGTTTTACTTCTATTATATCTTCACCGATTGCAATAGGATTAACAGCATCTTCCCACAGTTGTTCGATCTTGCCATGTAAACTATCTGAGTAATAGAGTCCGTTCTTAGGTTTTTTTGTATCATTAGGTGAGGGAGGATCATCACGGAGATCACAATGCATCGGGATATGAGCATCAACAATATAGTGCGATATCATTAAGTATTGATACATGATTTGATTCATTGAACAGCGATCATTATACCTTCGCAATTTATCCATATCAGAAATAACACGCGCTAAATGGTCAACTTTATAAGGTAAACCACCTCCACCAGAAGCTCGGTGATACGTACCTTTATAGGTTTCTTTTGCAAAATTGGAACTGTTTTGAAATTCTCTTTCCGTAAAAAGTTTGAATGTATGATATTGAGATTTGTCATTTAGTATATCATCAGGTGCCCAAGTAGCTTCATTAATCACATTTTGATAATGCATTAGCATTCGCTGAAGCGTTTTCCCTCTTCGCCGATACTTTGTAATTGTTGAAGCAAAAGCTTTCCGGTTTGATTCTGCATAGCAAAGATTACCAAGCCCTTCGTATAAGAATTCAATGCCCTTCACTGCTAAATATATATGAGTATTATGTTTCATCTTTAATATTCCTTCTGCTCGTTGCGATAACCTGCCTGGCGTCTTTATGCCAAGTCCGCGTCCAGCGCCTTGTTAGCTAAATTATTTCTGTAATTTTATCACCATCATAAATTAGGCATCTGCCACTATTAGTAAAGCATCCTATTATTTTTTTAATATTATCCGGCAGACCAAACCAAAAATCAGGATGCCCATAAGCTAATGTTAGCCTTGATTGTTTAATATTATCTGCTCCTGGATCTGGTTGCCGTTCCTTAAAAAAATAGACTCCAATTTTATGGGCTTTTTTGTATTTATCTTGTTCGGCTTCTGTAAAATCCATGATAAGTGCCTTCCTTAAAATTATATTTTAGTAGCTAACCCACAAACCACGCAGTAAGGGGTTAAATATATAGAATATCTTAACTTTGTACTAAAAGCATAAGGAAACCGAATTAAAACTTAACCCTAACCAAAGGAGGTTTCCTTATGCTCCATTCAAAGATAAAGCATTTTATACATTATTGTCAAGTTTCAAATTTTAGTAAAAGATCTATT
>DAOURK010000206.1 GCA_030625085.1 Pseudomonadota bacterium
CATGAGACAATAGCCGTGACAGAGCCAATTAAACTGTTTTACAACCTTCTCAATGAGAGTTAAAAATACTTTCCTATCGAACTTGTCTTCAAAGATTAATGAACGAGCATTGCCTCTGGAAATAAGGTGATAGATTGCCCCAGGGAATTCTATTCGTAGTGGTCTCGACATAATAAAAATTATAACTTAATAAAACTGATAATTCAAGACCTGACCCCAAAAAGCACAAAAAGCACTCTGCCTTATCCTTTTCGCCAACAGTCTCTTTCTTAATTTTGATCAAGGTTTCAAGATCCAGATCCGTTAAA
The DNA here is from genome assembly GCA_030625085.1 of Pseudomonadota bacterium. GTDB lineage: Bacteria > SZUA-182 > SZUA-182 > DTGQ01 > DTGQ01 > DAOURK01. Next base: position 309 of record DAOURK010000206.1, read on the forward strand.
ATCCTTAGGGTTTTCAGGATGGCCTTGTCTTGGTGAATAAAGAGCAATTTCAATGTGCTTTGAATACCTTTCAAAATCTTTATCTGTCGTAAAAATGGGGATATTATTTCGATGAATTACTGCACATATTAAAAAATCAATATGTGAGCCTTGAATTCCTTTTTGACGACATTGATTAAAAAAATCTGCTGCTAGCTCATAATCAGCCGTAATTATAGGTATGTCCTCGAAGGCAGAGAGTTTGTCTTTAAGGCTCAAATATTGGTCTTTGTTTGCAATGCCGGACAAGAGCTCTTGTCTAATTGGCCCTATAATTATTGTTCTACCTTCACGAATGAGCTCAATAAGCTCGCCTGTTAACTTTAATTCTTCAGGATTTTGATTTTTCTTTCGCCTGAAAGTCAAAGACCAGATCGAAGTATCAACTAAGACATTCATTTACGAAACCTAGTCTGTTTATAGTCATAATCAGGCTCATAGTCAATTTTATCGAATAATTCGATAATTTTCAGTTGTTTATGAAGTTGGATATACTTCTTCAGCGCTTCGGTTACTGTTTCTTTTTTTGTTTTGTGCCCACCGATTTTTTGTGCTTCAAGAAGCAAATTATCGTCAATTCCGAGATTTGTTGCCATAACTGTACCTCCACACATTAATATACACAATTAAATGTGTAAGTCAAGTAAAATTAGCATAACATTTTGTAATTAGTAGATTAAGAAGTAACTTGGGGTCACCCAATGACCTCATGCAAGACCTTGCTGAGTTGCTGGATTTGATAGAATAAAGATTTTACCCCTTCAGGAGCAGTTATACAAATATCCTTACTTTTAAAAAAGGACACATTTAAGATATATTTCCTTCTTTAATATCTTACAAAATAATAAAAGTAAACAAATTTTTTAGGTATTTATTTTTCCATACAGATAGGGAGAATAATAAAAATTTTCCGAAAAAGTGAATGCTGATGGTTTCGTAAAAAGTCGATTTTGGCAAATTTGTCATTTCGACCGCAGGGAGAAATCCTATATTTTTCAGCATATTGTGCAATAAAGGTTTCTCACATTCGTTCGAAAAGACACGTTGATAAGACTTTTTACGATTACATCAATGCTTATTTTTTAAAAATTTCCATAAAATTTAATAACGAATTACCAGTTAATGATCGGCTGGGAAGCTGCATAAATAAAATAAAAATTCATATGCTATTAAATTAAAAGATAAATAAGACAGGTCATGAATATATTAATTGTTGACGACAATCTATGTAGCGCAGGGCTAAAGCCCTGCTAAATAATAAAAAACTAAGGTAGATTATGAAAATTTTGATTGTTGACGATACCCGGGAAGACCTCCTTTTGCTGGAGACAATACTCAGCCACGTGGGTTATGAGGTTGAAACGGCCCCTCACGGCGTTGAAGCACTGGAGAAAGCCTGCCGGGGCAATTTCAATATGATCATAAGCGATATCTTAATGCCGCGTATGGACGGGTTTCAGCTTTGCCGAAAAATAAAGACTGATAATAAACTAAAAAATATCCCCTTTATCTTTTATACTGCCGCCTACATTAGCCCACAGGATAAAAAATTTGCTTTAAGCCTGGGGGTGGAAAAGTTCATCATTAAGCCTCAGGATCCTGAATCATTTATTAACACAGTGAAAGAGGTCATCAAAAATTATGAGACTGGAAAATTCACAGTTCCGGCCCACCTACCAAAAGAAGAAACCGTTTATCTCAAACAATATAATGAGCGACTTATTAAAAAACTGGAAGATCAGTTGATTGAACTGGGAAAAGAAATCAGCGAGCGCAAGCAGGCGGAAAAGGAATTGAACAGGTACCGCGAACACCTTGAACATTTGGTGAAAGAGCGCACGTCCCAATTGGAAAAAACCAATAAACAACTTGAACAGCAAATCGCTGAACGCTGGCGAGCGGAAAATGAGCTAATAAAGGCTTATGTAAAACTTAAGGACACCCACGATCAACTCACGGAATCCCCCAGGCCCAACTTATCCAGTCAGCAAAAATGCAGGCTTTGGGGATGATGGCTGCCAGCCTGGCGCATGAAATGAACAATCCAATGATGAGCATATTAAATTATTTACAGTATTACATGAAGCACACCCGGAATGATGATAAAAATTATGGAATTCTTCAGGATGCCCTACACGAGACAAAGCGATGTATCGATTTTCTGAATAATCTTCTAACCTTTATATATATGGGAGTAGAAGAGAGATATCAAAAGACAAGTTGCGGTCTGTTATTCGATCGAGTTTTCAAGCTGCTGTCCTATCGAATTAAAACGGAAGGTATTTTAATAAAACAGCATATAGCTGAAGGGACGCCTGATGTTTGGATGAAGGTGAATAATATTCAACAGGTGTTCTTAAATCTTATCACTAATGCGCTTGATGCGGTCAAGGATAAAGAGAGGAAAGAAATTACTATTGATATTAAACCCGAGGGAGAAAACGTTCAGATAACAGTATCTGACAATGGTTTTGGCATTGCCCCTGAAAACCTGGGGAAGATTTTTAATCCCTTTTTTACAACTAAACCTGCCGGCAAGGGGACCGGCCTGGGGCTTTCCATAGTTAAAAATATTATAATAGCGCATGGTGGCCGGATAAGCAGTGAGAGTGAGCATGGTCTGGGGAGCAGATTTCAAATTTTGCTGCCCATGGAGAAACCAAAATCTGTGTAACCATTCAGTCCCCCTCCCTCGTAGGGAGGGGTTATGGGAGGGTGATGCTTTATTTCGCCCCCACTTAAGCCTCCCCCATCAAGGGGGAGGAGCTAAGGGGACTGAATGGTTACAAACCTGTCACTGTCACCAGTTGATAAAGGAAAAATTGATAAAGGAAAATAAGATTTCTCGTTGCTAAAGCTCCTCGAAATGACAGAGTAGCATTGGACCGATTTTGGAAGGATAATGAAAAGCAATAGTGCGATAAAAAAACTAAAAAATAAAATCCTCGCTTTATCGATTCTGGGCGGAGCGCTATTTTGGCTGATAGATGCAGTTTTGGATTATTTCTTTTTTATTGAAGGCACCTTTTTGGAATTACTCATTTTTCATGTGCCTACCCATGAAATTTATATTCGATTAACCGGAATTATACTTTTTCTCATATTTGGCCAAGTCATAATAAAAATCCTGATAAAGCTCCAGGAGACGGAAAAAAAAGGCGGCAAACTCTAGAGAAAGCACAAAGGTATCTGAATATTGCCGCAGTTATATTGCTGGTTATAGATGCTGATCAAAGGGTAAACCTCATCAACAAAAAAGGATGTGAGATTTTAGGCTATAGGGAAGATGAGATCATCGGCCAAGACTTTATTGATAATTTTCTTCCGGAAAGAATTAAAACTGAGATCAAAGGCATTTTTAATATCTTAATAGCCGGCAAGATTGAGCCGGTTGAACATGTTGAAAACCCTATTATAACTAAAAACGGCCAGGAAAAACTTATTGCCTGGCACAATACAGTATTAAGGGATGAGCAAGGCAAGATCACCTCTGTTTTAAGCTCCGGTGAAGACATCACCCAACAAAAGCAAACCGAGCGCAAGCTGAAAGAAAGCGAAGAACTAATGCACACCATCCTGAATGCTTCACCTGATATGATAATGAAAGTTGATACAAATTTAAGAATTTTTTGGGCAAATAAAGCGTGCCTTGATATGAATCCGGATGCAATTGGCAAGCCTTGCTATAAAGCCTATATTGACAAAGAAGAACCCTGTGAGAATTGTCCTTGTAAAAGGGCCATTGAAACAGGACAAATTGAAACGGGGATTCAGTATCAGCCAGCAGTAAAAGGCATCAAGGGTGAAAGCTTTTGGGAGGATATTGGAGTGCCTTTAAAGGACAATTAGGGTAAGGTAATCGGCCTTGTTGAGATTGCCAGAAATATCACTTATCGCCAACAAGCAGAAAATGCGTTGCAAAGGGCGCACGATGAGCTGGAAAACAAAGTGGCCGAGCGAACCAGAGAATTGTCTGAAGCCAACCTCCGCCTCCAGGAGCTTGACCGCTTGAAGAGCATGTTTATTGCCAGCATGAGCCATGAGTTGAGAACGCCCCTGAATTCCATCATCGGTTTTACCGGCGTATTATTAATGGGCATGAGCGGAAAAATAACCAAAAAACAGCAAGATCATCTTGAAATCATAAAAAAGAATTCCCATCACCTCTTAACCCTGATAAACAATATAATTGATATCAGCAAAATTGAAGCCGGCAAGCTAATACCTATCCTTGAGGAATTCAACCTCTCGGCTTTGCTGCAGGAGATAAAGAACTCTTTTAGTTTAACAGCGACTAAAAAGGGTATAATGATTGATCTTAAAATGACCGAAAAACTAACCATCAGGAGCGACAAACACTCGATAAGACAGGTGCTGACAAATTTAGTGGACAATTCCCTGAAATATACTGAAAAGGGGAAAATAGAAATAGAGGCAATCAAAAAAAAGGGACTGGTGGAGATATCGGTTAAAGACACCGGCCTTGGCATAGCTGAAAAGGACATGGACAAATTGTTTAAGGCCTTCAGCCAAATCAGTGTCGAAGGGCAGCAAAACGCGGAGGGCGCAGGGCTCGGACTCTACCTTAGTAAAAAAATAATCGAGCTGCTCGGGGGTAAGATAAGAGTTGAAAGTGTGCCGGGGAAGGGAAGCGAGTTTATCATCACCCTTCCCTCCCTGCCTTTTGATGGGGACACATCATAAAAATAAATAAACTACCACCGACCTTGTCGGTGGTTGATGATACTCATGTAGCGCAGGGCTTCAGCCCTGCCAATTAAATTAAAGACTATGGATGTCATAAAAATATTGGTGGTCGATGACGATCAAGAAGATCTTCTTTTAATAAAGACCATACTCACTCACTGAGTTTATGAGGTTGAAACGGCCCTTTAAGATTTCTTTTAAAAAATGATATAAAATAAAGGCCCTCGGGGAATTGAGGAATTAATATTGAGAATTAATATAGAGAATTAATGAGATGAAGAATGAACCCATAAATATATTGCTGATCGAAGACAGTCCCTTAGATGCCGGTCTGATAATGGAAATGTTGCATAAAGTAAAAAAATTTTCCTTTAATCTAAAACAGGTCAATCAGCTTTCAACCGGCATGGCCTGCCTGGCCGAGGAAGGATTTGATCTGGTTTTATTGGACCTTTTACTGCCTGACAGCCTTGGGTTGGACACCTTCGACAAGGTTTTCGCCCAGGCCCCGGATCTGCCAATTATTATACTATCCATAGTTGAAGATGAAAGGCTGAGCATGAAAGCTGTGGAAAATGGGGCTCAGGACTATCTGTTCAAGGGGGAGATGGACGGCAATTTACTCGTTCGATCCATAGGCTATGCCATGATGCGTAAAAAGGCGCAAAAAGAATTAGAAGAGGCCCTTCATGAAAAAGAAATACTTTTGAAAGAAATTCACCACCGGGTAAAGAATAATTTGCAAGTTGTTTGCAGCTTACTCTACCTTCAAGAAAGTTATTTTGAGGACGAAAAGTATAAAAATTTTTTCGAAGATACTCAAAGCCGAATAAAGTCGATGGCCCTGGTTCACGACAAACTATCCCACTCTAAGAGCTTATCCCACCTCAACTTTGCCGAATATATAAAGGATACAGCCGCCGCTTTATTGCCCTCATATAAAGCCCCTGATAAAATTAAACTTTCTATGGATGTTAAAGATATTGAGCTTTCAATTGAGTCTGCCGTTCCCTGTGGATTGATTTTAAACGAACTTATCTCCAACTCTTTGAAGCACGCCTTCCCTGGAGGGGAGGGAGGCGAAATCCGCCTTAAGTTTTATAGAGACGCCGGCCAACAGATTATTTTGCTGGTGAGTGATAATGGTGTTGGTTTTCCGAAAGATTTGGATTTTAGAAAAACAATATCATTAGGTATGAAAATAGTAAATCTTTTGGTAAATCAGCTTAGCGGCACTATAGCGCTTGATAGGGCTGAAGGCACAACCTTTAAAATTTCCTTCCCTGAATTGTTATTTCAACCGAAGGGGACAATCTAATAGAATTCTCGCTATATGCTATTGCTCTCAGCCTTCCTACACTTTCAAAAGCTCTTGAATTTTCGATAACAAAGCCGTTGCTTCAAAGGGCTTCATAATATAAGCATCAGCGCCCACATCTAAATCCATATGTTTATTATCGTCCTGTAATACGGCCGTTAAGATAATTATTGGTATTATGCTATACCGCCAATCGGTTTTAAGCAAACCACAGACCTTATAGCCGTCAATTCTGGGAAGCATCAAATCCAGAATAATCAAATCAGGCCTTTCCTCCCGTGCCTTATCCAAGGCTTCCTGGCCATCATAAGCAGTGATAACCAAAACTCAGTAAATCCCTCCTTTTTACACATTTCAAATCGCAAATAAATTAATCGTTTTTAGCACTTTAAAGAAGTACTTTCCAAGCATTTATTGATTTTCCACCTCCTGGGAAAAAAGGCTATCATATATTTCC
>DAOURK010000038.1 GCA_030625085.1 Pseudomonadota bacterium
AAATCTTCGGGACCCTTTCACCGACTCCTTAACCCGATAAAATTGTGTTTGGTTCAATCTCTGTCCCGGCTCAAGGCATACTATCTCCATACCTTTTTTGTCGGAACATAAATCTAATAAATTCCGAAATTTTTACATTGACGTGATTTAACTAAAGCGTTAATGGTTCTATTCAAAACGAGACAGCAAAAAATATAACACACACGGCGATTAAAATTATTCCATCTTATCGTCATTACTGCACATTCCTGTTACCTTCTTGGCGGTTTCAATGCTCGATAAAATCGTATCCTCCATACTGATATAATCCCAAAGGCCATAGCGGCCAATGGGATATACATTATAGGTATGCAAAATGTCTAATATCTTATTCACCGTCCCTTGCCGGTCATGATCAAAATATACATAGGCGCAATCTATCCAGTTAGCGCAAATAACACGGCAATTCGCTCGCTTTGCCCACCCTAAACGCTCCAGGGAGAAAAAAATCTCTTTGATAAGATCGTCCATAGCCGGCGGGGTTGCATTGTCCGAAAATGCCGCTTCCAGATAAAGGGTCGTATGCCCTGGAGGGTTCATCTTTGCTGAAATGTGTGAATAAACGCCAAGTCGGTAAAAGGGAATACCTTTATCGGGTATATAAATCCAATGGGTATCACCAAAGGATTTGGGAGCAGGGCCTCTCACCAATACATTCAGGCAAAAGACACGGGTATGTTTCAAGCAAGATGCCAATGTATGAAGAGATAAATCGGAGCTTACAGCACAAAACTCTTTCAAGGGCAAAGAGGTAAGCATCTTTTCATAACGTATTTTCCCCAAAGGAGTAAAGGCACATTCTTGGGCAAGGTCCACCTTTTCAATCGGACAACAGGTTTGCAGCGCCTTTAACCCCTTGGACAACCCTTTGGACAGGAGCCCGATACCCTGCGTTTTCGGATACCAGAAGCTCCTGTTATAGCCAGTCTTCAAATTAGCGCCCTCTTGAGCATAGCCATTTTCTATTTTTTGGCGCTCAGGGAGAGGGAAAAATCGTTTCACCGAATCCACCGAAAGATCATCCAGAGAGCAAGCCATGAGTTTTTCATTGTAAGGGAAAAGAAAATAATCACAGATGGCCTGACCAAAGCCGCTGAGTAAATATTCTTTAAAGGATTGGCATCTTTCAATTTTCGGTCGTTTATGAAAACTCTCGATACATTGCTCTCGGATTGCCTTGGGTAGATAGTATAAATTGTATTGAAATGGAGCGGGTATAAGAGCGCCGTTCACATATACAGTTGATTTGCGATTGATAAGCTGCCAGTCTTCATCGCTTTGATTGGCATAGGGTATAGCCGCAGGGCTTGCACAATGATCAAGATGCATGAAGTGACCGCTATAGTCAAAATGCGCCTCACCTATGTTTATAGAGCGGGTAAGACCCCCAGGCTCAACATTTTTTTCCAGCAATAAGTAATCAAGCCCATGAGATTGCAATTCCTGTGCTGCGGCACAACCGGCAATTCCTGCACCGGCCACTAAAATAGCTGCCTTTTTTTTTAGGCCCATAGTTTCCCCCCTGCCTCACAATTCAAAATAGGCACCAAAATCAAAAAATACGACACATTCATTCCTCATCCCAATTCAGCTTTCTTTGTTTAAATCAGACAGGATTAACAGGATTTACGAAATTATTCTTTTTTATCCTGTCCAATCCTGTTTATCCTGTCTAAAAAAATGGCCGGTAAGCCGCATAAAAAAATGAAAATTCCTATGCTTTTGAATTATAGGAAATATATTCTTAATTATCAAACTTTTTAAAGACAGAAATATTTTTCTCATGTAATATTTAAGCTATTGACCTAAAAAAAAGGTGAAGTCTGCCGACCAAATCGACATTTACCAAAAAAGGCAACATTGCCTTATTTGGTAAATGGTTATGGAAAATGAATTGCAAGGCTAAAGGCCTTGCACTACATAAGGTATGGTTGCAATTTTACCCATATAAAAATGGTAAAATAAGAACTGCTGTCTATTTTTGACATAATCTTGCTTTTATAGTAATTTTATCGACAATGAAAAAAACAAAGCGGGGAATCAATTGAAAAATACTCACCATCAGCGCCTAAAAATCATTTCATTACTAATCCTCTTTGGAGCAACTGTTTTTTTCTCTTACCATTTTGCCAAAAACAAAAATAGATACCAACCTGACAGCAAAAAACAATCCGGCGTATCCATACCCCGAGCAAAAAGGGGAAAATCATTTTCCAGCAAAAATGGGACCTTACAAAAAGAAAAGGCTCAGAAAAAAAATACGCCTGCCCTCCAAAGCCCCTGGGACCATTCTTCTAGCTCTTTCCATGATTCTCAAACAGAGCACAACAAAATATCCGATTCTGATTATCCTCCCCTTGAAATCAATTTAGCTGATATTGCTTATTATGATCCCTTACAAAACGCTTACGTCCTAAAAAAAAGCGAGCTTTTTACCGCCAATGAAGAGGTAACAGGGGACTTATTGTCCGCCTTAAAAACACTTAATAAAAAAAATATGCCCTCGGATTATTTCAGCAGTCCTGAATATGAATCAGCTTACAATGAAATCAGTAACTTTTACCCTGAAACGTATATTTGGCCTTATTTTACCAATACTGAAGCCAAAAAGAATTTCTTTTTATTTTTATTTACCCGATACAGCGCTGATAATAAGACATGGAGGGCCTATGAGAAAGATGTGTCCGACTGTTCGCAGTTTTCACAAAGAATCTATTTGTTACTCTACCCGGGTGAGGTATCTGTGGAAGATGAAAAATACTTCCATTTTCTTTTCTCAAATCGCAAAACCCGGGAGGAAAGAAAAAAGCTCTGTAATAAAATCCCAAATATTTTTTATACCATAGTCACTCCCTATATTTTAAAAAAGGCTGCTCATGAACACCCCATCTCAAGCCATGCGATGATTTCCTTTGCTCCGGATAATAACCTGGAAAAACTGATCTTTGGGGAACCTCAAAGCGGGGCTTTTGAGAGCATTGAAGGAAATATCAGGAATATTATGGATGTACAATTGACCCAAAATGCTTTGATGTGCCGGATGGGTAAAATTGTAACCATAACTAAAGATAAGTGTCATGAAGCTAAACTAACCCTGACAGGGGGATATTTTCTACCCAGGGACCTGTCGAGTGATCAAGGAGGCTATGAAGCCGGGGACCCCCGATGGGATTATGAAGATAGGCCAATCTTTTTAAAGACACAAACCTATGGCCTTTGTGGGCTCATTTCTTCCTATATTGAGCAGGCGCTCAATTATCAATCCGCCAATCGGTGGGGATTTTTACGTTCAGTGGAGAACATTACCCGATATGGGGATATCTCTGTTCCTGAAATGGAAGGAGATGTCAAGTCTTCGGTTGATATCATTATGCATGCTCTTATGGATCTTGCCAACTCGGATCTCAGGCGGGTCCGGGATGAAATAAACGACCTTAAAGATCTTGTTGACGAGCAATCCGGTCTTTCTCCTCACATCAAAAAATTGGTAACAGAACTGAATTATCTTTTCCCTTTAAAACTCAAACCATTCCTTGAATAATTACTCTGACCATCTTTACCTGATGTTTCGTTTTTACTAGGAGACTGTCCGACAATTCATTAACCTTGTCATTTCGGCTACAGGGATAAATCCTATATTTTTCACCATGTTGTGCAATAAAAATTTCTCACGTTTGTTCTAAATGACACCTTGATGAGACTTTTTACGATTTGATCATAAATATTTTAGTGAATATTTTCTTCATTTCATTACCTCTCACATGCAGGTCGTTAAATAAACATATAAAATTTAAGTTTAATATTATAATTTAAAAAAAATAAATATGCGTTTAAAAGTCAAGTAATTTTTTGCCGGCAAGGTTCATTTTTCACGAGGTAGTGTTTTATGCTATCTTCACCGAGCATAAATTTAGAGGTGGAGGTGCCGCGATGTTTTTAAATGATCTGGCTCCGAGGCCAAATTTTATGTGATTAATTATAATCGAATTAGATGTATAATTTTATATTATTACGCACATAAACTACGCCTCTAAAAAAAATTATTGGGGAAATATCTTTAATTACAGATATTTCTTCTCCTGTATTTATAACCCAGTGCAAATAAAAATTAATTTCTATTGAAAAATTTAATTTAGATATGCTATACTAAATTAAATTTAGACAGCGCAAAAATCCTGCATGGATTCGGTTAAACAATACAATTAGATGAGCATATAATGAAACGATTCAGTGCCTTTTTGGATAGGATTAAACTTAACCCCATCATATCTTTAGATATTATCTTCATTATTTCCCTTATTATTTTTAGCATTATTTGCCTAATTTTCACCAAATCCAACACACTGCGAAAAAACTACCAAAAAAATTTACAATTATCAAATACTATAAAAAAAGAAACAGAGTTCTTCCTCTCATCAATTATGCATGACCTGTCTTCCATAGCTAAAAAATTGGGTAAACTTGAAAATTGGGAACATCAGCCGGAGGAATGGCTTAATCGCCAATTAAAACAAACGGCGGATATCAATAAGTTAACTTTTTTCAATAAAAGAAAGGGAAAGAACCAGCCGGCTTTAATTTCTTCTGCTCGTATTAATGGGAATTTATTTGAAAGCGGCCTCACTCAGGAAAAAATTATTTCCCAAAAGGATGTAACTATTAGTCCGGTTTATCCCTCTGAATATATAGTTCCTATGATTGATATTTCTTTACCCATTAAAGATTTTTCCGAGAATAAGATTATTGGAGCTATTAAGGCTGAAGTTTTACTTAATAGATTGTGGAAAAGATTATCGACTATACAGACTGAGCAGGGGACTACCTTTTATTTGATTGATAAAAATGGGAAATTAATTATTCATTCTGAACTTGGGCGGGACAAATCTTTCAATGTTAACATGGTTAACATGAGCCACATAAAAAAGGTAAAAGACTTTATTTATAAACCTGATAAAAAAAATCTCGAAACCCAGTCAGTTTATTGTAATGATAATAATGCCAAGGTGATTGGTATTCTTACTCCTATCGATAATATGAACTGGGGAATTGTTATTGAAGAGTTACAAACAGAAGCTCTGGCTTCCTACTATAAATTACAAAAATTAATTTTTTTCATCTTGGCGGGTTTAATTCTATTTGTATGTCTATCAAGCCTTTTTTTTGTTTCTTGTTTGGTTCACTCAAATGATACTAACACTCATGATGAACCATCTCATGATACTAACACTCATGATTTTGCGTCTGATGATACTCCCCTAAAAGCTGTAAATACATCGCCGGAAAAAGAAGCTGAGCAAAAAATTGAGATTAATTTAAGATTTAAATTAAATTCTGATAATTCATTTGTTAATGTTACCGATGTTTTTAGCTACTTGCAAAAGCAAATAACTGATAGCGATATAAATTCAAAAAAGGCATGTACCTCCTTGGAAAATTGTAATGGTGAATCTAGAAAATCTATTAATGAATTAGAAAAAATTAGTGAGAAATTGGAAAAATCGAGGCATAAATTAAAAATACAGAAAGAATTTCAAAAACATCTTGTCGAAAAAGTGAACGTTTTAATTGTAGCCTTAAATAAAGAGGGAGAAATTCTCCTTTTTAACAAAAAATGTGAAGAAGTCACAGGATATGTTCAAGATGATGTTATTGGAAATAATTGGCATGAATTAATGGCTCTTCCTGAAAAAAGAAAAAAATGTCTTGAATGTTTTATTTCAATCCTCCCCCAAAAAACTTCTCCTCTTGAATATCAGATTATTACCAAAGAAGGGAAATTTAAGACAATTTCCTGGCGGGGTGCTTTTCTGTCAAATGAAGAATCAGATAAAATCTATATTTTTATTGGAGAAGATATCTCAGAGCAAAAAAGGCTTCAACAGGAATGGGAAAACAAAAATAGGGCATTGGAAGAAAAAAAAAGAGAATTACAAAGTTTTATATCTATCGTTTCTTCTAACGATGTTAAAGCGCCCCTTTATGTTATACAAGACCTTATTTCTATTATTTTACGTAATCATAGGAGTGAGTTTGGTGAAATTGTAACCTATTATCTGGAACGAATTAAAAAAAATGCGGGAAATATGGATAGATCAATTACAAATATTGTAGACTTTTTAAAAGTTCAAGTTGATGAAAATGATTATCAATATTATCCAATAAGTAAAATTATTCAAAAAGCTTTCAATAAGTTAAGTCCGATAATCAAGGAAAAAGAAATCTATTTTTTTATTTTTAAAAATCTACCAACAGTTTTTTGTGACCCTAATAAAATTTTTCAAATATTTATGCACCTTATTTCAAATGCTATTAATTTTATACATCCCGGGGGCAATGGTTTAATAGAAATCGGTTGTTCCCAAAGCGTAAAAAAAATTACCTTTTTCGTTAAAGATAATGGTATAGGCATCGGAAAGAAAAATTTTAGTAAAATCTTTTTACCCTTCCAAGGAATAAAAGAATCAAAAAATGTAGCAGGGGGCGGACTTGGTTTGTCTTTGGTGAAAAAAATTATTGAAAGTCATGATGGTGAAATTTGGGTTGATTCCCAGGTGGGGAAAGGATCGACTTTTTACTTCACACTTCCGGATTTAAAATATAAAAACCAGGATCAAAATTTTATAGCTGCGAATTCAAATAAAATAGATCTGCAATTAGCGAGTGTATAAAGTATTAATTATGGAGGATGTTAATAATAGGTGGTAACAAGCAAAGGCTACTTGCCCTTGATGTGTTATCCATAAATATTATAGATTTTAGTATCTGCCGATCGAGGCAAGCAAAAAAAATTGACCGTCAGTGTTATGACTTTTGTATCAAACAAAGTACCCCCCAAAAGTATTGACACCCAAGTTTGTAGCACTGGCGGTTTTTTTAACGAAAATCCATAACAATATCTATTTCATTATAATTGTGTACCCTCTATATTTTAAATTTAAGAAAAGATGGCTATAAATGGAAAAATTGCCTTCTATACATTTTTATAATAAAACAAAAAGAAAACTTATTATTTTTGTAAGCCTCACTCTTATTACTTCTCTGATTATTTTTGTTTTTTTCCCCTTAATCTATTTTAAATCTTATATTATTCAAGTAATAAGCAGAAAAAATACACAGTTATCAAATAAGATTAAAGAAAAAAACGAGGTTTTTTTTTCCTCAATTATTAATGAGCTCTCTTTTTTAGCTAACAGTCTGGCTAATCAAAAAAACCATAATTATCAAAAAGAGAGTTTGTTTGATTATTACTTAAATAAATTGCCCGATGTAAGTCGTTTAACGCTTTTCGATAAGGCTGGAAAAAAAATTTTAACCGGTTTAAAAAGATCCCCTGATAAAATAGATGACTGGTCATTTCAATCTGAAATAAAACAAAACTATAATACATTACACGAAAATTTTACCATGAGTCTTGTATATCCATCTTATTATGTAGTTCCTATGATTGATGTTTCTATTCCCATCAGGAATTTTTCCAATAATGAAATCGAAGGTTTAATAAAAGCCGCTATATCGCTTAGAAAACTCTGGAGAAAAAATTTAATTTTCAATTTGGGCAATGAAGTAACAGCTTATTTGATTGATGAAAATGGAAAGTTAATAGCCCATTCTCAATCTGAATTAAATTTTGCGGTCACTGATTTTAGCCACATTAAAAAGGTTAGACAATTTAGTACGGGTATACATAAGAATGACCTCAAGAAACCAACAATATATTATAATGATAGAAATATTAAGGTTATCGGTACACTGATCCCAATTAAAGAAATAAATTGGGGCATTGTCATAGAAGAGCCGGTGGAATCTGCCTTGTCTTCGTATTATCATTTACAAAAACTTTTGTTTGTTATTCTCGCTGGGCTCATTTTGTTAATAAGCATCAGTAATTTCTTTTTCCTAAGCCGTTTCACTCAGGAGATTAAAAGTTTTAATCGACAACCAGATGATTTCAAAGAAGGAAATGATGTAAAAAATGAAAGACATGCGAAAGAAACAATTGCTCATTCAGTAGAAAAGGTCAATCATCTTCAAAAGGAATTGGGTGAAAAAAAGAAGCATCAAAAAGGCGAATATAAAAACTCTGAAGTCGTTAAAGATGATTTAAGGGAAATTTATAATGATCCCACCACAACAGATGAAAAATTAGTTGAGTCACTGCAAAAACAAATTATCGAAAAAGCAAATGCATTAATTCTAGCTTTAAACCAAGAGGGAAAAATTATTCAATTCAACAAAAAATGCGAAGAAGTTACTGAATATACAAAAAGCGAAGTTATGGGGAAAAATTGGTGCCAATTAATGACTCCACCTGAAGAGAAACATCTGCATTTTTTTGAACAAGAGCCTTTTATAAAAACCTCTAGCTCTTTTGAATATCCCCTCATAACTAAAAAAGGAATGCAGAGAACAATTTCCTGGCATAGTGTTTTTTTTACTGTTGAGGAAGAACATATTAAAAGTATTTACATTGGAGAAGATGTCACTGAGAAAAAAAATCACCAAAAAGAATTGGAAACAAAAAATAAGGTTTTAAAAGAAGAAAATGAAGAGTTACAAAATTTTGTTTCTATTGTTACTCACGACTTGAAATCACCTTTGTATATTCTACAAGATTTTACCTCTATACTTTTGCGTGATCACAAGAGCCAATTTAGAGAAGATGCCCTATATTACCTTGAGAGAATCAAGAAAAATGCAGAAAATATGGAAAGATTAATCATTGATATCTTGGAATTTTCTCAAATCGGGGCCACTGAAGATGATTATCAAATTTATCCGATAATTCAAATCGTTGAAAGAGCAGTAGATGAATTAGGCCCCAAAATTAAAGAGAAAAATATCCACCTAACCTTTGCTAAAAATTTTCCAAGTACTTTTTGTAATCCTAATAGAATACTCCAGGTATTCATAAACCTCATTTCAAACGCCATTAAATTCATGAACCCTGAAAGGGAGGGAACAATAGAAATTGGTTGTTCTGAGAAAAATAAAGAAAACGAATTTTTTGTTAAAGACAATGGCATTGGGATTGAAGAGGAATATCGTGAGAAAATTTTTACCATCTTCCAAAGATTAAAGGAATCAAAAGAGGTGGAAGGAAATGGAATCGGTCTGGCTATTGTAAAGAAAGTTGTTGGAAAACATGGTGGTAAAATCTGGGTTCATTCACAAAAAGGAATGGGGTCAACTTTTTATTTCACACTTCCTATCCCGGTAAAGAAAAAACAAAATAAGAAATCATTTTCGCCTTCTATGCCGATATTGGTTGACTGATAAATATTTCTGATTCATCTTTTTTCATTACTTGGTAACAGAACTGAATTATCTTTTCCCTTTAAAACTCAAACCATTCCTCGAATAATCTACCCGGCATATGATTAAATTTGGTCTGCCTTTATCAAATTCGTATTCCCCGGCTCCATCAAAGGCAGGCCGGCAGTAAAAACCACAATATCATCAGCACAGACCCATCCGGCGTCCCGGGCTATCTGCTTCCCCTGTCTGATCATATCTTCCAGATCACTAAAATCTGCCAGGGTAAGAGAGAATACCCCCCAGGAAAGCTGCAATTGCCGTTGAGTAGACATATGGCGGGTGATGGCCAAAATAGGGGCTTTCGGTCGATATTTTGAAACCATTCGGGCAGTGTGTCCCGATTCAGTAGGGGTGATAATGGCCTGGGCCTTGAGATAATAAGCCATATCACTGCCGGCATGGCTGACAGCCTCCTCAATGGACAAAGATCCCAAATCGGCCTTATTGGCCAGGTTCCTCCAGTAGGGAAAGGCCTTTTCCGCCTCCCTGATAATATTGGACATTACCTGAACTGTTTGTGCAGGATATTTGCCCACAGCCGTTTCCTCAGACAACATGAGCGCATCGGAACCGTCCAATACGGCATTGGCCACATCCGCAGCCTCAGCACGAGTGGGTCGAGTATTATCCACCATAGATCTCAGCATCTGGGTGGCCGTTATTATGGGTTTTCCTACTGAATTTGCTTTGTCAATCAACTCCTTTTGGATAATGGGGACCCTTTCCAGGGGTATCTCTACGCCAAGGTCCCCCCTGGCAATCATGACCCCATCAGCAATCTTAATGATGGTTTCCAGGTTTTTAATAGCCCCTGCCTTTTCAATCTTGGCAATAAGCCGGATAGAACTTCCCTTTTGTGTCAATATTTTTTTTGCCTTAAGAAGGTCCTCGGCTCGACGAATGAAGGATAAGGCAATAAAATCTACTTCATGCTCGATTCCCCACAGCAAACCCTCTTCATCCCGACTGGTAAAAACAGGTATGGATAAGGTATCCACCGGTACATTGACCCCTTTGTGGGAACTGAGAGCACCCCCTACCAGCACCCGGCAATCTATTTCTTGCGGCTTTTTCGTTATAACCTCAAGTTGAATGCTGCCGTCAGCCAAAAGCAGGGTGTCTCCAACCTTCAGCTCTTGAATCAGGGGAGCATAATTTACCGAAACCCTTCTCACATTTCCTTCTACCGCTTCTGTAGTTAGAGCAAAAAGATCGCCTTTTGCTAAATGCACCTCTCCCCCGGCAATTGGGCCAATACGCAATTTGGGACCTGGCAGATCTTGAAGGATGGCCACCGGTTTCCCCAAATCTTTAGATATCGATCGGATTAAACCAAGGACTTGCCGGTGTTCATCCTGTGTTCCATGAGAAAAATTTAACCGGGCCACATCCATCCCCGCCCGAATCAAATTTTCCAAAACATCGGGATTCCGGCTGGCAGGCCCTATTGTACAGACAATTTTAGTTTTTCTCATTGGCCACCTCGCCTTCTTCCTATATTGTTTTTATTCTTAAAAATCTTCTTTTGCCGACTTTGCAAATAAACTCTTTATCTATGAGCAGCTCCAAATTTTCATCCCTTATCTTTTCTCCATCAAGGCTCACGCTGCCCTGCTTAATGAGTCTGCGCGCCTGACTGCTGCTCTCTACAGTTCCTGAATCTACCAGCAAGCGGACAATCCAGACTCGGCTGCCTGAAGCAAGGCTATATTCAGGCATCTCATCAGGGACCCCTCTGTGTTGATGAACAGCCTCAAAATGCTTTTCCGCCTCCAATGTCTGTTGTTCACCATAATATTGACTGACAATATAGCGAGCCAGTTCCTTTTTAACATCACGGGGATTCAACCCCCCTTCGGTCATTTTTTGCTGAACTCCTTCAATATGGTTAACCGAATAGTCTGTGAGCAGGATATAATAGCGGATCATGAGTTCATCGGAAATAGACATTATCTTGCCATAAATTTGATGAGGGGCCTCATCAATACCAATGTAATTGCCATAACTTTTGCTCATCTTCTGCACGCCGTCAGTTCCCTCCAAAAGAGGCATCATAATAACCACCTGAGGGGATTGGCCCCAATCCCTTTGCAATTCTCTTCCCATCAATAAATTAAATTTTTGGTCCGTTCCTCCCAGCTCAACATCGGCACGAAGTTCCACTGAATCATACCCCTGAATCAATGGATACAAAAACTCATGGATAGTGATAGGTTGGTGATTGGCAAAGCGTTTTGAAAAATCATCCCTCTCAAGCATACGAGCCACGGTTTGGCGTGCACAAAGCTTGATCAATCCCTCGGCATCCATCTTTTTCATCCACGTACTGTTAAAAGCAACCACTGTTTTTTGCTTATCAAGGATCTTGAAAATCTGGCGTTGATAGGTCCGGGCATTTTTCATTACTTCTTCCTGGGTCAGGGATTTCCTTGTCTCTGATCGGCCACTGGGATCACCGATCATTCCGGTGAAATCGCCAATCAAGAAATGTACCTCATGCCCAAGATGTTGAAAATCTCGTAATTTTTGAATTAACACCGTATGCCCCAAATGAATATCAGGAGCTGTAGGATCAAATCCGGCTTTAATACGAAGGGGTTTTTGGGACGCTACTGCTTGTTTTAATTTCTTTAAAAGCTCCTCTTCAGAAATGATTTCAGCCACGCCTTTGCCTATAATTTCCAATTGTTCTTCAGCGCTCAACATCCTTTAGTTTATCCTTTCCTTTTTAAATTACGCCTTTCCGCTTTTTGCCGAGGAGAAAAAACGACCGACGTGATTATTTCTTTTAAAAGTCTTAGATATATTTAGTCCCCAAGACCAATCCTCCCATAAAAAAGCCTGACAATAAAAAAGCTATTATATCACGCAGACGCCATCTGGGAAGATAAAATTGCTGTCTGCCTACTTGGCCTGTATAGCCTCGAAGCTCTATAGCCAAGGCCAAAGTATGTGCCTTTCGTACCAAAGCCAAAAATATGGGGATTACCAGATGAACTAAATTTTTAGTATAAGTCAATACGCCCTTCTCTTGAAAGTTGCCTCCCCGCATCATTTGTATATGTATAATCCTTTTCCCCTCTGCCAAAACAATAGGGATAAACTGTAAGCTGATAATCATCATGAGGGAAATATCCGGCACTTTAATGCCGGCCCTGAAAAAGGGATAAAATATACTCTGAACAGATTTTATCAGCTTTACTGTAGACGTAGTGCTCAATACTAAAAAAGAGGCCGTAGCTATCAGACATAATTGAAAAATCAAGGTTAAGCCCTTAGCTAATCCTTCACTGGTCAATGAAAGATGTGCCCAAGGGATATGATAAAGTACTCGCCCCGGAGTAAAAAAGAAATAAAAAAGGTTACCTATAATAAAAAACCAGAATAAAAATTTCAACCGGTAAACCATATAACCAAGTGGGATTTTGGCTATCCTGGCTACTATTAATAATAATATAAACAAACAGATCAAGGTCCCGGGAGAGGTAAAGAAAAAAATGAAAACAAAAACCCCGAATAAAATCACTAATTTTGTCCAGGGGTCCAAAAAATGAATAACTGATTCTTGATCAGCATTACAATAATAATTAAACGGAAACATTTTTCCCCAAATCACCCAAAATTAGACAGGATCAACAAGATTTATGAAATTTTTCTTTTTTATCCTGTTCAATCCTGTTTATCTTGTCAAAAAAATTGCCGGGAAACCACATAAAAAAATAAATTCCTCTGCGCTTACATTACCAATACGGTTAATCCACCATTCTACGCCGCAAAAAAGCCGGGACATCACGATCCTCATCACTATCCTCTTCATTAAACATTAGCCCCAAATTATCTGTTAAATCGCCATTTACCACTAATCGATTTTTTTTAAAGTTCGAAATATTGGTATTTTCAGGCGTTATATTATCTTTATCCTGATTTTTATCCTGGGCGCGAATATAAGCGGGGACATCACGATTCATAGAATTGAATGCTTCCGGTTTGATGTTACACGCATGAGTAATGATACCGGTCTTTTTTTGTTCAACCTCTTCTTTTCGATCAAAACCAGTGGCTATAACTGTAACCCTGACCTCGTCCACCATATCTTCATCATACACAGAACCAAATATGATATTAGCATCTTCATGTACCAATTCTTGAATGGATGAGGATGCTTCATTAACCTCCCACAGGGTCAAATCGCTTCCGCCGGTAATATTCAACAAAACCCCCCGGGCCCCCTCCAGAGAATTATCTTCCAGCAAGGGACTGGAAATGGCTTTCTTGGTTGCCTCCAAAGCCCTATCTTCCCCCTTGGCTACTCCGGTCCCCATGAGGGCAGTTCCTTTTTCAGACATAACTGTTTTTACATCCGCAAAATCCAGATTAATCTCTCCCGGTTTAGTAATCAGATCCGATATCCCTTGCACTGCCTGAAGCAGGATCTCATCGGCCAGACCAAAAGCGCTTTTCATGGAGGTTTGACGTTCAACAATATTCAACAGGCGTTGATTGGGGATAGTAACCAATGAATCTACTTCAGACTTCAATTCTTCCAAACCTTTATCAGCCTGCAACATTCTCTTTTTCCCCTCAAAAATAAAGGGCTTGGTAACCACCGCCACAGTCAGGATGCCGGCTTTTTTAGCTATACGAGCAATAACAGGGGCTGCCCCAGTCCCGGTGCCGCCCCCCATACCGGCAGTGATAAAAATCATATCAGCTCCCTTCACAATTTCCAAAATCTTTTCCTCATCCTCTTGGGCGGCCTTTCGGCCAATTTCCGGATTTGCTCCTGCTCCCAGTCCACGGGTTAATTTGAGCCCTAATTGAAATCGATTCGGAGCGGGAGACCTATTGAGTGCCTGTAAATCCGTATTCACTATATAAAACTCCACTCCTTTCATGTGAGAGCTTATCATGCGGTTAGCAGCGTTACTTCCTCCCCCACCTACCCCGATAACCTTTATCTTGGCCAAGCACTCACTATTTTCTTCTAAAGCTATTGGCATCTCCTAACCTCCTTTAAGATTATTGTTTAAAAAAAGTCCTTCATCCAGTCTTTCATCCTTTTTAAAATATTCTGAAAAAGTCGGGTATCATTTTTGGACATAAAATAAGGATCTTTTTGGCCATATCGCCATCCGTAAAGGAGCAAGCCTGTTCCTGTAGAATACTCAGGGCTTTTAACAATTTCGGCCAAACCGCCAAACCCCGAAGGGATACCCAATCGAACGGGCAAATCAAAAATCTGCTCTGCTATTTCCACCATACCCTTCATTAACGATGATCCGCCGGTAATTAAGACCCCGGCCGGTATCAAATTCCCGTAGCCGCTGTTTTTGATCTCCCGGTCTACCAATCCAAAAATTTCTTCAGCTCGCGGCTCCATTATTTCACACAGCACCTGCCGGGATACTACTCGCGGCTTCCTTCCGCCAACAGTAGGGACCTCAACTGTTTCTTTATCATCCAAAAGTGTAGTTAACACACAGCCATGCTTTCTTTTAATCCCCTCAGCCTCCCGGTTTGGCGTCCGCAAGCCTACCGCTATATCATAGGTAAAGTTGTCCCCCCCCAGGGAAATAACAGCAGCATGACGGATACTCCCATTTACAAATATAGCCAAATCAGTAGTCCCGCCACCAATATCAACCACGGCGACCCCAAGGTCTTTTTCATCAGAAACCATAGTAGATTCACTGGAGGCTAATTGTTCCAGGATAATATCCTTCACTTCAAGGCCGGCACGATTCACGCTCTTGATAATATTTTGAGCTGAAGCTACAGCACCTGTAATAATATGAACATCCACTTCTAATCTGACCCCTGATAAGCCTAAGGGCTGTTTAATTCTATCCTGATTATCGATAATATATTCCTGGGGTAAAACATGAATAACTTCTCGATCCATGGGCAAGGCCACGGCTTTAGCCGCATCAATCACCCGATCAATATCAACTTGGGTAATCTCCCGATTCTTCCCTGAAACAGCAATTACACCACGGCTGCTAATACCCTTAATATGTCCGCCGGCAATGCCTACATAAGCGCTCTCAACCGGAATGCCCGCCATAATTTCAGCCTCGTGAACTGATTTTTTAATTGACTCTACAGTACTTTCTAAATCAATGACCACACCTTTGCGCAAACCACGGGAGGGGCTCAGGCCAAGACCGATAATATCAATTCCCCCTTGGCTGTCCACTTCTCCAATAATAGTACAAATCTTGGTAGTACCGATATCTACGCCTACGATAAGATTATCTTTTTTGACCATCTTCTCACCTCCTTTTGGGAGAACGAAGAAGTTAAATAATATGATTTTCCGGTTTGACAATAATTTGATTTTTATATCTCAAATCAATATATTCAATGCCGGATACCCTGGTTTTAATATCATCCCAAATAGTTTGCAAATAAATTACCTTTTCCTGCAAATTATTCAGCCCTAATCGAATTTCACGACCCCTATTTTTGTTATATAAAACAATATTTTCCTGATTTTCACAACTAATTTCTAAAACCTCGGAAAGCCATTTAACCTTCAAATCCTGCATTAATTTTAAAATCTCCAGTGCAGAATGTAAAGAAGGGGAATTAACTCTCTTACTCGCCAAAAGTCTTTCTTCATGTATACCGGTAATTAGTGGCAGGGCCCAGGCCTTTTGATCCTGAATAGGAGCAATCACTACTCCTTCGTTGTCTACTAAATAGTGCTGATCCGCCCTGATAATTCCAAAGGGCACACGCTCCTGAATATTAATCTGTAAAGTATTCGGCAAAACGCGGCGAACTGAGACTGTTTTTACCCAACCAATGGATTTGATCTTTCGATACAGGTTTGGCAAATCTATCTTAAAAATGCATCTGTTGTAGGTTGAATTGGTAAATTTTTCAATATCTTTAGGATCACACTGTTCTGTTCCCCTAATTAAAATTTTCGATATTTGAAAGGCCGGCACCCTTTCAAGCAGATAATATCCACTCCAAAGTATCAAACTCCCTAACAGAGCCGTCAAAACAAATTTTTTCCATTTTTCCTTTATCATATCCATATCTCCCCCCCATTCATATTGTAAATGTAGGCATCCTTCATTTTCCAGTTTACACTTTTTGTCATTTCGAACGAATGTGAGAAATCTTTTAACGTTTGGTTATAAGATTTCTCGTCGTTCACTCCTCGAAATGAAAATGTAAAGTGTCAATTATTTATTGTATGTAATGAAGAGTGCCTAAATCTTGGCATATTTTGTAAAGATCACCCCCTCTAACCTAAGTCTCGTCTTCAATGGCTGATACCAAAATTATTTTTACTAATTCTTTAAAAGAAATCCCGGCCACCTGAGCTGCCTTTGGCAAAAGACTCAGCTCAGTCATACCGGGAATCGTATTAACCTCTAAAACAAAAGGGCTCCCATCTCTATCCACCCGAAAATCTACTCGTGATACACCCCGGCACCCCAAAGCCTTATGAGCTTCTAGCCCCAGGGATTGAACCTTTTGATAAAGCCTCTTTTCCAGTTGGGCAGGGACAATATATTCCGTTTTTCCCTTGGTATATTTAGACTCATAATCATAAAATCCCGATAAAGGGACCACTTCTATAACCGGCAGGGCCTGATCCCCCAAAATCCCTACAGTGATTTCCCTCCCCTCGATAAATTCCTCAATCAGGATCTCCTTTCCATACTTAAAGGCCTTGATACAGGCATCTTCCAAAACTGAGGGCCCTCGTACCAAAGAAATCCCTATAGTGGAGCCTTCTTCACTGGGTTTGACTACCACTGGATAAGCCCAGACCAGATCTTTGATTTTTTCCCTATGGGCCAGAAAATTCTTTTGCTCCAAAGGAATAAATCGCGGTGTTGGAATTTGGTGGAAACAAAACATATGCTTGGCCTTCACCTTGTCAAAGGCCAAAGCACTGGCCAAAACTTTTGAACCGGTATAAGGAATATTAAGCATCTCCAGAAGGCCCTGTATTGATCCGTCTTCTCCATACTTTCCATGCAAGGCTAAAAAAATAACATCAACCTTTTCATATAAAAGTCTCTCGGGAATTTGGTCGTCTGCATCAATTCCTATCACCTGAAAACCCTGACTCCTCAAAGCATTTTCAATAGCAACTCCGGTTTCAAGGGAAACCTCGCGCTCTGAGGAGATACCTCCCATCAAAACAGCAACTCTCATCTCCTGCAGGTCCTTCTTAATCATCATCACTCTGCCCCCATATGAGCACCTCCGGTTCCAAAGCCAAACCACAAAATTGATGGACCTTCTTCTGTGCCAAATTCATTAAGCGTAATATTTGGTCACAGGAAGCCTGATGCTGATTAATAAAAAAATTTGCATGAATGGTCGAAACTTGCGCATCACCGATCGAAAATCCCTTTAAACCGGCCAGATCGATTAATTCGCCTGCCGAACCCCCAGGGGGATTTTTAAAAATACATCCAGCCGATTTTTCCCTAAGGGGTTGATGACTGACTCGATGCGCATAGCCTTCTTTCATTTTGGACAAAAGCTCTTCTTTTCTTCCCTCTTCTCGTAATTTTAAAATTATTCGCGTAATGATCTCCCCAGGTTTGAGGGAGGAATGACGATAGGAAAAATGTAAATTTTCTCCAGATCTTATTTCATAAGACCCATCGGGACAAACCAGATGAATTTCCTTGACTAAAGAGCCGATACCCACGTCTTTGGAACCGGCGTTCATATAAACCGCACCACCCAAAGATCCCGGAAGACCAATAGCAAACTCTAAACCCGAAAGGGTGTGCTGAATAGACAGCCTAAGCAGCAAAGAAATAGGGCAGGCAGCGCCTGCAATCAGCTCATTCCCCTTTACTTCAGCCTGCGTGAATTCTCCGGCCAAACGAATCACAACCCCTCGAATTCCTCGATCAGAAATCAGCACATTGGTCCCTTTGCCCAACAAGAAAAAGGTCTGCTGATAATCATTCATCACAGCAAGCACCTTTCTCAGTTCTGCAACTGTTTCAACAGTAATCAAACAATCAGCAGGCCCTCCAATACCAAAAGAAGTATACTGTTTTAAAGGCTCACCAAAACAAACTTTTTCAGGAAAAAAATATTTCAGTTGAGTCCAAAGGGCTTGACTCATAAAAACCTCTCTTTTAATAAAGCCGTTATCTTTTTATTGACTTTCCCAATATCCCCGGCCCCGAGGGTTAAAATCATATCTCCGGGGTGAACTATCTTCATAATATGTTCCGGGATTTCTTGCTTATCTGAAATGTAGTGTACATCCCGATGACCGTGCAGTTTGACCCCTTCGGCGATGAGAGAAGCAGTGATCCCCTCAATAGGTTTTTCACCGGCCGGATATATATCAGTAATTATTAAGACATCAGAATGGTAAAAAGAAGTATAAAAATCGGTAAGAAGGTCCCTGGTCCTGGTATATCGATGAGGCTGAAAAACCGCGATCAGTCTTCGATCCCAGCTATTCTCTTCAGTGGCTAAAACAGCTTTGCCGGTAGCTAAGGTGGCTTTAATTTCAGTAGGATGATGCCCATAGTCATCAACTACATAAATATCTTGTATCTTTTCTGTGATCTGAAAACGCCGGTCTGCTCCCTGAAAAGCCCCCAAGGCTTCTTTAATAACCTCAAAGGGGACCTCCAACTCCAGTGAAACGCCAATTGCCGCCAAGGCATTATAGATATTATGGATGCCCGGTACATTCAGTCGAACCCGGCCTATTTTTTTGCCCATCCAAATTACATCAAAAAAAGAGTGTAACCCCCTGGCTTCAATGGCTGTGGCCAAAAGATCTGTCTGTCCAATTAACCCATAGGAAATGCAGCGCTTTTTTATGCCGGGGATCAGGTCCTGAATATTTTCTTGATCCAAACACAACACGGCAGCGCCATAAAAAGGAACCTTGTTGATAAAGTCCAAAAAGGTTGCTTTTAATTTCTCCAATGAACCATAAAAATCCATATGCTCTGCATCAAGAGTGGTCACTACAGCTATAGTGGGATTTAATTTTAAAAATGACCCATCACTTTCATCGGCTTCGGCAACTAAAAAATCTCCCTGCCCTAAGTATGCATTGCTGCCCAGGCTCGACAATCGCCCACCAATAACCACCGTTGGGTCAAAATTTGCCCGTGCTAAAATAGTAGACACAAGGGAGGTGGTGGTGGTTTTGCCGTGGGTCCCGGCAATGGCAATACCATATTTCATACGCATTAATTCAGCCAACATTTCCGCTCTGGGAATAACCGGAATCACTAAATCCTTGGCAGCCCGCAATTCCAGGTTGTCGGGTTGAATGGCCGATGAATAGACTACTACATCCGCAGACTGAATATTTTTCGGGTGATGACCGACAGTCACGGTAATCCCTAGCTTTTGCAAATGTTGAATATTTTCAGATTTGGCTATATCAGACCCACTTACTTTGTAACCAAGGTTATGCAGCAGTTCGGCTATCCCGCTCATACCACTGCCGCCAATACCGATAAAATGCACATGATTAATTTTTAAAAACATTTATTTTGCCACCCATGATAAAAATATTGCTTTTTCAATACGACATCTTACTTTATTCCCACCTGCACAATAGACTATTTTTCCCTCCATCTAAATCTAATTACACGAATCGTTTATTTTTCAATTAAACGTAAAGACTCCCGAACAATCTTGTGGGCTGCCTTTGGCTTTCCAAGCTTTTTAGCCTTCTTTTGCATCCGGAGTAATTCTTCCCGATGATCCATAAGCCTGTGGATTTTTGACCATAAAGTATCCCCCGCCAATTCCCCATCTGAAATCAACTCCGCAGCCCCAACTGTCTTAAGAACTTGAGCATTTATCATTTGATGATCATGAACCGCATAAGGATAGGGAATTAAAATTGACGCTTTACCGAGCACGGTAATCTCGGCCAAAGTAGTTGCTCCTGCCCGGCAAATCACCAGATCTGCGGCATTATAAGCATCCGCCATCTCATGAATATACGGCAAAACCACTGATTTGACTGCAAATTGTTGATAAAAATTCTTTACTCCTTTAAAATCAGCCTCCCCTGTCTGATGAATAATCTGCAACCTCCCTGATCTTTCTTCTGTCAGGCCGCTCAAGCCTTCCATCACTGCTTCATTTATTCGATGAGCCCCTTTACTCCCACCAAAAATCAATAGGGTAAATTTATCATCATTTAAACCGAACAGTGATCTAAGACCAGGTTTTAAGCCGTCAATATCATTATATAAACCTTGCCGAACGGGATTTCCCGCAAGAATCATTCTTCCCTTTGAACCCTTTGGGAAAAACTGCTCAGTTTCTGAAAATGAGATAAAAATCCGCTTGGCCCATCTGCTTAAAAATTTATTAGCCCCTCCGGGAAATAAATTCTGCTCTTGAATCATCAAGGTAACTCCACACAATTTTCCGGCCACCAGTGCAGGAACTGATGGATAGGCCCCAAGGCCAATAATGAGCCGGGGATGATAAGATTTCACCAGGCGCACAGCCAACCCAATGCTCCAAACCAGGCATCCCAAAGCCCATAAAGTTCTCCAGGAAAAACCACGAAAACTTTCCACCGGCAAATCCACATAAGGCCATCCCTCTTTAGAAATAATTTTTTGATCAATACTTCGCCGGGTTATGACAAACAAAATTTGGGCTTCCGGTTTTTGGCTTTGAAACTCTTGAGCAATAGCGAGACCGGGATATAAATGCCCCCCTGTGCCGCCGCAGGCTAAAATAATCCTCATGGTATTATCATACCGTAATGGAAATATTCAATAACATCCCCACTGCCAAAGCATTCACTATAAGCGAGGAGCCCCCAAAACTAATAAAAGGCAAGGCAAGCCCCTTGGTTGGTAATATTCCTATAGCCACACCAATATTAATGAAAGCCTGACAGCCAATTAAACAGGTAATTCCTAAAGCCAGCCAGCGAGCAAAGGGATCTTTTGCCCGACGAGCAATTAGAAACCCTCGCCAAATAAATATACCGAACAAAACTAAAACGGCAAAAGTCCCTATAAATCCTAACTCTTCACCAATAACAGAAAAAATAAAATCAGTATGCGCCTCCGGCAGATATCCACACTTTTGAATTCCCTGACCTAAGCCTTGGCCAAACCATCCCCCTGCTCCGAGGGCACAAAATGACTGGACCATCTGGTAGCCTTTTCCGGCCGGGTCCTTCCAAGGATTCATAAAGACTAAAATCCTTTGCAGCCGGTAACGAACCAACCATATCAATCCTCCCAGACACAGCGAAAACAAACCGGCAATGCCGAATAACTGCCGCTTTTTAGCCCCGGCTGCAAATACCAAAGAAAAGGCAATCAACACAATAACCACTCCGGTACCAAGATCCGGTTGTTTTACAATCAACAGAAAGGAAACGCCTAAGACAATAAATAATGGTAAAAATATGGCTTTCATATCCTCAATATCATCCACTTTTTTAGCCAAAAAATGTGCCAAATATAAAATCAGAGCCAATTTAGCAAATTCAGCAGGCTGAAAACTAAAGCCGGATAAGTTCAACCAACGGCAAGCCCCTCCAGCCCTCTTTCCAAGGGCGGGGAAAAATACCAAGGCCAATAATATAATCGAAAACAATAAAAGAACATAGCACATCTTCCGCCAAAATGTATAAGGGACAATCATAGCACCCAACAATACCAGCATGGCCAGTCCCATACAGAAGGCCTGTTTTTTTAAAAAATAATACGAGGAAACCTGGTAACGAGTTTCCGCTACCAAGGCACTCGAACTGTAAACCATCACTAGACCAAGACCCATGAGTACCAGCACAACTATAAATAAAAGATGATCATAGGTCTGTTGCTTGGGCATATTCAATCTCCCGAACAATTTGTTTAAAAACCTGACCGCGATGCTCATAGCTTTCAAACATATCGAAACTGGCACAAGCCGGCGATAAAAGCACTGTATCACCGGGATGAGCCAATGAAAATCCTAAATATACGGCTTCCCGTAAAGAATCCATAGAATAAACAGACACCTTCCCATGAAAAAACTGATCAATTTTCTTTTTGGACTCGCCGATAGCTAAAATACCCTTGACCCGCTTTTCTACTACCGGAATCAACGGGCAATAATCATTTTCTTTGTCTTTGCCTCCCAATATCAACCAAATCGGCCCCTTTAAACTCTGAATAGCCTTAATCACTGCACCAACATTGGTCCCCTTAGAGTCATCAATAAAGCGAACGTCACCAATTTCTGCCACAAACTCAATGCGATGCCCAAGTCCATCAAATTCATCAATGGCTCGCTGAATAACCGCCCCATCAATACGGCAAAGCCAGGCAGCCAAGGCTGCAGCAATAATATTTTGTCGATTATGCTCCCCAGGCAATCTGCTTCGCTTAACCGAGCAAATGAGATCTTCCTGGCCGGCAAGACGAATAACAATATCCTCTCCCTGAATCATCACTCCTTCCTCAACAGGAGCATCGGTTCGAAAAAAAAGCAGTTTTCCAAAACCTTGACGTTGGGCCAGCAATTCTGAGGTAGCTTTATCCTGCCCATTAACTAAAGCAAAATCTTGGGCAGTCTGGTTCTCAAAAAGTCGCGCCTTGGCCTTAACATAGTCACTCCATCCTGGGTGGCGATCAAGATGATCCGGTGTAATATTGAGCATAATACCCAACCATGGTCGAAATGTTTGAATGGTCTCCAACTGAAAGCTGCTCACCTCGGCGATAATAAACTCTGCTTCCGGTTGTTCGCAAACAAGGGGGGATAAGGGGAAACCTATGTTACCGCCAAGTAAAATTTCCTTGCCGGCTCGATGAAAAATATCGCCCATCAAAGTGGTAGTGGTGGTTTTACCATTGGTCCCGGCAACAGCCAAAAATGGTGTAGAGGTCAAGGAATAGGCTAATTCCAGATCATTATAAATCGGAATTCTTTTTTGCCGTGCCGCCTCAAAGGCTTTTTGCTGCAAAGGTACGCCGGGGCTTACTAATATGAGGTCCTGATCAAGAAAGGTCTCTATTTTATGCACCCCAAACTCTGACCGACAGGAAACCCCTTTTAACTCCTCTAAAGCAAAGGCCATTTCTTCTTCAGGATGAATATCGTTTATCGTTACCAAAGCTCCTCCCCCAGCCATTAAGCGGGCCAAAGCCATACCTGTCTTGCCTAAACCTACAACTAAAACCTTTTTCCCTTTAAATTCTGAAATATGCATGCTCTTTTATCGTAATTTCAAAGTACTAAGACTCAACAATGCTAAAATTATGGAAATGATCCAAAACCGCACAATAATCTTAGGTTCCGCCCACCCCTTCAATTCAAAATGATGATGAATAGGCGCCATATTAAACACCCTCTTTCCCCCAAACAGACGGTAAGAACAAACCTGGATAATCACTGATACCGTTTCGATAACAAAAAGTCCGCCTATAAGAAAAAGAAGAAGTTCGTGTTTGCTGATCAAAGCCACTGTTCCCAAGGCTGCACCTAGAGACAGAGAGCCGATATCTCCCATAAACACCTGAGCCGGATAGGTGTTGAACCATAAAAATCCTAAGCCTGCTCCAATCATGGTGCCACAGAATATAGTCAACTCTCCGGCACCCTTTACATTGATAATCATCAAATAATTAGCAAAATTGGCATGGCCGGCCAGATAACAAAGCCCCATAAAGGCTATGGCTGCAATAATCATCGGTACAATGGCCAATCCATCCAGTCCATCGGTCAGGTTGACCCCATTAGAGGTCCCGACAATCAGCAAAATGGCAAAGGGGATATAAAACCAATACAGGTTTGGCCGACAATTTTTAAAAAAGGGCACAGTAAGTTCAGTGGTATAAGAATTAGCCGGGAAATAATATAAATATAAAGCGATGCCGCCGGCAGCCAAAATCTGCAAATTAAATTTAATACGGATAGAAAACCCTGATAAACCTCTCCATTTACTTAATTTTACATAATCATCAATAAACCCGATAATACCAAAAGACACGGTGGCCGCCAAAACTACCCAAACATATCGATTGGTTAAATCAGACCATAGCAACGTAGGAACAATCAAAGAAAATAAGATCAAAATCCCTCCCATGGTGGGAGTACCTTCTTTATTTTTATGACCTCCCGGCCCATCTTGACGAATATTCTCTTCAACACTAAACCGCTGAAGCCATCGAATCAAAAAAGGACCGAGCAAGAATGAGAGCAACAAAGCGGTTAGCGTAGCATAGGCAGCCCGGAAAGTAATATACCGGAATACATTAAATAAAGAATATTGATTACGTAAGGGATATAATAAATGATAGAGCATAATTATGTATCCACCAACAATTTAACAACCCTTTCCATTCCAGTTCCGCGAGAACCCTTAACTAAAACAGAATCCCCTTTCACCAGAAGTGTTTTAAGATTTTTAGCGATTTCTTGATGATTAAAATCTAAAAAAACGTGTTCTTTTTTCATTCCCTTAGCTAAAGCCTCTTCACCAATCAAATGAGCTAATTGACCAAAGGTAAATAAAAAATCAATGCGATTAAAAGCACGAGTATGTACAACTTCTCGATGAAACTTCTCAGCATCATTTCCAAGCTCCAACATATCTCCCAACACTAATATAGCCCGACCTTTTCCCTTGCCCCGCACCAAAGTCTCAATAGCCATGGACAGAGAAACAGGGTTAGCATTATAAGCATCATTAATGATGGTAAAACCCTCTCGACATTTGAGCTGAGACATTCTCATCGGAGGCAGTGCCACCTTTTTCAACCCTTGCCGTATAAAGGAGGGAGAAATATTTAAAGCCCGAACTGCAGATGCGGCAGCCAAAGCATTATAGACATTATGCCGACCTATCAAGGGAATCGTAATAGGTAAACTTTCTCCATCAATATGCATGGTGAAAGCCAGATGATCTTTCTGTCGTATATTTTCCGCCCAAATATCAGCTCCCTTCCCAAGGCCAAAGGTAATTACCTTGCCGGCACATTTTGCCAAATTCCGGCAATAGGGATCATCATTATTGACCACAGCTACACTGCCGGGCCCCAATTCTTCAAACAGTTCCCCCTTAGCCCGACTAATTTCTTCCATCGATCCTAAATGACCAATATGGGCAGGGCCGATATTGGTAATTACGCCAATATCCGGTTGACAGATTTTGGTTAATTTACGAATCTCCCCCAAAGCATTCATACCCAGTTCCAAGGCTACAAAATCTATCTTTGAGGAAAGCCTGCATAGGGTCAAAGGCAAACCAATAAGATTATTTAGGTTCCCCTCTGTTTTTAAAACCTGACCCCGACAACTCAGAATGGAAGCTATCATTTCCTTGGTACTGGTCTTCCCATTGCTTCCGGTCACAGCCACCAGAGGCACCCTGAACTGCTGACGCAGGTAACGGGCGGTTTCCTGCAAAGCCTGCAATCGATCAGCCACCCTGATCAAAATTTGATCCATTGGCCATGGCGAAAAAAGAGGAAAATTTTGGCCGACTACCGCACCTGCGGCCCCCTTGACTATCGCCTCAACTACAAATTGATGGCTGTCAAATCGATCCCCTCTCAAGGTCCAAAACAGCTCGCCTGGCTTAATAGAACGAGAATTTATGCAAACCCCTGTGAAAACGGAGGCCGAATTCCCCCTTAATAATTCGCCTTGGGTAGCAGCAAGAATATCTGATATGGAAAGGCATTTTGCCGGGGATTCAATCATTTTTTAACTCTGTTTCCGGATAAAAATCCCTCTACAATAATAAATAAATTTATTATATGTGGTTAGTGAGTCACCTTTTACCTCAGACTTCGATATCTTAAATAATTCCCACGTTGACTCAATAAAAATAAGCAATCCAAAACCAACTACGGCACCTAAAATTAATGCCTCAAATGCTTTGAAAATCATTTCAGCCCTCCTTCAATGATTCTCTGGCATATTAGGCTCATGTAAACAAAATCTTACACTACTGCCTATAAAGATAGGCGGCTATCAAATCACCTCCTCACAAAAAGCCGGCTTTCGGTTATGTAAAATCTTTTTGGCTACCTGCCGGTCATCAAAAGGGATACGCTTTAGTCCGATCGTCTGGTACTGCTCGTGCCCCTTGCCGGCAATTACTATCATATCTTTAGACTCAGCCATAAAAACCGCTCTTTCAATAGCCTCATACCTATCTAAAATAATTTCATATTTTTGGGAGATCTCTGTGTTTTCATCCTTTGATCTCTTATTATTCCAAATAGAGCACACACCTTCCTCAATCTGTCGAGCAATAGCCATCGGGTCCTCACTACGGGCATTATCACTGGTGATAATGATGTAATCACTTAATGTTGCCGCTATCCGGCCCATAGGGAAACGCTTCATTTTATCTCTATCTCCACCGCAGCCAAAAACAGTAATAATTCGTCGAGGCTGCAACCGGCGACTAGTCTCAAGAAGCCGGTTCAGAGCATCCGGTGTATGAGCAAAATCCACTACTACCCAAAAATCCTGTCCACAGGCAATAGTCTCAAATCGTCCGGGTATATGAGAAACTCTCTGAATACCCAGTTGAATTTTATCTATATCAACTTTTTCAGCCAGGCCCACACCAATGGCGGCCAAGATATTAGAGACATTGCAGACTCCGCCAAGATCTGTTTGAATCTCTATTTGTCCAAAAGGACCCTGAACCTCAAAATTTATACCCTGCCTGCTGGGAATAATTTTCTCTGCCCGAATTTGAGCTTTTTTTTGTAATCCAAAGGAAAATATTGGCGCTGAGGTACTTTTTTCCATCATTGAATATGAGGCATCATCCACATTAAGCACTGCAGCCTTCCCGGATTTCTTGCCCCCTTCCAAGCTAAGAAAAAACTGCTGTTTTGCTTGCCGGTACTTGGAAAAAGTATGATGAAAATCAAGATGATCCGGAGTGATGTTCGTCAAAACTACCACATCAAATTCACACCCCAAAACACGTTTCAAAACTAAAGAGTGGGAAGATACTTCTACCACGGCGTATTGGCACCCCTGTTCCACCATTCGGGCTAAGGCCTTTTGAAGATCTACAGACTCGGGTGTAGTTCTGACCGAAGGCACCTCTTCTCCCTTAATTCGGCATGTAAGAGTATTTATTAAACCCACGGAAAAACCTGAAGCTTCCAGAATAGAGGCTACCAGATATGTTGTGGTTGTCTTCCCGTTGGTTCCGGTAATTCCGATAACCCTCATCTTCTGCGAAGGATTTTGATAAAAAGTCGAAGATAACAAAGCCAGGGCCTCTCGACTATCTTTTACGCAAACCCAAACAAAAGAATCCTTGAGAGCAGAAAAATTTCTTCCCGAAATATCTTTTCCCACCACTATGGCCACAGCCCCTCGATTCACTGCTTCCTCTATATAATCATGGCCATCCTGTTGATAACCGCAAATGCATACGAAGACAAACCCCGGCTGAACCAGTCGTGAATCCTGGGTGATCCCAGTCACCAAAGGGTTGTAATCCCCTTTTACTTCCTTGTGCTCCAAAGCCGGTAATAATTGCTTCAAATTCATGTTTATCTATCTTTTTTTAACTATGTCTAAAATAAATCCTGAACCCTGAACCTTAAGGGGCCGTACTGGCCAGGCGCCATCTCTGATTTTTTAGATACCTCTTTTTTTCAACGGGAGCTATATTTTGATAACGGATAATACTTTGGGCGATTTTACGAAAGACCGGAGCAGCGACCAAAGCTCCCAAATGCTCTTTCCGGGGTTCGTCAATACTCACCAAAATTGCAATTTGCGGTGTATTGGCCGGAAAATATCCTACAAAAGAAGAATAAAAAAGTTTGCTGGAATAACGCTTGCTTTCAGGATCGATTTTCTGTGCGGTCCCTGTCTTCCCGGCTACCCGATACCCGGGAAGGTAAGCAGATGTCCCTGTCCCGCTCTGCACAACCATCTCCAGCATTTTGGTTACCGACTCACAGGTGGCCTTTGATAATACCCGCCGAACCGGCCCTGAATCAGGCAACTCCAAAATCTCTCCCTCTTCATTCCTGAGTGCTTTCAGAATTCTTGGTTTTCTCCACCAGCCCTGGTTAGCAAGACAGCAGACAGCATTAATAATCTGTAAGGGCGTAACCAGAATTCCCTGGCCAAAGGAAATATTG
This sequence comes from Pseudomonadota bacterium, assembly GCA_030625085.1. Classification (GTDB taxonomy): domain Bacteria; phylum SZUA-182; class SZUA-182; order DTGQ01; family DTGQ01; genus DAOURK01. The sequence continues at coordinate 28,479 of DAOURK010000038.1, forward strand.
GCCGTCGTTAAATCAGTCCACCTATTGACAGGTTTGATATTTCCCCTTGCCTCTCCAGGCAATTGGATGCCTGTCTTGCTGCCAAATCCAAAATTTTTCAGGGAAGTATGAAATTTTTCTTCTCCCAATAATAATCCAATCTTAGCCGATCCGATATTGCTTGATTCTTTAATTACATTACTAACACTTAGCCACCCATGTTTGTGGGTATCATGGATTATTCTGCCGCCAATTCGAAAAGTTCCATTCCCGCAATGAACAATATCACTCGGCCCTAATACCTTTTCTTCCAAAGCAGAAGCAGCCAGAAAAATTTTAAATATCGAGCCCGGCTCAAAAGTATCGGTGATACAACGATTCCGCCGAAAACGAGCTGGATATTGAGAAAAATTATTTAAATTATAGGTTGGCCAGTTAGCCATAGCCAAAATTTCACCACTTTGTATCTCCATAACTATAGCCAGCCCGGCTTTAGCTTCCATGGTGGTACAGCAATCAGCCAGCTCTTTTTCAGTCTGATATTGAATAACCTTATTAATAGTCAATTGAAGATCATATGGACCGGCAAAGGGAATAAACTCCTGGTCAAAGTCTTCTGAAGAAAAAAATTTAGCTAAATCAGCCCCTTTTTTTTCTTTATCATTTACTCTGAGTAGCTCATCGAAAAAAAGCTCCGTTCCTTCAAGACCATGATTATCCATACCCGCAAACCCCAATAACTGTGCAGCTAATCCGGCGGAAGGAAAATATCGCTTGCTTTCTTCGCAAAAGCCTACTCCCTCAAATTGCAGTCTTTTCAGCCGATTGGCTACATCAGGGTCGACTTTTCTTTTAATCCAAACAAAATTTTGCTTAGGGTCCAATTTTTTCTCTAAACGCCTTGTATTTAAATGCAAAATCTTACATAATTGTTGAATGATGAAATTACCTCCTTGCCGGATCTGGCGCGGGATACCATAAATTGAACCTACATTTACACTCACCGCCAGTTCTCTGCCCTGACAATCGTAAATAGTTCCCCTTCGGGGTTTTGCTGAAGTTGACAAGGACGGTAACCTGCTTAATACCTTTTCTGAATAAAAATCATGCTGAAGAATCTGAAGGTGATAAAGACGGACAGTGATAAAGGCCATCATAATAAAAAAAAGAACCTGAAGAATAACTATCCGTCTATTTATATTGGAGCTTCTCTTCGATTTTTTCTTCATTTTTTCTTACCGGCAATTTCTCATTGAGCTATCTTTTTTTATAAAAAACAGATTGTTAAAATCATTTGAAGGGAAAATTTATAGTGGAAGAAAAATAATTTTTCTTATAATACATCTATTTTTTTACTTACATTATACACTTTTCCTACTACCATTGTACAAAATTATCTTTCTGCTTTACGTTAGCACCAAATCCCCCCCAAAAGAATTCGGTGTTTTTTTATTTTTATTTATCCTGATTATCTCGTTAATCTTGTCTTATAAAAAATAAAGCTATATCAGCATTCACATTCCATTTAAATCTGAGTTTATCTATGCTCGCTCTATAAAGGATGGAAAGAATAATTTTTTATGCAAAAATCAATAATTTGCTTTCTATCCGGATCAATAAATCCACACTCCAGTCTGGCCTTTTTTTCTACCCTCTCTAAGCCAATCAATGTGGCCTTCTCCAACTTGAGACGGGCATTAATTTCCATTATTTGAGCTTTCAATTTTTGTAATTGCCCAATATCTCGGGTCAACCGGGAAATTTGAATAGGTCTCCAAGCTAAAAACAAACCTACCAAAACAAAAAAAAGAACCTCTGAAATATACCTCAGCACCTGTCTGAAAGTATGCGGGGCTAATTCTTGACAAAGCACTTGATTTTGCGCCTTTCCCTTGGCTAACACCTTTCGGCCACCCTAAGTTTTGCACTCCGAGCCCGAAAATTGTCCCGAATTTCTTCTTCTGTAGGCACTATGGGTTTCGGCGTTAAAATTTTTATCCGTGGGCTACTTGAACAATAAAAATCATCTGATTCTTTGGCATGAGACAATTTGCGAAAGGTCCTTTTGACAATCCGATCCTCTAGCGAATGAAAACTAATAACACACATTCTTGCCCCGGGCTTTAAAACATCCGCAATATCCTCCAATGCCTGCTTCAGTCCCTTTAATTCTTGATTAACCTCAATACGCAGGGCCTGAAATGTTTTTGTAGCCGGATGTATTTTTTTTGAACGAAATTTTGCAGGAATTGCGGATACCACAATCTCGGCCAATTGTCCGGTCCTTAAAATCCGGGACTTTTGGCGATAAGAACATATAACTCGCGCAATTCTTCGACTCCAACTCTCTTCTCCATACTGCCAAAGTATTTGAGCAAGTTCTTTCTCACCACGACGGTTGATAATCCTGGCAGCAGTCACAGGGTTTTTCTTGTCCAGGCGCATATCTAAAGGGGCATCTAATTGAAAACTAAACCCACGTTCCTGATTCTGAAAATGAAAAAGAGAAACTCCCAGATCGAGCAAAAATCCATCAACTTTTGATATCTCTATTTCAGCTAAAATTTGCTTGATATTTTTATAATTTCCCTGAACTAAATAAACCCTGGTTCCAAATTTTTTAAGCCGTTCTGCTGCTCTTTCTATAATTTGGTTATCGAGATCAATTCCCACTACTTTCCCTGTGGGATAACTTTTTTCCAGGATCTGTTCTGTATGTCCCCCTTCACCCAAGGTACCATCTACATAAACCTTGCCCTCCGAGCATCTCAGATACTCTAAAACATCCTTTAATAAGACAGGTTTATGAACAAGCATTCTCTCTCAGCACTCACCATCTAAAGGCATTCAATAAACTTAACCCCTGCCGCCCATTTTAAATGCCAAAACCAGCCAATTTTTCTCGGTTCAATTGAACAGACTGCTCAAATACAATCCACTTCTCCTGAGACCAAATTTCTAATTTGTTCATTACCCCTACCATGACCACAGCTTTATCAATACCAACCTTTGCTCTCATTGGTGGAGGAATAAGAATTCTGCCTTGTTTATCAAAACTTACTTCGGAAGCATTGGAAAACAAAACCCGCATAAAATCACTGACGCTTTGCTCCATATTAGGGGCATTGCGTATTTTTTCACCAATGGATAACCACTCCTGAACCGGGTAAGCTACCAGATAATTGGCATAACTGGTTAAAATTAAGCGCTCATCTTTATATACTTTCCGCAAAACCTCACGGACTTTGGCAGGAATACTTATTCTTCCTTTATTATCAAGATTATGCTCGTATTTTCCAATTAACATTTTTATTTCCCCACTTTACCCCACTTTATTGCACGTTCGACACTACTCCTTTCAAAAATCTTTGTCAAGAAAAAAATATTTTACTTATCACATATATAAAATGCTTTAAAAGTATAGGATGTCGAATTCTTTAAAATTGTCAAATATATCAAAATATTACTCCCTAATACCTACTCGATGTAAATAAAAAACCAAAAAATTCTTATCATATAAAATAAAAAATGAGGCCTTTAATCTATTCCAGGTAAACTAAAAGGGAATAGAGTGAAAGCAGGAAAACTACAAGTAAAATCTAAGATAAAATGAGGTGGGTCGAAGTGGGAAAACAGAGAGGGAGGAAAAAGAAAGTTGGCAAAAATTCGCGTCCCTATATCGCTTCAGCGAACATTTTTCCAACCTTTATTTGAATATAAATTATGATAAGAGATTCATAGTAAATTCCCCCAGAATGTAATGGAGGGGGACGATTAATAAAGTGGGTTAAATAGGACCGAAGTTCTGAGTCACAAGTTATATTTTCGGGTTGACAAGACAAAAGAGAAAGTGCTGCATACAAAGTGGATTAAAATAAGTAAGGGAAAAAGGGGATTAATCAAACTTTATTGAGGCCAGACCAGGATTTTAATATATTGCGGACTAAGTTTATATCAATATGAGGACACTCTTTGACCTGACTAAATTCATAGTGAGCATAGATATCAGACCAAGAAAGAGAATGCTTTCGGCATAACAGAGTCAAAAGATCAGGCAGGGCCCAATACAATTGTCTGGCTGAAAACAATGTCTTCCCAACCAAACAAACCCCCAGGCTGTCCTGATTCTGACCATAACAATGAGCGCCCCCCTCTTCTTCACTTCTTCCCATCTCAATTACCCCATCAAGGTCGGCCTGATACTCTTCAGGCTGAATAAATCCATTTAAAATCACATAATGATAGCCAATCTTTTGAAAGGGATTTTGACGATACACCTCAGTATCCTTTGGCCATGCCTTAAGGATCAAAGGATTTTCCTTGCCCATATGGAGGGCCTCAATCAATTGCATGTCACCAAAATCACTCTCAGAGTGATGAATAATGATTTTTTTGATTGTGCGCATTTTACCTCATAAAGATGGGCAACCAAGTGGCTAAAACAAGGTTACCGGATCCATGACCATACCTGCTAATAATAATCCACAGGCCATTAAAAACAATAACAAAAAAACATTACTGCTTGACCATGATTATTTCTTTTTTAACGGATAATGGGATAAAAAAAGATTCCCGGAAACCGGGCATCACTTCTGTAGTGGCGACTTAGCCCATTATTATATTCTCCGGATAAGCTGTTCACCACAATCCACACAATATTTGCTCATTGCACGGCGTTTTAGAGCATGTTCTTCTTCACTACATTTTCTTTTTGGAATATCTTCATTTACGACTTCACCG
>DAOURK010000230.1 GCA_030625085.1 Pseudomonadota bacterium
ATTTAAAAACCAATACAGATAAACACCAGTTGATTGGGGTAATAAATTATATCTATAGGCAACAGCCTCTTTGGAGGGAAACAACACCCTGCATATTGATTTGGCGATTTGTGTTTTTTTATCAAACAAAAACACTAACAAGAGTTGACGTAAGTCTTGTCCCCCTGAGCCGCTTATCAGGTTGCGCTCAGTAAAGAGGTATTGAAACATTCTTTGTTTCCAAGACGTTAAATCGCCGGCAAATCCATCCCAAATCTTGATATGAAATAACCTTTGCACTAACCCCAGTGAAAAAATAAGATTATCGAAAATCCCCAATTCCGAGGCCATATTCCTTACAGTATCCCAATCCATATCTTGCGCATAAAACCGCGCCATCTGGGTTATATCCACCAACTGCTTGAGAGACAGATACCTGGACATATGCGCATTAATAGTCAAATAGAGCAAGGTTATCTCCGGCCCCATGGTGAGATATTTTCCTCGCTTTCCCGCAGCCTCACGCAAAGAAGAATCCTTGGCTATTTTCAGGAAAAGGATCCTTGCCGATCGAATGTGGCCGATGATATCCGGACCTTAACATCTCTTTTTCGGCCTTCTTCAGGTCTTTTTTCCGAATCAGAATATCAATATCCATTGCCGTGCGGTAAGAAATATCCGGGTACACTTCCTCTGAAAGAGTTACCCCTTTGATGGGAACACCTCCGACCTTCACTTTTGCCAAAGCGCCAAGCACTTTATCCATCTCCAAAGACATAAAAAGGTTTATGGCTAAATTAGCCAAAAACGCTTTTTCAAGGCGTTTCCTCACTCCCTCCGGTATATTCGTCCAAGCCACTGCATTAAGGCTATGATACAGTAAGGGAATTACACCATGAAGTTCCGCCAGGGACAAGAACAAATCCCAATCAATCTTATGCACATATCTTCTCTTTAGGTATTGCCGCAGCTCTTTTTCAGCATACTTTTTCGAAAAAAAGAAGCGCAAACAGGCTAAAAATAATTTTTCGTTTTCAGTCATATATATTTATTAGAGATTTGAGATTAAAGGATCAAACCCATTTATTACTTCCCGAGGTAATTTAATAACTCTTTCGTCTTGAAGTTCAACCCATTTCAAGGCCATCAATTTTAATTTCAACCCACCAATTTTGCAGATAATTTATTATTTAATTAATTTCCCCCCGCCAGCCACATGGCACAAAAAATTATTTATTTTTTTATTCCCTTCCTCAAATTTTGTTTGCCCGTGCCATGAATTTTTTCTGGCCGGCTCCCTACGTCAAAAATCTGCCGACTTATTAAATCTCCTCAATAGATCTATAAAAGCAGTGTGGGGGTATCCACTTTGTAAAGATTTTCGCAAATTGCTGCAAGGTGGGTAATGTAAACCGGAATAAATTTTATCTTTTGGCCGCAGACACACGCAGACAAGCGCAGACTGTTTTTTTTGTTTTTTTGTTTATTTTACTTTATCGATATTTTTGCTGAGCTCTATTATTATATTTTCAATGGTCATCGGTTCTATCCTGAAGTGATTTTTTTCTTTTCCAAACGGATGGCAGTGCCAATAGCTTAGATTATCGATCCCAAACACTCTCTTGCCCTCGTGGATTAGGGCAGAATCAATCCTTTCTTTTTTGGCCCCATAAAACACATCAATGAAGGTAGTTTGCGACAATATAACTCTTGCTTTTAATCTTAATGAATTAATTTCGTTTATTTTTAATTCGGATGAGGGAAGATGCTTTTGCAGAGAGGCTTGTAACCGCCTGAAGAATTCATCAACAGAAAGGGCCATTATTTATGTTTTATTTTCTTTAATTTAGATAATAATGACCTGTACTCGTCATCCAGGCTTTCCCATTCCATGTAATCACGTTCTACCTCGTGGGAATATTTATCCCGGATTTCATCTTTTTGCCAAGTTTTTTCAAATTTTTTAAAATTCATGCCATATTTTATTTCGAACTCGATGACTCTCGCCGAGCAAATATGGATACGTCTTTCTATGTCACTTAATACAAGGTTAAAGACCTTTTCTTCAAGGCTGGTTCCCTGGGCTAACTCTAAAATTTCTTTTACTGAATCAGAAATTTCTAATGTTTCCATTTCTTTCCTCATTGGCGCACGTTCGATATTATTTGAAAATAATTAAACATTGTAACTGCTCTACCTTATCAATCCAAGGGAAAATTGTCAATGGGCTAAGGTGAAGGTATATTCACCTGTGCCCCAGGTTCCAGGTCCCAGATCCGAAGTCGCCAGTTAAGTTGTTTGAATCGCTCATGGCCGTCTTTGCCTTCAAGGGCCAGTGACCAGACTAGCGGCTCCGGCCAGTTGTGCTTTTCAGCGCGTTTTTGGTCGATCCTGGCGCGGGGATAGATTGTTTCGTCAAGGACGATGTCGGTGATGGGGAGTGTGGTTGTTGGTTCGATCACTGGTTTATTTTTTTGCCGCAGACTCACGCAGACAAGAGCAAATTAAACTTTCTTTTGATCGTGGTAATGTGATATTTTTAAATGAGTTCAATAGGTATATTCATCTGCAGCCGGCGCACAAGAGAGAAATTTTTCGTCAGCCGCATCAGAACATAATACATTTAACGAGAAGCCGTGTGCTTACTTGCTTAAATGTATATTGCAGGTTTGAACCTACTCTTTTTCTATAACTGTATATTGTAGGTTTGACCCCATTTATGCTCACTGACTAGCGGTCCGGATAAAGGCCATTACCTCTTCAAAGCAAATTTCGGATGATGGCTGTAGGTTATCGCTCTGCTCTACATGCTTGTGATGAGGAAAGGTTTTTAGAGGGGTATGGTGTTTTGCATTATCCCATCCGATCTTCAATTCGTTAATAGATGTTAGCCAATAGTAGCTGTAACGCTCAAGCGCTTCACCATTCCATTGTTCGGTAACTCGCAAGTTTGTGCCATCTTTCAAATACAGAATAAGCCGCAGAGTTTCACCATCAAGTTCAAGGGGAACGATACGCTCCACCTCGTTGCTAAATCTCTCTTCGATCTCAAGCAGCCTCTCAGCAGCCAACATCAGCCAATTCTCCCTGATGGAGACCATGCTGTGCTATTTTCTCCAGGGAATCTATATCTTGTTTGACTTTATGAACAACTGCATCCCAATGGTGCCACATAATATAATCCTCATGCATCTCATAGCCGGCCTCATCAGGAAGACCCACCAAATCTAATTGATTCAGGGTGTTTTTATACTTTTTTTCAAAATGTCGCATCTTGCTCTCGGCAAGAAAGAGCCGCTTTCTCAAGTCAGATAACCTGAGCGCAACACCGTGACGAATAATTATCTCCCTTTCTTTCTGAGGAAGTGATGAAAAGACTTCTTCAATTTTGGCCATAATATCGGTGCTCATTGCCTCAACCTCCAATAATAAAAGGTTAAAGGTTAATAACATTCCTTCGGAATATAATCAAGGTTGCCTGCATTTCTTAATGTCCTGAGCCTTATCATTGCCGAAAATTCTTTTTAAGGCATAATCAGAACCAGAATCTATAAATTGCCGGAATCTAATTTCCTTGGCCGCTGTAATGTATTGAAAAAAATTATGTTTCATAGAATACAGTTTATCAAACAACCCTCAGTTCAGTCAATTATTTCATCGTCTTTTTTGCTAAACCATAACGCTAATCAACAAGGTGGCTTTTATTAGATTTGTTGCCGGCATGGTCAAACCTACAATATACATTTAAGCACACTACTCCTTAATGTATATTGTAGGTTTGACCCCACTCCTTTGCCTGACCAGCAATTTACCACGCTTCCTCGAAGCAGGCGATACAGAGAAAACAATGGATTTAAAAACCAATACAGATAAACACCAGTTGATTGGGGTAATAAATTATATCTATAGGCAACAGCCTCTTTGGAGGGAAACAACACCCTGCATATTGATTTGGCGATTTGTGTTTTTTTATCAAACAAA
>DAOURK010000058.1 GCA_030625085.1 Pseudomonadota bacterium
GAAAACTCATAAAGACGAGTTTTCCACACTCTCCACAATCCCGACGACTACTATTAATTAATTATTTTATAAATTTACTAATTTGGGGGTGGGTAACTTTTCGGCTGTCACGGTGGGTAACTTTTCGGTTGACATTACCAAGTGTGGTAGGCTTCGTGAATACTCTCCTTTCAGTTTCAGCCAAAAAGCGAAGTTTACAATACTGGCGGCAGTTTTGTTTTCATTGGTTGCATTCGGGAAGGACGAAATCCGGACGACACGTTTGCAAAAATCAGCATCTTTCTTTTTATTGGTTGTCCTTTATCCGGACACTTTTCTCAAAATCAGCAGAAATGGATTGCAGGCGCATCTTTTGACGCTTAACAAAAGAAGAAATGGAGTCCAGGTTTTCTCCTTGATAGGGTCGTCTTTTGGCAATAGTAAGGCAAAAGTCCATACCGTCTTCCATGTTGTCTTTAAATTGCCGCACTGCCTTGATCTCCTGTGGAGTTAAAGCACAACGAGCCGCCAGTTTTTCAAAATAATCCACATACATCTCAATTTCTTTGGCAAACATATGAGGGCGTTCAGGGGGAGTTAACGAGGGTCCTCTTCCATAAATATGATCCACCATCTCCTGTAAGGTATAAATCTTATTAAACCAGGCAGTATTAGGACCGGGGCATATGGATTGAGGCGCATCTTGCTCTTTTACCAGGCCCAGGTTAATAAGGGCTCCATTGCCCAAATGATCACAAATACAGCTTTTTTCCACAACTTGTGCGCGCAGTTCCTCTTTCTCCCTGTCTGAAATCTCAAGATTTTCTATCTCATCCAGCTTCCTCTTTTGGTATTGTCGTGAGCCAAGGCATATGGGCCTTTCAGTAAACTCAGTATTAGTTTTTAAAAAGCCCTTCGGACATGGAGAACCGGGTTTGTTCTCTTGCATCCTTTTTCGGGTCAGAAGTTCCGAGCCACTGTTGCGCAGATTATTAAAAGTGATTCCCAGAGGTGACGCATCGCTCATATAAAGATCACCTTCCCCAGCCTGCCTTAAAAGTTCGAGGGTAGATTCATCTACACAGGTGGCCTCGGGGACCAAGAGAAAAGAAGAAGCCCATCCCACCAGGTCCATATTAAAATCTTCTCGTAATCTAAGCGCTTCCGCATGGATGCCGACACCCCCTTGAATAGTGATCACAGGACGGCTGTTTGAAGCGGATTCAGGATATTCCCAACCCATTTTCCGGTAATATTTTTGTACGAAAGGTTTAAATTCCTCAGCCAGTTGCTCGCGCTTTTCCTTGAATTCCCGCAAAAGAGCCGGCAGTAAACTCCCGTTCGAGGGAAATGCGTGGCCGCCGCAATTAAGTCCTGATTCAATGCGAAATTCTGAAATCTCTAATCCTTTTCTGGCCAAAAACTTGCCCTGGATAAATGCGGAGCGAAAGTCACTTACCTTGATAATGATCTTTTTTTTAATTTCACCCCATTTGTTCCGGTAAAAATCACGAAACCTGGTCATATAATTGAATAAGCTTTGGTTCATTCCGGCTGATAATACTATGCCGGAACTAAGACTACTTTCGGCATATCCCCTCAAGGCTGCTTTGGCATCGCTGAACTCATCAGGTAAGGGTTGGCCGTTACCATTAAAATTCATCCGGTCCAGTTTAACCATTATATTGACATCAATGGAACCGGGGCGCATCTTATGGGTTAAATCTTTCTCCAATGCTTCTCTTTCAGATCCCGCAGACATCTTGAGAAGCATGATGTAAGCCTTTTTTAAAAAACTTTCATCAGGGAGTAATTCAAAATATTTCCTTTTGTCATTGAGTACAAAAAAGGGCTGTTTTTTCATTGCCTCCATTTTGATTCCCACAATTTCCCTGACAGCATCAAGATAGGCGGTAATCCTTTTTGCTCGGCCGTCCTTCTCCTCCCTTGGGATCTTGATATAGGGTAAATCATACTTCTCACTGTAATATTGACGGATCTTTTCGAGCAATAAATCATCTACCAGTGAAATGACAGAACTTATGCCCAGCGGCGCTACTCGAATAGGCGTATCAGCAGTGTGGCCAGTGCCCATGACCGGAATATAAAATGTGTGGTAATAATTATTCATATGTCACCCTTTATTTACTTTTACATTAGGTCCCTGTTGAAGTTAATCCCCCATTCAAAAAGGAGCAGCAGGGATAACGCAGTGAGGCGCCGGGGAATCGCTTAAATAAAATACAAATTAAAAATGCCCACTCAACTCGATATACTATACTACAAAATGAAATTGAGAACAAATGAAAGGAGATGATTATTTTAAATTGAAAGGAAACAAAAATGGATTAACAAAATTATAAAATTTTTTTAATTTTAGGTTAGCTTAATTGCGCCGCCTCATTTGACCTTTAATATAATTAATTTTTCTCTTCAATTTGTGATTTCTGTAAGTAGTTTTTACCCATTTTCTTGTGCTGGTAATAATTGAAAAAAATCTATCAACCATATGCTGAGGGATTGATATAAAAAATCTTATGAGCCCCAGGATAAAGATAACCATCCAGGGCTTATGTGCCTCTTGTAATTTAAAAGCCAATCCCTTTCCGGTCTTTTTAAAACTTTCCTCCAATGAGTTATCTGATGAAGTATCCAAAGTAGATACAAACCATGCATCTTCCATAATTTTTTTCAATAATATTTGGAAATTGTTAAGCTCTTTCCTTATATTATTTTGAAGTTCCTTAGTGGTTGGTTCTTTAAACAAAAGCATCTGCAAGTAATTTAGAAAAAATTTAATTTTTTGGTAAACTTCATACCTTTCACTGTTAGATAACGTCCCCTCCAATTTTAAGGCCAGATTCTCCCGAACCTTTTTTATTTCCTCCAGTTCATACATATTTGAAAAATTAAATTTCTCATTAAAAAGTGAGGGAATTTTAATAAAGATATCAGCTACTTCCTGTAGTCTATATACCTGCATTAACTGTAAAAAAGTGTCCCAGTAAGGAGGGATATCTAATCCCTGATTATCGGCTTTTCCCCACCCCTTTTTATCAGGATAAAAATCAAAAATTCGCTTTATACTCGCTTTTAATTCTTCTGTAATATTGGCTTTAGTTACGGCTTCTTTATTTGGACATTCTTTTAAAAGTCGGATAACCTCTTCAGGCGAATCAATCGAAATATTGACTTTCCCCCAGGCCTCTTTATCGGGATATTTTTTTAAATATTGACCTATGTTGGCCCCCGGGATAAGAATCATATGAAATTTTATTTTTCCCAGTTGCTTTTCAATATTGGCAGGTACATCCCCCATACCATCAGTAATCATAAGGATCTCTGCTTGTCTTAATTCAGGATCTAATTTGATATCTTCAACAGCCTCCAATATGGCCTCATCTATCCTGGTTTCATGACAATCATAGGTATTCAGATGAATAATATATCTTATCAGGTCCTTGATCTGCCCTCGTTTCGTAATCTTTATTAAGGGCCCCCTATCCTGGTTAAAATATCGAAAATAAATCTGAGGGCTTTCTTTTTGCGCCCTTCTTAAATATTCAAGACAAATCGCCTTGGCCGCAAAAAGCTTATTAAATTTATCCCCATTCATTGAGAAAGAATTGTCAAAAAGAATGTAAATTTTTTGTTTTCTATTTAATCCTTGTTCCTTACCATAGACCAAATCATCAATGGAAAGACCCTCCTGGTCATTGAATTCTTTTCTGTACAACTCTTTTTTGACCAGTTTCATATAAAAAAGCTCCTCCGGATAAATCACAAATTCTCTGGGGAGAATGTGTGAAATTTGATTCATCGAGGTTATTTTACCGATATCTAATGAACCGCTCATGTTTATTTTAACTAAAGATTCATAGGAGTTAGCTTGCTGAGGGTTCTTTTCTATAGCATCCTTTGGAAAAATTTCTTTTCTTTCTAAAAGGGGGGTAAGTTGGCTTTTAATGGGAAATTCTGTTTCTTTGCAAAAAATGATTCGTGCTATATAAAATATCTGTATCCATTCATTGGTAAGCTCATCATTCCGATCCAAAAGGCTCAGGAAACCTTTAGGTTCAATAAAATTAAAATGCTCCAGCAGTTCACTCATCTAGACACCTTCAGATATTTTTTTAATCTCACACAATCTTATTGTATACTATATATTATATAAGTAAAGCCTCTATAAAACAATAAGCAGTGGCCAAAAGGCTAATAAATAGCCCTACCCTGCCCCATGAAAAATTTCAAGGCAATAAATTACGAATTACGAATTAATAATCGGCTGGGAAGCCACATAAATAAAATGAAAATTCCTATGCTTTAAATTTAGACTTAGTGCATTCCGGCACTATAAATTCCACAAAAACCCGCGCCGGCTCAGTCAATTCAAAAGTATAAACGTCGATACGTTCCGTATAGCCATTTTCAAATTCCAACTAGGCATACACAGCAATCGATTGCTCAACTGATCTAATCTGATTAAAATACTGTTCATAATGAAATCGGCTTTTTTTAGGGAAAAGACGTAGATGTAATAGTAACAGCCAAATAGAAAAAGATCTAAAAGCTCACAAACCCCTCTGTTCCAAAATGAAAAGTGCTTGTTCAAAGCAGGGTTTGCATTGAGTGGTATTTTATTTTACATGATACTTTATATGATATTTTATAATATTATTATAATATAGTTAAAGTCTTACGTTCACGTGGTATGGCAACAGCTATTCTGAGTGATCAAACCGATTGGTTGGATCACTCAGAATAATGCCTTTTCAATAATCTTCTCTCACGAAATTATTCTCTACCCTTCTCTTTGACTTCTTCCCTTTAATTATTAGCGAGACCTTATCTTAGGACACCTAAGCCACTTATGGCGCCCTAGTAAATGCCGGACAAAGCGCCAATACCGCCATACAATCCGCCAAAGCCGCCATATAAGCCGCCACCGATACCGCCATACAATCCGCCAATACCGCCATATCCACCATAGGAACCACCATATAAGCCGCCAATACCGCCGCCATAGAAACCACCGCCAAGACCGCCCAAATTATAATATTGAGTATAGCCTAAAGCGGAACCGCTTCCTTGATAAGTACTATAATCACCATAAGTATAATCGCCAAATGAACCACCATAACCACTATAGCCACTATATCCACCATACCCAGTATTCCCATAATATGCCTGTGCAGTTCTTTGTGAAAAAATTGTAATGATGAATAACAAAGAAAAAAAAGAAATGACTAAAAGTTTAATTCTGGAAAAATTATGCATTGTATTCATAATTATAACACTCCAAACCTTTAAAATTTTTTTATTTGTTAACTGTTAATATAATTTGATTAAACATTTACCATACCCCTCATACTTTATAACTCCTGACTATGGCATAATAATAACACCTCCTATATCTTCCTCATATTGTTCCATAAGATCTCTTATTAAATTTATTAACCTTGATTGCCTCGTAAAAAGTCCAAAATTGGGGGCTTCGGCCAACATAACTTATTGAATTTATGTAACCCAAATTTCGTAAAAATGACTTTTTACGAATTCAGCAACCTTATCTGATAATAATTCTCACTTTTCTATTAGCGCAATATTCATTCCAACAAGTATTGTTCAATAAATTATTTTACAACGTCATTAACTTAAGCTTTTATCAGGCATCCTTTGTCATTTCTAACCTCGTAGACTTATTCAGCCTTTTGTCGATATCGCTTTTACTAGTTTATATTATACAATAAATTAATGAATACATCAAAAATATCATAAACTATACTTGATAGTCTCGTAAAAAGCAGAATTTGGCAAATCAGTCATTTCGACCGCAGGAAAAAATCTTATACTATAAATTTATCAAAGACTCCATGTGATGAAATATGTGATGTATTAATTCAAGGAAAAGCTGAAGAAGTGGTACCTAACCCGGACAAGCCGGAAAGAAAAAAAATTTAAAATCTTCTGCCAAAAAAAACACAGGATTCCGTATTAAAAGCCCAAGATAGTTAATGAAACGAAAAAAATTTTGAATACTAAAATGAAGCCGCCGGTGGGATTTGAAGCTGATTTTATACGTGATGAAAAAATCAAGATATTGCATACCATGAGGGCAGCGGATTAAGATTCAACAGCGTTATCAAAACAAAAAGCCGTTCAGCAAGGTACTGGGCTCTGAGCGGCTTTTTGGAAACCCTATTTAAAGCTAATAGACCACCAGACTGAGGGCGAATAGCGACTGATGGCAGATGAGAGGCAAAGGTGTGTAGGAAGGGAATTGCCTCTCAATTATAAAATTTAGACGTTAAGCAGGAAAATAGATTACGCTTTAATTTAAAAGTTTATGAGGAGTTAACAAAAGAAGTTGATTTTTCATTTCTGTTCCCCTAACCCAGACAAGCCGGAACCAAAAATGTTTCGAAATTTTCTATCAAAAAAATCGCGGAATTCAGAACTAAGTGCCTAAGGTTTCCTTTATAATTTTGCGGATAAAATCCTTTATTTCGCTTGAATAGCTTTCCCATCCCTTAATATTAAGATCTACAGGGTTACTCGCCTTGCCAAAGGTATACGTTCGATGAGGGAAGGGAATTTCAACACCTTCTTCATCGAATCCTTTTTTGATCCGACGATTCATCTCCCGCCCTACCATCCATTGCTGAATTGGTTTGGTCTTTATCCGTGCCTTGATGATAATGGCCGAATCAGTAAATTTATCCACACCGAGGATTTCAAGGGGCTCCAAAATGGCGGATTTATAAGGTTCTTCTTGAATTATTTGATTGCTGATTTTCATAAGAATGGAGCATATCCGATCAATATCCTCTTTATAGGAAACACGAATATCAAACAGATAATAGGAAAAACCGTGTGTCATGTTAGAGATAGTATTAATACTTCCATTGGGGAAAATATGCACTGTTGCATCCAAAGCTCGCAAGACCGTGGTACGCAGATTTACCTGTTCAACCAGGCCCCCTGTGCCATTGAGAATAGCAACATCTCCTACACGAACTTGATTCTCCAAAATGATGAAAAGGCCGCTAATGACATCTCGCACCAAATTCTGAGCCCCAAAACCAACAGCCAGGCCCACAATGCCCGCTCCGGCCAAAAGGGGGCCAATGGAAAATCCCAGCTCTTTTAAAACCATCATTCCTGTTATAAGCCAAACAGCTATTAATAAACTCTTATGGAGTATTCCGCCCAAGGTAGTCATTTGTTTTTCAACTTCATAGGCAGGTATTCCTTCTTTTTCTATTCTTGAGGCGCTGATATGCTTTATTGTTTTGCGGATTAAAAAAGTTATCACTTGAATGAGCATGATTGCCATAAGAATAATAAGTGGAATCCGAGCAACCCGGAATAGGTAAGTAGAATAAGAAGATAAGAGTCCAAAAATATCAAAGCCCCAGATATTTACTAAAAAAAACAGAGTAATGATGATGATGATAAAATGAGCCAGTCTGTCAATTAAATTTACGTATTGGTTGACCTGCTCTTCCGAGGATGGATAGCGGCTTTTGATTTCTGCACTGACGGCAAACAGTTTTCGAAAAACAGCGCCCCAAAGAAAGCTGACAAATATGGCCGCCCCTATAAGCAGAATACTTTTTAATGTTGCATAAAGAAAAAATTGATACAATTTTTTATAGCCAAGCACGTATGTTAAAACAATCGCAGACAGATAAAAAATAAAAATAAAAGTGATTGTTCCGGCCAATTGATTAAAAATAGATTTATATTTGACTTTCCATACCGCATCCCCTTCTTTTACAGTCAAGGTAATTTTTTTCTTTATCCCCCCCTTCCATTGGGCCAGGATAATAACCAGCATGACCAACAGCCCTATTCTATAGATACTTTGCAAAATGGTTGAAACTTGTTTGAAGCCATATAAAGAAAAGGGCTTGCCCAAAATAAATAACCATAGGCTGAAGAGAAGGACTCGATTGCACCAGATGAGGATGTAGTTGGCTAATTGTTCATCAAGCCGGAATAATCGATCCCGAGAATCCACGGGAAATAAGAGCAAGCGAACCAGGTTTTTTATAACCAGGTAAACAAACCATGCACCAAGAGCATAAATGATAGATGAAGCCAATAGGTGTTGAAGGATTGATTTCAAAAAAAGCCAACTTAAAAAAAATAAAATAGCCAGATGATAAGATTCCAGAAATATATTACTGAGTAATGTCTCCATTTTCCCCAAAAAAGAGAAGGTTTTCTTTTTTTGATAAGTCTCCCTCCACCTTCTGACCAATTTGCCAAAGAAAAAAAGGAAAAAAAAGCTTATGCCCATAAAAATAAAAAATTTTATGCCAATATCAAACAGCCTATAGAGATTTTCTTTTTTAGAAAAAAATAATTTAATTTGAGCATATCCTGCCGGCAGGCTGCTGAATGTCTTTTTAAAGCTAATAAACGTGGCGCTTAATCTATTACTTACCCTCTCATAGAGATGAATAAGATTAATGGTTTGCTTTTTCGGTTTTACCGGAACTGCCTCGGATTTTTGAGCAAGGCTTTTTTTTGCATCCAGAAGAGTTTTGAGGTCAACAATTATGTTTTTTCTTGCCTTCTCATCGGAAAGAATATCTATTGTTTTTTCTAGAGCGGATATCTCCTCTTGTTGGAGTTTGTGGGTTTTAGGCGCCGGCTCTTGTTTAGTATTCGCCAATATGGACAAGGGAAAGTGCACAAGAAAAAAAACAATAATTCCCAACATACATCCGAATAGAAAAACTTTTTTGCCTTTATGCGGCAACAAAATATGCCCAGGCAGTGTACTCATTAAAGACTCCTTATCTGTTTTTCAATTAATTTCCTTCTCTCCGCCATTTTCAGGGCTGAATCTTCCTTACAACAGACAGATCAGGATTGCTATTTTATCGGTGCTGTTATTACGATTTGACTACAAGGAAGTAAAGGGGCACAAAGGATATGCTGACAAAATTTTGTTTTGATATACTCAATAAATCTGTTATAATATTATTATTCTTCTTTAGTTCGTCTTCTGTCGTTTTCTGTTATTTGTCATAATCATCTATCCTCATTGTTGCTCATTAGGCACTTAGTGAATCAACATCGACAATTTTTTGTCTATGTTTGGTAACATCTTGTTTGACCTGTGATTAAAATGTTTAACTGCCCTGAAAGGACCACTTTTTCCAAGCGAAGTCTTGGAAAAGGCGTAGGCACTTAGTTCTGAATTTCGTGTTTTTTATTATAGAAAATTTTAAAACCTTTTTGGCTCCGGCTTGTCCGGGCTAGGGAATATCTGCTAAGGATTATACAATTTTCATTGAATTTTTTTAGCTATTTGTCCATGAATTCATAAAAAGTCTCATCTACATGTCATTTCGAACGGATGTGAGAAATCTTTATCGCACAACATGCTGAAAAATATAAGATTTCTCCCTGAGGTCGAAATGACAAATTTGCCAAAAATGACTTTTTACGTGACCATCATTTGTTTACTCTCATAAATAAAACAATAGTGATGAAAGAACAAAAAGAGGGGAGGTGAAATAAAAGGGATTATTATTTTTTAGCGCTTGACGCAATTTTGGGGCGATATCCACTGGAAACGTTTCGCAAACGAGACTTTTATATTAGGTTAAGGAGGTTATAATCATGAGAAATAAAAGCAATAGAGGACATAGTTTTAAAAACAATTTTTCCCTTTTTCTCTCACTCATAGCCATATCTGTTTTTCTTTATTCCCCAGTAGTTTTTGCCCGTATGGGAGGTTTTAGTGGAATTAATAACCTCACAGGCGGTTATAGTAACTATGCCGGGGGTACAGGGTTCAGTGGTTTTGGTATGTCAATGAATATGGGCGGTTATAGTAATATGATGCTCGGGGGATATGGAATGAGCTTTCCCAGTAATCCTACCAACACCGCAGCCATGTTCACTGGATTCGGCATGGGATATGGCCCCGCAAGCCCTGCCAACACTGGCTTTATGAACCAATATGGCGGCACCTTTGGCAATATGTACATGAACAACATGTCCGGTGTTGGATATGGCGGTACTAATAACACAGCAGGTCTCTATATGAACCAGTATGGTAATAGTAATACTTATAGCAATACCAATATGTATGGCATGAATTTTATGAGCAGCTCGGGCATGTTCGGTAATTTACCTGATCTTAATGAGTATACTGATTTCACTGATTATTCACGCCACATGATGGGACATTGCCAAGGTGGCATGGGTTCAGAATACTGGGGGCAATCCCAATTTGATCCCGGCACGGCCACTGGGAGTATGCCTTTTCTTCCAAATGCTATATCTTCTGATGGGTATATAGGGTATATGAGTGGAATGGGCACTGGCGCTTCTACTTTTATTTCTACAGAAAATACTGCCGCCAGCTTCGGGAACTGGGCTCCAAATTTTTCAACCTTTATACCTTAAGCAAGCACCATTTATTATATCGCACAGATAAACGAACAAAAGTGGTGTATTTAATACCAAATAGCCGACCTAAGGATTTGGTTATCATAAAGTTATTAATTTATTAAAAATAATATGGGAGGCTATTATGTGCGTATTAGTTGGCAAAGAAGCACCGTATTTTAAGGCCCCGGCAGTATTGCCTGACGGTACTATTGAGGAAAATTTTACGCTTTCTGATTTCCGGGGTAAATATATTGTATTATTTTTTTGGCCCCTTGATTTTACCTTTGTCTGCCCTACAGAAATCATCGCCCATGACCATAGAATAGATCACTTTAAAGAGCGTGGAGTTGAAGTGGTCGGCGTATCAATTGATTCCCAATACACCCATTACGCATGGCGCAATACACCAATAGATAAAGGAGGTATAGGTCCGGTCCGGTTCCCAATCGTTTCCGATATGAAGCATGAAATTACCCAATCTTATGGTATTGAACATCCCGATGGCGTAGCTCTGCGGGCTTCCTTTCTTATTGACAAGGCCGGCTTGGTTCAACACCAGGTGGTGAATAATCTGTCTCTGGGACGTAATGTGGATGAAATGATCCGCATGGTTGATGCTCTACAATTCAGTGAACAACATGGCCAAGTTTGCCCTGCAGGCTGGAAAAGTGGGGATAAAGGCATTCAGCCTTCTTCAGAAGGGGTGTCTGAATATCTCTCATCTCATGCTCAAGAATTATAATTTAGGACTAGTAATTTTTCTTTAAAAAACTTGTGGGATTCGAATGGTTAAAAAATGGAAGGCTAAGAAAAAAATACTGATTCCAAGCACCCACAAGGGAATTCATAGACGCTCTTTCTTGAAGATGCTTGGGCTTTCTTCAGTAGGATTAAGCTGGGGATTCCCGTTCTATACTAAATGGGGAAGAACAAATGAAACGACAATTACAAAACCCATGGTTGATTGGAGAATTGATGAAAACGGCAACAAATACTTTGTTCCAAAAAACATTCAAACAGATTTAGTCAATGAACATAAAATTGTAACTGCCAGAGTTGATGGATTGTGGCGCACCTATAGGATTAGAGAATTTAATAATGAATTTTTTGAATGGTGGATTGAAGAAAAAATCTGGTATTATGATCAGCTTATCGCTTTTATTGAAGGGGAGACTAATGAATTCACCATTCCCAATGGCGGTCATCATCACCCTATGCTTTCAACCTATGGAAAAAAGTTTGGTGGACGGGGTGACAGCGATTTTCATCTCAACACAACAGTTAAAGGATTTACCATAGTTCCCAAAGCGGACAATATACAATATATCAACTATGAAATTGATAAAGTCTATGAATACGGGGATATTCCGGTAGACCTTTTCAAACTGCGTCAACAACTTTATCAGGAAAAAAACCTTTGGGATAAAACACGATTTTCAACCCTTGAGCTTTACAGCGGCCGTCCCATAAATGCCGACGATCCGGCAAAATCTATAGGATTCAAAGAGACCCACACATTTCAAAATATCAGTGTTAATCCTATGGCAACACTTACCTATATGTCTCTTTTTAATACTGAGGGCGCTCAGTCATATTTTGAAGGGCTGCCCTATCTGACTCCACATTTTGAATTTAGGGGGTTTTGCTGGCTTATCTCTTATTATAATCCTGAGAACACTGAGTATGAAAAAGCCATTGCCGACTATGTTAATCAGGCACACTGCCGATTTCATGGAGGGGTCTGTAATATCCTAACAAACCTCTTCCTTATTGCCGAGCAGTTCAATAACACTCCCGGCTATGCTCCCGGCCTGGGCAAGCGAGTAGTCCCGCCTATGGAATATAACCAATCAAAAATGACCATCGTCAAACCTCAGAAAAAGAAAAAGCTTACCAAAGAGGAAAGGATTGAATTCATTAAGACCCTTCAATTACCCATTTAGCATTATACACCCCATGCTTTATATTATTGGAGATCTGTTATATATTCTATTGGAGTGATAATAAGGCCAAAATCAGACTAACCTGCGAATCACCTGTATTTATAATTAAATTTAACAATAGCGGACAGTCAAATAAAGCTGGTTGAAGAGATGCTAATGCTAAACCTAAAATATACACTTTTCATAAATTTAAAATCTATATACTTGCAGATAGGTGAAATGGAAGAATATCCATTGATGGGCCCTCATGAATTTTCTAAGAAAGACCCTCTGGACCCATTAAATTCAGGCGATGATAGCGCCCGATATCTGAAATTTTTTCCTTAAAGCCTGCTTGGCGAGCAAATTCAGGCCACCTTTCCACTGAAGCGAGTACATCCTGAATGATTTTTATAGGTTTTTGAATGCTAATGGATTCACCCACAGTGATGAGGTCAGCCAAGACGAAGTGATCACGTTTGCCGTTAATGCTCATTTGATGCTGATTTGTCCATTGTCCGGCTGGATTGTGCGAATAAATCAGATCAAAGGCGGGCGATAATTTCCAATGTCCCTCCTGATTCATAAGAAAAGCGATATTTTTGGTGTGATCATCTTGATTGCGGGCAATCACATTAAAGGCCATGTGCCGATATTGTTGTATGGCCTCGGCTTTACTTAACCGCAATTTACGCATAACTGCAAAAGCCTGTTCATAACTATAAGCGCCGGCCATATTAAAGTCATAATGCGCTAAACCGCAAAATGATTGCAAATGTATTTTTTTGCCCTTTTGGCGATCAAACCGTTTGGTAAGAAAGTGCGCTCGCCCGTTTTCCTCCAGCAAACGGCACTCTGTCATCTCAATACCAGCGGCCTTGGCCATCAAATAATAGGCGTACTCAATGCGCCCATATCCTTTCGGTTCTCCAAGCTCAAGGTCATCAACACCATCAAATTTTATTAACCAGTAATCATAACCATCAGGGACATCTGTTTGCCCTGATATCACGTTATTTTCCATATCCATGGCTATGACAGCTTTGGGTCGCGCACCGCCGGCCGACGTCCCGACACGCAGGATATCCATAATAGCTTCAGCGTTTTCCTTCTCAGTTGAACCGATCTCGACATCAAGCACTAAGCGTTCAGATATAACCTTCTGCGCCAGATCAACAAGTTCTGCAACTTCAACAGCAACAGAACTGTCTAGTCGTCGGTTAATGGCAGGTGAGAATTCCAATGCTCCCATGCCGCGTTTTCCAGTGTAACAAAGCCGTTCAATTGGACTGAAACTGACGACATCCCGCCCATTTCGTGCCAGCCATGCGTCAAGTTTAATTACATAAAAGATTAAAATAAGTCTATTAATAATAAATTAACTTTATAATGGATTAATTTTGGTCTTTTAATTGGGTATAATCTCGTTACTACACATTTCTTAAAATTTTAACCTCAACAACTTTCTTTATGACTGGGCGAGCATACAAAAATTACATCAAGGGAGCAAAAGAAGCAGATGTTAATTTTGATGTGGAATTAACTGAAAAAGATAAAACTGTCAATGGTCTTTTCAAAGTGAGCCATTTTCGGTCGTTAAAATTGAGCCGCTGTTTAACAAAAAGGGGATTGAGAAAAATAAATCTGTTCCCTTTTTCTCAGTCCCCTTTTTCCCATTTTTCCAGCCAGCCCCATTTTTCAAGATCCTCAACTCAATTGAGAGTCATAAGGCCGGCTATAGTTTTCCAATAGCTAAATCAGTAACCATCTCAAAACCCGACTTACTCAACAGTGACAGCAACAGTTGCAGCAGGTGTGATAGAAGAGCTTCCTAAAAGGTCCAACCCGGCCAGCGAAAGAAAGGGATTAATCGCTCCCAGGCCTAATGGGTAGCCGTAACCTGACGTGCCGTAATAGGAAACTGATCCATTATTGCTGGGGCTGGCGGTAATATTCCCTATATAAATACTTCCCAGACCACCCAAACCATATGAACTACCACCATAAAGGCTGCTGCCCAGGCCATAGCTACTCAGACCACCCAAACCATATGAACTACCGCCATAAAGGCTGCTGCCCAGGCCATAACTACTCAGACCACCTAAGCCATATGAACTACCGCCATAAAGGCTGCTGCCAAGGCCATAACCGCCCAAACCGCCTAACGCATACATTCCAAGGCCGCCAAGGCCATAACTACTCAGACCACCTAGGCCATATAAACTACCGCCATAGAGACTGCTGCCAAGCCCATACCCGCCTAAACCACCTAAGCCATATGAACTACCGCCATAAAGGCTGCTGCCAAGGCCATAACCGCCTAAACCACCTAAACCATACATTCCAAGACCGCCAAGGCCATAACTACTCAGACCACCTAAGCCATATAAACTACTGCCATAGAGGCTGCTGCCAAGCCCATATAAACTACTTCCCAAACCGGAACCATAATAAGCATGTGCCTTTCCCAAGGGCATACAAATAAAAACAACTAACAATAAGGGAATGATAATCCACGATTTAACCTTAGACAAGATCATTGCCATAACTCCTTTACTTTTTTTCCAAATTTAGATGTTGAAAAGTTGACATGTTCAATAAAGATATAAATTATTTTTTTGGTAACACCTCCTTATCTTTTGATTATTGACAAACTCTTTTTGATTTGTCTGTTAATAAATTTTTTTCGATTTCCTTTTATCAATTTTTTTTCATAATCCGATATCACTTTTTTTTTAAGGCCATAAAAATTCATAATCTAAAAATAACGGCGGTTGCTGAAAATATGTCAAAGTGGGAGCCCACAGTAAATCTAAAACGAATAAAGGCCTCGCGAGGGCAAGCAATCCACTGGCGAAAGAGAGAACCAGTGCAGCAACACCAGATGCATGGATTGCTGCACAAGAGGTCCCTTGGAAGATCTCATATTGAAATACTAACTTCGGCACATTATATGGCTGGGGTATTTTTATCAAAGTAATAGCCTCGTCTTTGAACTCAACAGCTACTTTTCCCCTTTTTTGTATCAGTTAAGAGGCTGAATTTAAAATTCAGTCCATTACTCAATGGATAAGCCTCCGCTTCTCTTGGCAAAACCTTATGCTGTGGGGACAAGGGGGTTATCTGTATTCACCATGCCAAGGATCGTAATTCCTTTTCAATTAATATATCTATTGAAGAAAAGCATACTTAATGCCAAACTCTTTTCTTGTTAAAAAGGAAAGAAATTTTTATCACTCGGTTTTGTAACATATTGAAGTTTAAAGATAAAAATGTTGAAATAAAAAGAACAATTGATTTCGGAGGAAGTGAAGAAGGGGAGGATATAGTGAGGATGTTGGAATAAACTTTATGTCTTATTCATTAATTGTAATAATTGTTCTCCATCCAAGAACATATCGGGAACATATTATGAAAGTATTAATTTTTTAACCAAGGCTATAACAGTAAGGAGTGGACCCTGAAGATCCAAATATAGTATCTGTTATTGTTATAGATGAAAATCAGATAGATAAGCTTTCTCAGGCTTTGATGAAAAAGGCGTGCCTGAATTCTACTGGCCAGTATGCTGATACAATTGATGCTACTATTCGACCAAAACTTCGGCATCCTGAATGATAACCTTATAAACATAACCGGCACCAAAATCCTTATCAATGGTAAGCAAACCACGCACTAAGACGCTATCGCCGACTTGAGCCATGGCGGCAGTGGTGACTGTCAGGTCATTCGTGCCTTTGGAACCGCTGCCGTCTTGCAAGTGAATCCAGTTTTTGCCCATTATGGCGGGACTAAATTTGACTATCTTGCCGCGCACCACGATCTCTTTGCCTGAGAGGTTCGCTTTGTCGTTATAAATTTCAGCAACTGTCTTTCCTCCGGCAGCTTTTTTGATGCCTGAAAGATCAATATCAACAACTTCTTTTTTTCCCATAGACGACATGGGAGATTGTCCCATAGACATCTGTGATTGTCCCATAGACATGGGAGATTGCCCCATAGGCATCTGTGATTTACCCATAGACATGGGAGATTGCCCCATAGACATCTGTGATTGCTTGCCCGCCATCATAGGATTTTGTCCACTTTTATTATTAATGGCAGGATGGTTTGGAGGCATTTGGTTTTTCGCCGAAAGATCCTGCTCAGAACCATTTACCAGGACTGAACCAACGAAATAAACCATTTCAAAATCACGATTCAGGGTTTTGCTGTGAAAGTTGGACATAGGCACCCCTTCCGGAATAATCACAGCATCACCTACCTTAACCTGAAATTCAGGTCCTGCCGCCCAAATTTTTTCGGTGCCGATATCTACATGTACATAAGTATAGCCGCTGGAGTTTATTGTTTCCAGTACAGTGCCCGCTTTAAGTTGAGAGCCTGCCGGTTGGGTGGACTGCTGCATTCCCGGCTTTCCCTCAATTGCCGGTTGCTGAGTCTTTTTTTTGCAACCGAGGGTTGAGATCAAAGTCAGGGTCATCATACCGGTTAACATAAAAATATGAATTTTTTTCACAAATGTTCCTCCCCTAAAGTTTAAAATAAAATTGCTGGTTCTATAAAATTTATTTCTGACTTTAGCACCATGGCATTACACTGCGCTCAGGACGCGTAGCCAGTATTCATGGCCGGCGTTTGATACGATGATATTCTTGCCTGTGGGCTTCTCTTTTTCTCCTTATATTAAGGTATATCTTTCCTTGTTGTCAATTTATAGTTACATTTTCGTGGCTCAAAGTTGATAAATCTTTGCTATAGATTTTCAGATATTAAATTTCATGCACTAATTTTTTTATCATTTTATTTTGCCCTAAGGTACTTGGAAGTATGCCTAAAACCCATAGCGAAGACGGGCATAGATATTGGTGTTGTTTTCAAACATGCCGAAAAAAGTATGGTCTTCCCTTCCCCAGAAAATATTCCCGCCAAAAGTGATGGCTATCTGATCAGTCCATTGATAGGAAATTGATGGACGTAAGTAAGCATCTTCATCGGATGGAGAATAAAAACCAAAGAAAGAAAGGACTAAGGTTTGCATTTTGAGCAATTGAGTGGCGCGTAAGGTAAAAACATGACGAGACTCGTCTTTTCGGATTTTTGAATTGAGAAACGTTTTAGCATACCGGTCGTGATGAAGCATATATTCCAGGTAATACTGAAGGCTCATGGTCAGGTCCTTTACCAGTTCTTGGGAATAACCGATTAACCCTTTGATATCGCTGTTTTCAATAAACGGCTTGCCTCCACAACGATCATTGAGGGAGTCATAATAACCCACTTCTATTTTCCCTATTCCCTCCCATAGATTACCTCGCAGACTGAGACCATAAACAGCCAATTCGGGGAAAATATTTTTCTTGGCTGCTGAGTCAAAACCTAAAGGTCTTTTATAAAAACCATAATAACCATACAAGGCCAATTCACTGCTGCTTACATTTTTTTGAAGGCGCAGAGCAATTTCAGAATTTTCAATTTCTTTGGAAGGCTCTTGAACCTTCATGATTGATGAACCGCTGCCGCCTTTCAATGTCTCTGAACCAAAGTCAAAAAAATTTAACCGGCCGCCGTCAATAAAAGTATCGGACGAAAACACCGGGGTCCAAACTAGATCAAGCGAAGATTGCTCGAGAAACCAACTCATTTTCAGGCTGGTTGAAGAATTCTTTAGATAGGCATCATCCCGTCCAATAAAAAAGGACTGCCAGTTTTTAGGAAAAAGATCATTAATAAAAATAAAATCCCCCACTCCCCAGGTCAAAATTTGTCGTCCGATTTTCATTTCCAACTGATCTAATGGAAAAAGATAAACATAAGCCTCTCGAAGATTAACTGCTGATTCATCTACCACCTCGTCTAATAAGGCCTCAATCACAAAATGAAGCTCTCCCCGCTCTGATGGTTTAGGGTCCCATTGAAACTGAGCCCGTACCTCATTGAGCAAAAAAGCATTGGCCATATTCTTGGCCGGATCAACAGCAGAACCTAAGCCATAATCAAGGAATCCATATATGGGCATACTATTCTCATGTGCCGGCGCATCCGGAATATAAGCTATTAATGCACAGCAAAATAAAACCAAAATAACAACCGGAATAATATGTTTCCCATTTCTCCTGATTCTTTCTTTTACCATATTGGCCACGATCTTTTTTATTGCATCCATTTGCGGGGAGGGCGTCGTAAATAACGCTCGGTAAACAAATCCTCTGTTAAACCAATATCATATTTAATCTTGGAAAATTGGACCACGGTTCTCCCTCCGGTTATAAGGTTCTTGGCTTCAGAAAGAGTAATAGTTGGATGTCCTTGAATATTTTCAACCTTCAGGGCTTTGATGATCCGGTATTTTTCTTGGTTTTTGTCGTAATACTCAGCCTTTACCGGCATAAAATTGTTCCGGTCAATCCAGATAATATATGAGGAAAATTCAACATTTTCAGGATCTTTGGGAGTATTTTTCAATACAAAATGCTCATCAGACACTTCGATCAATTCATGGATATCCTCATCAATGCCTCGGCCTGAAATATCTTCATATAAAAAATGTGACCCCGCAAAACTAGTCCTCTTATCACCGGCAGCTATCCGGTTAACCAGATCCAGAGCCGGCAAATATAACCACCTGTCATCATCACGATCGGTATGTTTCCAAATCATAAACACCATATTTCTCACGTCCGTGGGGCTTGAAAAATGGGCATAGTACTTTTGTTCCCCCCCATCCTTTAGGTCCATCCGAAGAATAGTAAATTGACGAATCCGCTCTCGCCCTTGGCGGTCTGTAATAGTCATCATAACTTCAGCTTTTCCATCTTTTCCCTCATAGTAAGCTACAACATTGGCGCGGGAAACGATATCATCAACAGAAAGAGAAGTGGATGCCTTGTTCCCTTCCTTAGGTTGATTTTCGGCCCAGCCGGACGGAATGATAAAAGACCGCCATAAGAATAAAGTTAAGACCATCAAGAAAAGCCAAGATAATATCTTTTTTCTTTTACCCTGAAAACCCACTCTGCGTCCCTCCTTTCTTATCCCCTTCGCCGAGCCACAAAATTACACATAATTATGGTTAGTATTACAAACAGGGCGGATATCCAACCGATACCCGACCAATTTAAATAATCGTGCTTATAGATAAAATAACCTGTGATCACTATAACAATCACATTCATAGCTATGCATAAATCGCACGTATAGCCTTTAATCTTACAAACGGCAAAAAGGGCCCCCTGTAAATAATTCATCAATGAGGGTAGGACCATCATGGTAACTAAACTGGAGGTGAGCATGATTAAGCCCATAAAAAAGCCCACTGTTTTATATGGCACTAACGGTGCCGCCAGCAAGGGCAAAAATCCTATACCAATCACTATGGCATTTCGATAGATAGCCCTGGCCGGCTCCTGAAACATTTTCTTTTGTATCTGAGACCAATTCCCCAATTCTGTAAACATGGATTGGGTTCTTTGTAAATAATGAATTGCAAAGTCAACCGAAAGGCCTAAAGTAAGTGCGGAAAGAATGGCTACCGGCATATCATAATCCTTGCCGATAAAACCAATCAGGCCATAGATAAAAACAATAGTCACTGACAGGGGAATCATGGAAAATAAACCCCATAAAGAGGATCGGAACAAAATAATCATCATGATCAAGACAATAAAAAAACTCCCCAGCAAAGAGCGAAGCATACCGTAAACCATCTTTTGCTGCCAAACTATGTTCAAATAGGTTAATCCGGCCCAGTGAAATTGCAGAGGAGACGGCGGCGGATTTTGAAGAAAAAACCTATCAACCAATTGAACAACTTGTTCCATATCTTGATTATCACCACTTTTAAGTTGCACCCAAATATTGGCTTTTTGATAATCCGGAGTTACCAAATGCCATAAATCATCGGGGTCATGGCTGTTTTGATAGGTCATTAAAATTTGAGCCACAGCAGGAACACTTTCCGGCACACGATTATAAGTTTTATCTCCACCCCTCAACTCATAGTGAATCTTTTTGACAACATCCGCTACAGAAGTTGATTTGCCTACCAAGGGGGACTCAACCAAGGCCTTTTGTAATTGCTCAATATAGCGCAATACTGAAGGTTGTTTAAATAGTTCACCCTGCCCTTCTTGATCTTCCTCCTTTGCTTCTAAAACCAGATAAGCCTCATAAGTACCTCCAAAATGTTTATTGAGGACCTCATCAGCTATGCGGATGGGATGTGAGCGAGTAAACCATCTTACCGGATTATCATTAATATTTAACCGGGTAATACCAACAATGGATACAATGATGATGAGACCGGTTATAGACAAAATGATTTTTTCATGCTTCCAGGTTACATGCCCTTGCCAGGAAATAAAACTATCAAGCCAAGATATATTCTTCCCCGGTCCTTTTTGTTCCTTAGAAACACCGTATTGCCTGAGCCAATTTGCCGGAATCAACATGGTGTAAGCAGGAATAAAGGTTATGGTTAAAATCCAAGCCACCATAATACCAAAAGCCACCATTACCCCAAAAATTTTAACTGGTGGAATGGGAGTAAAGGCCATGGAAGCAAATCCTACAGATGAAGTAAGAGAGGTATACAACATGGGCTTAAATAAATGGTCCATTACTTCAATAATGGTTTTTCTTTGATCGTGATATTGTGGATATCGATCAAAGAATTCACTAAGAATATGGACTGAATCTACTACGGCAATGGGCATTAAAAAGATGGGAATCATAGAGCTCATGATATGAACCGGATACCCCAGACCAATCAATAACCCCATAGCAGCCGCCACACTCATACCGGCCACCAGCATAGCTGAAATAATCAATGAGATCTTTTTGAAAAAAAACCAAAGTATAAAGAAAATAATCAAAGCTGCCAAAGGCGCGGAGATAGCCATCTGTCGAAACATCTCCACCCCAAAGGTATCTTCTGCTATGGGAAGGCCGGTTATATAAAATTTTTCCTGGCCGGAATATTTTTTGGTAATTTGCCGGATCTGTTGGGAAACCTTATAGCTTATGTCCTTTTGCTCAATGGGAATATAGAGACAAATCGCCTTTCCATCCTCGGATACAAGAGTGCCTTTCAGCATGGGATTATCTAAAGCCATTTGTCTAATATCAATGGCCCCCTGTCGATCTTTTGGCGGATATTTCATTAACCAATCAAAACGAACTGAACCAGGGCCTGCCTGGATGATAGTATCCATAGTAGAGGGGCTTATTAAGTCATAGGAAATTACTCCGGGGATTTTTTTAATCTGCCGGGTAATGGAATAGATATGCTCCAGGGTCTTAGGGTTAAAAACCCCATCAGGGTCTTGGTTATTGACTATACCCAAGACAATAAAATCATGAAGGGTGAATTCTTTCTTGGTTTGATTATGGGATACTCTTACCGGTTCTGTCGGCGAAAGCATATTTTCCGGATCAGTATCCACTCTTATTTTTCGGATTTGAATCCCGAAAGCCAAGATAATTGCTAAAGAAAGGATAACTACCAATTTCGGGCGATTCACTGAAAAAGATACAATTTTTTTGCTTATCATGAGTTATATCAGCGCCCCCTTCCCATATAGATTCCCAGAAATAATCTTGCAAACCTATATATTCTTTGTTTAACTTAATCGGAATTTTCTGAAATTAAACTGATTCTTTATTTAATACTGAGGGTCACGAAACAAGTGCTACTTTAGGAGTATGAATTCTGTTCGAATGACACACCCCAGGGGAAAACAATCTTGTTTCGCTCAATTGATATGCCTACCTCTGCCTCGAGGTAATGCGGGCTTGCCGAAAAGACACTTACTCTTTTATTTTATACTCTTCCAATATCTTTAACCATTCGTCTCTTAATTCTGGAATTTTATGTTTTATAGTCTCCCATAATATTTCATAGTCAATCCCAAAGTATTCATGAGTTAATTTATCTCTCATTCCCGCCATATCTTTCCATGGAATTTGGCAATATTTTTCTGTAAGGTCCTCCGGAATATTCTTTACTGCCTCTCCAATAATTTCAAAACACCTTACAATTGCATACAGTGACTTCTCGTCTTCAACCAAACCTTCATAATCGAGAGATGCTGAAAATCTCTCGATATGTTCTATTTCTTTCCAAACATCTATCAAAGAATCTCTAAAATCTCTCTTAGACATATACTACTTCCTTTAAAATTTCTTTTCCTATAAAAGGCTTCAGAGCCTTTTTACTTACAAGGTCTACTTTAATATTTAATTCTTCTGAGAGAAATCTTTCTAATTCCATAAATTTAAAAATATCTATTGGTTTGGAAAATTCAACCAAAATATCTAAATCACTTTCAGACTTCTCTTCTCTTCTAATGTATGAACCAAATATCCCAATTTGTTTTATAAAATAATTCTTTTGAATGTCTGTTTTTATTTCTTTTAATCTATTGAGTTTTTCTTCTATCTTCATTGTCCATCCTCTTGTTAAGCCAATGGAATTTGCTTCTTTACCTAGCTAATAGAATAGCCCAAAATTTAGAAAAATAACTGTAGGCCTCAGCGGCTCGACATTGAAAAAGTTAATCTCTTCATTAAACCCTGAAATTGCTTCAGCCAACTGAGTATCATTTATTTCTTTATTTCTAAACCTTCTAAATAAAGCACTCATAAATTCAAGCCGGACAAGCTCTAAAATCCAAACTTCATTTTCTTGGGATGTTATTAAATCAGTGACGACCTCTGACCCTTTCTCTTCATGGAAAAATTTTACAAGAGCTGAAGTATCAACGAATAGATTCATACTCTCTCTTCCCTTGCTGCAAGGATATCTTCGCGCAGAGAACCTTTACACTGTTTAAGAGCATTTCTCACTTTTCTATAGGTTGGCAGATTTGTTTTACTCCTCTGTTTAGTTTTCCTCCCTTTAAAAGAAAGTATCAGCTCATAAACCATCATCAATTCATTGGGATTTAGATTTTCTAATTCTTTAATTGTCTCTTCTTTTACTTTCATCATGGCCTGAGATCTCCTCAATATAATTCGCTCTTATAAAATATATTACCACTTTTGAGGTTTATAGGTAAAGTATTTATATCAACTAACCTCAACTACTTTATTAAATAGTCCAAGTCACCTTTCCTTGTATTGATGTCAAGGATCAATCCCCTCCCCTTGTTTAACTGAGATAGAGCAAAACCGGTTAGCATTTCGGGGACTCTGGAAATTTTTCGGGCGAGTTCCTTTTTCCCAAAATCTTCTTTCTCAAGCAAACGAAGAATCTTCTGTGCCATTTCCGACTCTACCCCTGACTCTACCCCTGGTCGTGCAATTGATGTTTCCTTCGCAAACATAGCCTGCATCAGGCTGGAAGTCCTGTCCATGTCAGCTTCCAGGCCGGGAAGAAAAAACTCAAATGATATTCAGCCCCGGTCATTGGTATATTTCGGTTTGGGATGTCCCAATTCTTTCCACTGGTTAAGCATCATCCTGAAACCGGTTCTCGCTTGCTTGCAAATGATGATACGGCGCATAGCCACAACAATAGCAGGGTTACGTACCTCCTTTTCGCCCGACTCCAGAAGGCGGCTATCATCACCAAAAACATCTCCCGGATTCCAGAGCTGAATGCCGTCCTGATAGAACTTGATCACTGCTTTGCTGGAATGATCACCATAATCTTGATGAACAAACAGGTTGACTGCGGCTTCACTGAAGACGCGATAGCCGGGTGGCGTATCTTGCCGGGCTAGAGTATGGGGGGCAATGCTGAAGAAGAAGGAACTCTATGAGCCTATTTTTCGTAAAAGGGAAGGGAAAACCGAAAGGGTCACAGCAAACTCTGTAACACCTTGATAATAAAAGAAGCCGGCGATGGGATTTGAACCCGCGACCTGCTGATAACGAATCAGGTAACCACTGCTTCCTAACCTCCTCACATTAGGTAACTTTATGAAATTATTAGATTTTATTTGGCAGGCTTTTTCTTATTTTTACCCATTTTGGCAGGCTTTGGAAAGTTTTTCACTCACAAATCCACTCATAGAAAATTTTTTTACAGCTATTGCCGTTGGTAGCGGATTCTCACCAAACTGGTAGCGGATGGTAGCGGATTCATATCTACTTGTGGGAGAGGCTCAGTGAATAAGTGGTTTCCCTGGCCTTGCCTCGCTGTATCACCAAGCCCTTGTCTCTCAAGCCACCAATGGCTTTCCGAATTGTTGGCAAAGCAAGGCCTAACTGTTGGGATAGTTTTGGCACATTGGTTTCATTCTCTTCCATAAGAATTTTTATGATTTTCTTTTGCGTTTCGCTTAGCCCTTCCAGAATATTCTTTTCTACCTCTAAAACAGGCCGCATTTCTTGGCTCTTGAGTTTCAATATATCCTCCGGAGCGAGGAAGGTTACCTGGAAGTGTCCGTCACGAAAGCGAAATTGGGGCCGCTTAAGGCCGATCGCTTCTGATTCGCGGACGATGCGGCGCAGCCCGTCCCCCTGTTCTTCAATACGCTCAAAGAACGAGAGGCCGCGAGCCAATTTGGGATTACGAGAGCAGGCAATATAATCGAGTTTTTCAATTTTCTGAAGGGTAATAGGTTCTGGGGGAAGTCCGGGGCTGATCACCTCAACGCGGTCTGCATATTTGTCAATCCTAATAGAGGAACCGGCCAGATCATAATCCCGGTGGGCAACTGCATTAACCACAGCTTCGCGGAGTGCCTCGTAAGGGTATTCGTGAATCTCCACCTTGGAAAACCCTTCAATACGTGTGGTATGCCGCATATTTCGTTTCAAAAACTGAAAAGCCCGTTCCACTGCTACTGGTAAAGCTTCCCGAATATCATCCCGGTCAATTGGGTCACCACGTTCACTACCGCCGAAGGCATTGGCGGCAATACGCACTTGAGGGAAAAAGGATTCCGGTCTTTTCCCAAGTAACAGCAACCCGGCAGTGGTCGGGTGCTTGATTCCGGTTTCCTCTTTCTGCCAGATTAATCCACGGTTTATTAAAGCCCTATGGATACTGCCCTCGTCCAGATCCTTCTCCGGTATACCGGCACAGGCTTTTGCCCATCGGACACACAAATCTGTATCCAAGTCATTCATATCCGCCTGTTCCATCAGCCGTGAATCGAAATCCGATGCCTGTGCGATGGTCTGCTTAGCAATTTCACTTTCTTTCGCTGTGGGGGTTTTCCCCTGTTTTTCCAGTTCTGCCAGTAAGACCGCTCTTGTACAAATTTTCAGGCTTTGATAATGAGAAAAACGTCCCATCCCATCGCTTAACCGAGATGGAGCAATACGGGTTATCATTTCGAAAATAATAGGAGAAAAGTGTCTTGAAAAATCATTGAAGGACTGACTGGATGGGTATCGCAAAATTTCTAATGCTTATTAAAAATGCTTATTTTAATAGAGTGAGCATTAAAGGTTGAGCTAACCATTGCGAACAAAATCAAATTTCGTGAGTAGATCATTGGTATCACTTAATTTTAGAAGCTGCGTAGGTACGCGTTCTTGACGAGAGGGCCTCTCATAATTTTTCGGGAGCTGCTGCAGAAATATGGAATTCGGGACGACCAGGTATTTCGGTATCGGAAGATATCTTCAAAAAATCGGAAGATAATCGGAAGATATCCGATCATCATTTTCTTTCTGCCAATTCATATTTCGTCCCCGGCCCGAGGCCTATCCGTTTTAAAATCCCTAATTGTAGCAATAACCTGAAATCCCTGTTAGCAGTATCATAGCTTACATTCAGGTTTTTTCTGCACCATCCGCTTGTAACAAATCCTTGTTTAAGCACTTGAGCCACCATCTTTTTCTGCCTTTCATTCAACTGCTCTTCAACCGAAGGAGATAAAATATGCCCTACCATTCCTGCCGGCACTCTCAATCGGTCCAAATCATCCTTCGGACCGAGTAAAACGACCTGGAAATAACCATCAACCATATCAAACTCCGGCGCATCCAAGCCATGATCGAGCATAGCGGCTTTCATCCTTGCCAGGCCGCTGCCTCGTTGCTCCATGAGCTTGAGGAGGGCCAGTGATTGAGCTACCACCGGATTCCTGGAACAGGGTCGATATTTTCCCCGCCGCAGCTTTGCCAGCGTCAATGGTTGCGGTGGCGAGCCCGGGCTTGAAACAACCACACGATCGAAAAAAACTTCGGCCATAATAGCCCTGGATTTATCCTCATAGTTCCTGTGGGCAATAGCATTTACGATAGCCTCACGGACTGCCTCCTCCGGATATTCATCTAGTACCACGCGATTCAGCCCAACAATACGCGGTGGATGTCGTGTATTCTTTTTTACAAAATCAACAATGGACTGAACCATCTTAGGCGCGGGACCACTAATAGTTTGCTGATCTAATGGATTTGGATCAAGCCTTGTTCCCCGGTATGCATCCGCCAAAACACGACACTGCGGAAATAAGGCAGATGGGTTCTTTCCAAGAAACAAAATACCTGCAGCCAGGGCATAGTAATCCCCATCGGCCTGTTTTCGCCAGATCAGACCGCGTGCCCGCAGATGATTCAGGACAAGTGATTTAAGGGCTTTCTTGTCTAAAAGATCGCCAATGGCCACCAGCCAATCCCTGGCAATGCCGTCATCTAATTCTGTCCATGAGATTTCGGTTTGCGTAGTCTCAAAAGGGGATGCCGCCTCCAATGTATCCATTCCACTTTTGGACTCATCTTTAGTAGGAGTAATATTGAATTCCTGATCAAGTATTCTTATCAGGGCCTGACGAACCTCTGTGCGCAGATCAAGCCGATCGTCGAATCTTTTGTATGTATATCCAGCCGCCTTAATCTCACGGAAAAATTCCCTCGTCTTTTCTTCTCGTAGATGGTCATCCCGCCCTTTCACAAAAATGAGAGACGGAAGACGACGCAATTGTGCATGACGATATTCATGGTGCGTCGCTGAAAGAGAACCTTCCATCTGCCCATACTCCCTGTTCATCAACAAAAGGTATATCTGACAGGAAACCAGGTACTCAAGGTAAGGTTTGGATGCTTTTCGTCCGGATATAGGTTCCTTGTCGAAAAGGACGGGCTCAAGATGCTCATTAAGAAACGGATCTGTTGTGATGAGGCTGGAAACAGCCAATCGTTCAAGCTCCATTTCTTTTTGCACTGAACTTACAAACACTCTATATTTGTTCATTCTATTCTTTCCAACACTCGTTAAAATAAGCCAAACTTAAATTCAGAACTCCTGATCTGGGGTTTTAGCAGGAACAGTAGAAAGGGCATAATAAACAAAAAGATATAGTTAATTTATCAGTAGGGGTACAAAAATGGGTGTGATTTTGATAAGATCCTTTTTAGACAAAGAAAGGGAG
>DAOURK010000188.1 GCA_030625085.1 Pseudomonadota bacterium
CTCTCCTTCAATCCTAAGCCCATCACTTTGTTAAAGGGAAGATTGTGAAAAAATAGTTAAGCAAATTTTTTTAGAATATAAAATTATTATTAGTTATTGCAAGAGTATATTATAATTAATATATCAAGTCAAATGAATAAATTATCTAAAATATTTAAGGTTAGTTCGATATATTATATGAGCCTCCTTGATCAGGTCAGTGATGTAATCCGCAAAAAACATTACTTCATTCGTACTGAACAAGCTTATGTTGAATGGATAAAACGATTTGTATCTTTCCATCAACGCTACCCGAAATATCTGACAGAAAAAGAAATAAAAGGGAAAAAGGGAGATTTGCCGAGTTTGGCGGCATATGGGGATACAATCCTCGGCAACTGCTTGCTGTTCATGGAAAATGGGGAA
Source organism: Pseudomonadota bacterium (assembly GCA_030625085.1). Taxonomy (GTDB): domain Bacteria; phylum SZUA-182; class SZUA-182; order DTGQ01; family DTGQ01; genus DAOURK01. Next base: position 406 of record DAOURK010000188.1, read on the forward strand.
GCGTTCATCAACTCAAACAATTGATCAATAAGGCTCATTTACTGGGGTTGGCGGTAGTTGTCGATATAGTGCTCAATCATGGCAGTGCAAAATTGAATTCCCTCTGGAATTGGGACGGCTATGGTCCCAACCATTGTGGTGGTATCTATTTTGAAGGAGAGAGGGATACGCTTTTGCACAGCATAACGAAGCATTTTATCCGAGCAAAAACGGGCATATTTAATTCCCTTTGTAAATTCCATCACGTCAAGGGCTGCTTCCCGCATGTCCCAAAGATAAGCCAAATCCCGATCTTCAGGCCTCATAAATTACCTCCGGATCTTGTAGAATTCGCTTGCGGCGAAAAGGATTTCGAAGCGCTTCACGCTCTACCAGGGCTACTTTACGGCCTAAAATATGAGTGAGCTCATCTTTTATACTGACAAGATCAAAAAGACTCCATGGGGAACCGGGAGAAAAAGATTGACTTTGTTAACCATTTTGGTTAACAGTATAGAACGAATATCTTATTTAAAAAGGCAAAATTTCAGAAAGAATGCAACAATATAAGGCTGTTACAAAAACAGCACGGCACAAATCGGGCCAAGATAATTGGAAGAAGGCTTGATGACCTTAGAGCAGTAAAGAATCTTGAAACAATGCAAAAATTGCCAGGACGTTGCCATGAATTAAAAGGCAATCGGAAAGGGCAAATGTCAATTGATCTTGATGGGCCATATCGTTTGATTTTTGAGCCGATAATAAATCCGGGTGCTGATCAAGACGATTGGAGTGAGATAACTTGTATAAAAGTCTTAGGAGTGGAGGACACACATGAATAACATCACGGAAAATCAATATACACCAGATTATGTTTCCCCACCCGGAGAGACACTTCTGGAGATTCTTGAATCGAGGGGGATGTCTCAAACCGAATTAGCAATAAGGACCGGTAGGACAAAGAAACATATCAATTCAATTATCAAAGAGAAATCGCCCATAACACAAGAAATGGCTTTGCAATTAGAACGGGTATTAGATGTCCCCTCCAGTTTTTGGAATAATCGTGAACAACAATATCAAGAATCCTTAGCAAGAAAGAATGAACAAAAAAATTTAAAAAAAGATATCACATGGTTAAAAAAATTTCCTATAAAAGCCATGGTTGCTATGGGGTGGATACATTCATGTCGAAATCAAATAGAGCAAATAAAAGAAGTGATAAATTTTTTTGGCGTAGCAGCACCCACCCAATGGGAGGATTGGTGGAATTATTCACAGCAAGCGGCTTTCAGTGAATCTCCTACATTTCAAAGTGATCCTGGGGCTGTGGCAGCTTGGCTTCGTAAAGGAACATTGGAGGCGCAAAACATTTCCTGCGCACCTTATAATGCAAATGATTTTCGAAATGCTTTACAGAAAATAAGGCCATTAACTATTGAACATCCTGAAATTTTTCAACCAAAAATGGTGAATCTATGTGCAGCAGCCGGGGTGGCTGTTGTCTTTGTACCGGAACTTCCTAAGCTCCGAATAAGTGGAGCGACCAAGTGGTTAACACACAATAAAGCCCTAATCCAACTTAGCCTTCGATATAAAAAAGACGATCATTTTTGGTTTACTTTTTTTCATGAAGCCGGCCATATCTTAAAGCATGGTAAGACTGATGTTTTTTTGGAAGATGAAAAACCTGATGATAATAAAAAAGAAAAAGAAGCTAACAAATTTGCTGTTGATATTTTAATACCCCCCGCAAAATACAGATATTTTTTGTCTCTAAATAGAAATAAGTATATGAGTAAAGAAGTGATTAAAGAATTTGCTTTTGAAATTGAGGTCTCTCCAGGCATTATAGTCGGAAGGCTTCAACATGATGAGATTGTACCTCATAGCAATTGCAATGGATTAAAGCAGACATTTGTCTGGTCAAACAACTAAATACAATTCTTACTTTCACCAATCCCTTTATCTTGGAGCTTCAGCAAAAAGTATAATAGAAGAAACATGGTCAATTTCAGCAATCGTATGAGTTGGAGTTGGGGTGGAGCCAGAAAACTACAAATAATTTGATGAATGTGGCGGATAAATTTGCTGAAATTAGTAAAATTTACTGTGATGTAATCCGCAAAAAACATTACTCCATTCGTACTAAACAGTTGGATATTGTTCTTTGGATTGCCCCTAATCGCTTGTCAATAATGCCTTAAGTGATTCCAAGCCTGCCATGCTAAATAGTCTAAATCACATGAAAAAAATGCTTTGTTTCCAAAACAAGCACATAACTATATGAAAAGCATAATTTTTATTATTCGTGGTGGCTCAGAGAGCCATGAATGTTTGTTCCTGATAAAAAAAATGTTGATCAAAGTTACTTTAGCTAAAGGTATTCTCTTATTAATGAGAGATTGATAAAAAATGAGAACATTGACAACTTGGGTTATTATGATAAAAAAGACCGAATATATTGTATGAATTTAGGTGTATAAAAAATAAAGAAGAAGAAGAATTATGGCGCGAAGAAATCAAATAATGAAAAAGCTCCTTTATTTTTTTTTTCTAGTGTATTTTGGGCTTGGGTGCGGACGTCTCTCGTTTTTTTCTAAAATTCCTTCATATTTTCGAGAGGAGATTGATCCAGGGTTGACCTTCAGCGAATTGAGAAAAGAGCCAAAAGCGTATATGGAAAAGAAAGTATTGTTGGGGGGTGTTATTACTGAAATCCAAAATAATCCCCTGGAAACAGAATTGCGAATATTGCAAAAGCCTCTGGATCAGCGAAATATCCCTATAGAAAAGGGTTATACTTCTGGGCAGTTTATAGCTGTCTATAAGGGGTATTTAGATCGGCTCGTTTATGCACCTGGCCGGCTTATAACTATAGGTGGTAAGGTAATAGGTCAAAAAATCAAAGATGAGTATGGAAGGATTTATACCTATCCGGTAATTATGATTGATTTTTTACAATTGCGGCCCGTTCAGGCGCCATATTTCTACCCCCCTTGGTTTGAACCTAAAACAGGAGAGGAAATTGATGTCCCTTTTTGAATAATAAGAATATAATAAAATTAGTTTTATCAGGCATATCGAACCAATTGGAAGAGATCGCCGCACGCTTTTTTTGCATCTTCTACAATCAAATAAAGTGAGGGCATCAAAAGGAGGGTAATGAGAGTGGAAAACAGGATGCCATATCCCAGTGAGATGGCCATGGGAATCAGGAACCGCGCCTGACGCGAGGTTTCAAATATCATGGGCAACAGGCCTCCGAAGGTAGTGAGGGTGGTCAGCATAATCGGCCGGAATCGGCGCACGCCGGCTGAATGGATGGCATCGGGATGAGCAGCCCCTTTTTTTGTCTGCCGATTGGCAAAATCAATAAGAATAAGCCCGTCGTTAACTACCACACCCGAAAGGGCCACGATGCCAAACATGCTGATAATACAAAGGCTGTAACCCATGATAAGATGGCCAATTACCGCACCGACAATGCCGAAAGGAATACTGATCATAATGATCAATGGCTGAGTGTAGCTGCGGAAGGGTATGGCCAACATGGCGTAAACCACCAGCATAGCCATTAAAAAACCCATCATAAGACTCCTCATGCTCTTTTTCATATCAGCCTGTTTACCCTCAAAGCTATAATTGAGTCCAGGATAACGTTCAATAAGATAGGGGAGGGTATCGGCTTTGATTGAATTGATTACCTGATTGGTTTCTTTTTGAGGAATTACATTGGCAGTAACCGATACCACTCTTCTGCCGTCCCGGCGGTCAATACTTGTGTATGCTTTGCCCCGCCTAATGTTCACCACGTCACGCAACTGTACTTCTTTACCTTTGGGTGTGCGCACTATTAGTTCTTCCAGGTTGTATTCCGAGACCCTCTCTTGTTTCGGCAGGCGTACATTAACTTTTATTTCATTTCGTCCTCGCTGCTGACGAAGGGCCTCAGCCCCATAAAAAGAATTGCGTACTTGTTGTGCAATATCTTTGGCAGTGAGTCCAAGGCTTTGTCCTTCAGGTAAAATGGTAAAATCCAATTGTGATTTTCCGGGAGAAAAACCATCGTCAATGTCCTTGACTTTAGAAAATTTTCCCAAAGCCAAGGCCAATTCAGCGCCGGCCTTCTCAAGCACTTTCAGGTCTCGATGTGATAATTCAACAGTGAGAGAAGCGCCTGATCCGGGGCCTCCGGCATCATCTTCAAATTTAATAGATTCCAAACCGGGGATGGCATCTGTGCGCTGTCTCCATAAGTCAACAAATTTTTTGGTGCTAATAGGGCGCTCTTCTGGGGGCGTGAGGGCAATGACTATTTTACAAACATGACCTCCCGAAGAGCTTTCGCTGTGATCCCCTAATGAGCCTCCAATTTCAGAGAAAATCCCGGTAACCAGGTTGCCGTTTTCAGCGATGACCTGATTGGCAGTATCCAGCAAATACTTTTCCACGACCTTGGTTTTGTCTACAGATGAACCATAGGGGAGTGTGGCTGTGACAACAGCCTGATCTGATTCAACCTTGGGAAATAATTCCCAGCCCAGTCGTCCGCTCATAATTGTTGAGAGAATTATGAGCAAAATAGCCATACCTGTGGCTAAGGTAACGTAGCGATATTGAAGTGTCAAATCCAGAAAGGGACTATAATATTTTTTAATTGTATGGGAAAACAATCGGCTGAATTTCTGCTGTTGGTGATGCAACCACCCTCTTAATCCATTGTTTTCTATGTCTTTTTGATGACCTAAACGCGCCGGCAGAACAAACAATGCCTCTACCAATGAAATAAGAAAGACTGTAATAACTATGGCGGGTATTACTTTAAAGATTTTTCCCATAATCCCGGGTATGAACAGCAATGGCATGAAAGCGGCAATGTTAGTGAGTATGCTGAATACAACGGGCGCGGCAATATCCCGTGCGCCTCGTTTCGCCGCTTCCAGGAAAGGCAGACCGTTCTGGTGATACTCATAGATATTTTCACCCACCACAATAGCATCATCTACCACCATACCCAGGGCAATAATAAAGGCAAATAATGATATCATATTAATTGATACACCAAGCAAGGGCATAAAAAGAAAAGCGCCCAGAAAAGAGGTTGGAATGCCCATAGTCACCCAAAAGGCCAGGCGAGCTTCCAAAAAGAAGGCAAGAAGAACAAAAACCAAAATCAGGCCGGCAAAGGCATGACGCAAAAGTAAATCAAGCCGCTGATGAAAGATTTCAGACATGTCATGCCAGGTATCAATATAAATACCTTCAGGCAAAGTCTGATTTAATTCCTTGACGTATTTTTTTACCGTATCGGATACCTGAATAGGCGTCTGGTCGCCTACCCGGAATACGTCAATCATGGTGGCATGTTTGCCGTTATAGGTAGCAAATTTATCAATATCTTGAAAACTGTCTTTAATGGCAGCTATGTCTTCAAGAAACAGTTCAGACCCATTATTGAGGCTGATTATGGGAAGTCGGGCTAATTGATGGCCATAATCTCTTCGCTCTTTCATCCGCATTAGTATTTCACCGCTTTTTGTTTTAATACTGCCGCCGGGCATCTCTATAGACGATTTTCGTATTTTGTCGGCAATGGCCTGTAAGGTCAGGTTATATTTGCGAAGTGTATTTTGGGGCACTTCAATACTGATTTCATAAGGGCGAACTGCAGACAATTCAACCTGCGTTATTTTCGGATCTTGCAAGAGTTTGTCCCGAATCTGCTCAGTATATTCTCGCAGCACTCGTTCACTTTGATCTCCATAAACGATAAGTGAAATTACATTTCGGCGATGGCTGATTTGTCTTACTTGCGCTTCTTCAGCTTCTTCAGGAAAGGTAATAATACTGTCTACAGCGTTTTGAACATCCTGGGTGAGTTTTTGCAGATCACTGCCGACCAGCATTTCTATGGTTATCCTTCCCATCCCTTCCTGAGCTTGAGAAGTTACCTTGTCTACGCCGTCAAGTCCCCGCACTGCTTCTTCGACGGCCAAGACAATACCCTGTTCCACTTCTTCGGGACTGGCTCCGGGATAGGGTACAGTGACCGATACATGGTCCAGACTGAATTCGGGGAAAACCTCTTGTTTGATTTGTGTGCTGTAGATGAGTCCGCCAATAATCAAGACCAGCATCATTAAATTGGCTGCTACCAAATTGTCGGCCATCCAGGCAATTGGGCCACCTTGTTTTTTATCGGGTGTATTTTTTATAGTATGATGAGGAGTATTATGCGATGATGAATCATTCATGGTATTTAACCGTCGGTGGATGTTTGGTTAAGGTCATTTTTTGTAGGGCCGGCAAGATCGCCGGCTGTTTTCTTTCCAGGGGAAATGATCAGCAGGGCCATCCCTTGCACTGGCGCCGGCAGATCAGAAGTGATAATACGCTGCCCCTCCTCAAGGTCGTTGGTTATTAAGACAGTGTCACGATCTTTCCAAGCTATGTCCACCTTACGAATATCCAGGGTGTTGTTATCGGTGAGGAGCCAAACATAGGTACCATCCCGCAGGGCGGACCGGTGAATATTAAATATATTTTCAAACTCTTGGCCTTCGATTTCAGCTTGAACATAATCACCCAGAAGCAGCGGACGGTAAACAGTATGAGCAGAACTTAAGGCCAAGGGGTTTTTGATTGTGGCCAGTATGCGGGCCATGCGCCCATCTTTTTCCAAATCACTGAGCAATCGAGAAACAGTGCCGTAAACCTCGTGGGTTTCAGAATTAGCACCATAGATGATTTTAACCTTTGAGCCGGTCTGTTTTTGATTACGTGGAATGGTGATCCATCTGAGCCGATCGTAAGGAATTGAAATTTGGACCAGGAATTCATCGGTGGCCGCCAGGGTGGCAATGTGATCTTGAACTGATACATGAGATCCGAGGTCAATAGTTTTTTGTAAAACAGTGCAATCAAAGGGCGCGTAGATAGCGGTTCGAGAAAGGTTGAGCTCACTTTTTTCAAGCTCGGATTGAGCTAAAGTTAAGGCAGCTTGTTTTTGTTGTAATTGGGGTTTACGCAGGGCCAAATCCCCATTGTGTTCATTAATAGTGTGACTGTTTTTAAGGAGGTCCCATTCGCTTTTGGCTATGTCCTGTCGTCCCCTTTCAAGTGTTAAGTCGGCTTCAGCTATGACCAGTCGGCATTGTTTTTGTGTTTTGGACAAAAGATAATCTTCCCTGTCAATCTGGAGGATTTTTTCACCCTTTTTAAGATATCCGCCGATCGTAAATTCAGGATTAATATGGACTACTTCTCCGCTCAACTTGGCTTTTAAAATTATTTCACGGGCAGGAATAACCGTTCCCATACTGCGCACAATAATTTTATGGTTTGCTTTTTGCAGTTTTGATACATTTACCATGGCCTTGATTTTGACAACCTGCTTCTTTATGGCCCGGGGACGGGCATCATAAATATGCTTAGCGCCAAATACCGCACCTGCTAAAATGATCAGCGGCAGAAAAATTTTTACTAAAATGCGCCAACTGCTTTGATGGGATTTGCTGGTTTGTTTATCCTGGCCGTGCTGTGTCATTTCTCATTGTTTCCTTTGTAATAAATTTTTTAAAAAAATAATTTCACAATTCATATTCAGCTAAAAATCTATAACACATTTAAAAGTAGCGCAGGTTTTTTAGCACTGCAAAAAAACAATAGCTCATTAAAATGTAGAGCATAGCTTTTAGCCCTGCCAAAAAAGTCTATAACTCATTTATCCGGGACCCGCCGAGAGCCCGATACAGATTGATACGATACACTAAACGTTCTGTACGTCTTTGGATCAAATCACCTTGTAAATTTTGAAACTTAACAAGCTCAGTTAATACAGGCAAATAATCGATAAGTCCCTTTATATAACGCTGCCTTGCTTTTTCCAGGGCTTGTTCGGCCAGTGTTAATTGCTATAATAAAAAAATTCAGTTGGAAAATCCGCAAGTACTTCTCTAATAAGGTTCTTCAAATAATGGCAGTTTTGTATAATTCAGCCTGTCCGAGTATAAGTAGATCTAAATCCTCATGATTTAAGCATAAAATTACGT
>DAOURK010000237.1 GCA_030625085.1 Pseudomonadota bacterium
GAATAGAAATTCTAAACAAAAAAAAATGATAAAAAAAATTCAAAAAATTATCAAAGATGTATATTTTCCAGAAAAGTTGATAGATATCTTTAAATTTAGATTAACTGCTTAAAATCCAACGGGAGTTTTTTTCTATAGATATGCTGGTGATGTTTTGTTTCTTGAATAAGGGCGTTTTCCACTTCTTTTATAGCTGTTAAGGTTACTTTTTGGTAGGCAATGAGCTTTTGATCTGTTACAGCTTGTGATTTTTCCACTTCCGCTTTCAGGCGGTTAGCATTAAAAAGGGGCGCTGTTACATTGGCGGCCAGATTCAAAAGCCATTGGTCAAATATATTCTTTAATTCATTAGCGCCATAAGTGGCCCGGGCAGTCAGTCTGATGGCAGGCAGGCGATTAGCTTTGGCAACAGCCAATTGCCTTTCTGAAGCAAATACCCGCAGACCTGCTGCTCGGATGTCGGGTCTTTTGATCAGTAAATCAGCAGGCAAACCAATAGCAGGTACTTGTTGTAATTCAGGCAGTTTGTGGGTGACAAGTTCATGTATCGTTCCGGGAGCACGCCCAAGCAGCAGAGCAAGTTCGTGCAAAAGGGTTTGCTCTCTGGCTTCTATTAAAGGAATGGCTGCCTTTACTTTTTGTATGGTTTGTTCCTGTTGTAATACATCGAGAGCAGAGGCCAGAGATTTTTGAAAACGTAATCTCACCAGATCAAGAAAAATTTGATTGGTTTTCAGTTGCTCTTGAAGCAGATTTTGTTGTGCTTTTTGGGAAATGATATGTATCCAGTGCTCGGTCACTTGGGCGGCAATGGTTATGGCGGCAGTGTTAACGTCCTGACGAGTAGCCTTGCTTTCCAATTCGGCGGCTTGTTGTTCAGAGTGAATTTTGCCCCAAAAGTCAAGTTCATAATTGCCGGCTAAGCCCATACCATAATTATCTAAAGTATTTGTAGTTACTTTTTGGTTTACATAATTTTGAGATTTCTGTCGTGATTTTGAAGCCTCAACATTAATCGATACGTCAGGGTAGCGTCCGGACCCGGCTTTAACTGCCCGGGCTCGAATCTGTCTAAGGCGGCACCAGGCCTCTTGGATACTGAAATTATTGGTTAGCGCATTTTCGACTAAATTATTCAGTTCTTCATTGTTAAATGTTTGCCACCATTTGTCAGTATATTCAGGACCATCCCGGGATAGTGAATAGGTATCCGGTAGTTTTTCTATCTGAAGGCGGTTATTTGGTTTTATGGGGTGGCAGGAGGGCCATAGTGATAGAGCCAATAATATTATCAATACGCTTTGAATAGGTTTTTTCATCTGAAAAAATATTTTTTCCGGCTTCTATAGATTTTTAAAAAAATAATTTCATAATCGATAAGGGGGTTCACTGAGTTGTCATCTCTTAACGTTCGCTAATCTCCCGAATACCTGCCAGGGAAAAATGAGTAATGTGGTCTGCTAATAGATTAATTATTTCTTGAAGATTTTCTTTTTCTTTGAAATGCCTCTGGCGAATGGCTTTATTAAAACTAAAATACATGCATTGACTCATTACACTTATCCCGGCAAGATGGGCTTGCTTTTCATTCACGTTGGCTCCAAGCAATTGGCGTATAATTGAAAAAAGTTGATCGATTTGAGGAATGATAATTTCATGGAAGATTTCTTCGAAAATTTCTGTTGGCTCAGCCATTTCTCTTACCATGAGTTTCGGAAGATAACCGGCAGGGGTTTTACTGAATATTCGATTTAAGGTAGCGAAAATAAAAGCCCGAAGTTGATCTTCCGGTGGTGTATTGGTATCCATTCCGCCATCTATGGGTATGCTCTCAGTAGCTGTCTTATAAGCATAGCGCCAGACTTGCCTGTAAAGCTCTTCCTTGTCGCTGAAGTAATAATTTACTGCTGCGCGGTTGGCTGAAGCAAGCTTGCATATCTCGCCTATGTTGGCATCCCGATATCCTTTCTCGGCAAATACAAAACAGGCGCTTTCAAGTACGCGTTGCTTTGTATTCTTAGTATTTTTATTTGTTTTTATCATATATAAAATAAACGTATGAAATTTAAATTTAATATCATAATTTAAAATAAGTATATTAAACATGCGTTTAAAAGTCAAGCAACTTTTTGCAGCCCTGAAGCACATCTCTATCTTTGAAATTTTGAGAACCAATGACTTATGATTAAAATGCATGAAGGCAAAAATGGGGGACTGGGAATTTTTTGTCAAAGATGAATAAATCTCAGAAAAGTGATATACCTAGAGGTAAGTGTATTATTACTTGAATAAAAATAAAGGCCATTTATCTTTATACAATGAACAATGGGATACAACCATGATCAAGTCATTGCCTGAAATTCAGAACATATCTCCTATAAAAAGTGATAAGGGAGATTTGCCATTTTTCTTTATGGGGCTTTTTTCTATCTGTCAATGAAGGCTGTAAGAAACGTGCCCTTATTTGCCATGATAGCTGCGCCCATAACCATTTGGGGGATATATGGAATAGCGGATTTTTTCTCTGTAAAGAAAAAAGTGACCTGGCCGATGTCTGTGGCTATAGGCCTTTTTCTCCTTGTACTTTCATCTGTCATTTGTATCTATATAGCCGGTAATGGCTTATATCATCGATTACATCTTTTGCGCACCTTTGGCTTTGGCATATCCGATGATTATCCAGTGGAGGCGGTTACTTATCTGAAGAGCAAAAATATTGAGGGGAATATATTTAACAGCACGGATATCGGGGGATATTTGATCTGGCAGATGTATCCTCAAAAACAGGTCGCCCTTGATGGAAGATGGGAGGTGTATGGTGATTTTTTAAAAAATATACAGCGCCTGGAAAATCCACTGTATTTCAGAGAATTGGCAGAGCAATATACTATCAAGGCCATTATCTTATACAAACGTTCCCGGGAAATTCGTCTTATGGCCCCCTGGCTTAAAATAAGTCCTTTCTGGCAGATAACCAGGGAAACCCCCAAGGCCATTATTTATGAAAAGATGGATTACACATAGATAGGTTACCCATAAGTTACCGCGCTTCTCCTTCCAGCAGCAAAGTTTAAGGGATATCAGACGTGGCAGCCTCGCTACTGCGCAACCAAATTTATTACGCGAGTCATAAGTGTAGTATTTAGGTAAAGCATATTTATTATGAATAATATGTAGTATTTTTAGAAACCATATTTATGACACGTGTCATAAGTGTAGCATTTGGAGAAACCCTATTTGTGTGACCCGGGTCACAAGTGTAGTATTTGGATTATTGGCCCGGGAAACTGTAAAGTGTCTGCAATAAATCGGAAATGCCATTTTTAGCAAAATCGATATTTTACTTTCCCGGGAAGATATATTTGAACTATTGGAAGGAGTTTGATAATTACAAAGAGATCATAATGAACTGATCAAACCAATCTTTGCTCTTGACAGCATAAAAGTAAATGGAGGT
>DAOURK010000214.1 GCA_030625085.1 Pseudomonadota bacterium
TAACCCCGTATAGCGCCACATGCCCTGATAAAGACCATAGTGATAAAAAACATAGAGTTTCAATAAGAGGATGGGAATGAGCATACTTCTGAAGGTAAGGAAATATGAACGGGGAATATGTAAATCAAAGCGCAGCAGAAATGAGGCTGCATAGGAAAAGGCAAATAAAAGAATATCGGCAACTACAAGAAACAGAAGATTTTTTCTGAGTTTAACCCGCAGATGGAACATTATTTATCCCCCCTACTATTTTGTATCGGCAGTTTACCATATATGAGATAATTTTTTCAAGTTCTTTTATGGAAAGATTCGATCCTGAAGGCAGGCACATCCCCCAGGCAAAAAGGTCCTCTGCCACAGCACCTCCGCGGCGCTCACATCCTTATTTTTTTCTAATAGTTATCCATAAGTGCCGGTGCACCAATACAGGGATCTTGACAGTCTTTTTAACAAATTTTTTATTTTTAATTTTTTCGAATAAATTCTGGGTAACCTTTGGTGAAATAACTTTTTCCCCACAAACGACACGTGTCAAAAGTGTAGTATTTAAATTTTTGGCGATATAATTTTTTTCGGCAAACTGATAATTCAAGACCTGACCCCATCAATGCCTCCACCAAAAGGCAAAAACTTTTTTAGATGCTATTGCAGGTATTTCAATGCTATTTGATATAATAAAACAAGTAAACAAGTAATAAAATGCAAGGGGTAAACTATGCACAATGAATTTACAGCAATAATAGAAAAAGATGAGGATTGGTACATTGCTTACTGTGCTGAAATTCCAGGCGCCAATGGCCAAGGAAAATCTAAAGAAGAATGTCTGAAAAATCTCGCGGCAGCAATTGAATTGATTTTAGAAGATAGACGTAATGATACTTTACGTGGAATTCCTCTAGACGCTGTTTCCGAGAAAGTAGCTATTGAATGAAAAGAAACGCTTTAATAAAACATCTCAGAAGGAATGGCTGTTATCCCAAGAGAGAAGGCTCTCATTCTATTTGGTATACACTCACTGGTCATTGTGAGACAATTCCGCGACATATTGAAATATCAAACAGATTGGCTCGAAAAATTTGTAAAGCTCTATCAATAAGAGAAATTGGGTAATTCATACAATTATCAACCTCTATACAGTCAATTGCCAGGTGAGAATCCCAAATATTTTTATTTGCCAAGGAACTGATTACAGACTGATATTATGAAAGATAAAGAAATTGTTAAGGAATTACTGCTATTTTTTAGGACCTTGCGAGGGCAAAAACCTACTGAAGAAGAACTAAGAAATTTTGTTGAAATCATTAGGGGGAGTTGATAATTGCAAGAATCTGATCCCATGAAAATCACTAGTGGCATGTCAAACTTGTAATGTATTCCCATCGTTTATTTATCACTAAGCTCTTTTAACTTACTTTTCAAATCATCCATTGACAATTCCTCAAGTTCTTTTTTATCTGACATAGGCAAGCCCTTCATCAATTGGGCAACTCTAATATCGCCTATTAATTCCCCCTTTTCCATTCCCTTTTCCATTCCCTTTTTTATACCCAGTCTTTCTATACTTGTAACATATGGCATAGTTTCCTTCTCCTCTATTTTTTCTATTTCTTCCATTATTTTCATACCTAAGACTTCATCATGTAACTCTAAGGCGCCATCAATAAACTCAAATAACGCTAATATTTCCTCTCGGCTGTTTCCCTTTTCATACATTAACCTAATTAATTTACGTTTAAATTTAAACCGCAACTCCTTATCATCCTTGGCAGCATTGCCATATTTTACCGCTAAGCATACTAAAGCAAATGGGTTGCTGCTTTTAAGTAATTCTTCTTCCTTCATCTCTTCTATCTTTGCTATATTATACTGATAGACTATTCTGGTATTAAAAAATTCATACCTATATTCAAAGGTTCCTTTAGCCGGATAAGTAATTATACCCAGACACACTATCTTTTTCTTATATTTATCGAATATCCGATAAAAATAGATGAACATCCTTTCGTTAAAATCTACCGCACTTTGTCCTTGTACCTCTATATGAAGGAGTATCCATTTTTCCTGTCCATTTTCAAGGTGTACCTTTACCAGCTTATCTACAAACTTCTTTCCCTTTCGCAAAGGTACGTCAATTTTCTGCAACTCCTTATCCAAAAAGTCGTAACCACGACTAAAATTTACCATAGCCCCTAGTTCCGGTAAAAATAGAAATAAAAAGTTGCGAAAAAGGTTCTCTATAACGTTCTTCCATAATTCATCAAAACAGCTATTATATTCTTTGGTTTTTTTCATTAAATGATACCCTTAGTTCTTGATAGACGTCTCACTTATTTCCCCACCTTTATTTTTTTACCAGGGATTGGACCCTTTTTTAAGGAGTTTCACTTATCACCCTCATAATTATTCCCGGACATCATTACATTAATTGCAGAATTTTTTTTGGCCGTTCACCCCGTCTTTTTTATTATAACCATATTTTTTAAAAATTAAAAGTTTAATCCGATTTTATATTGAAACCTTATTAGCTTTTATTATCCTTCATTTATTCTTAGCCGGAATAGGTGAAAGGATTTTATTTTTATCAGCGATAATTCAATTTTATGACCCGGGTCATAAGTGTAGTATTTAAATTTTTGGCTATATGTATATAATTTCTTTCTCCAAGCTGATAATTCAAGCCCCACCAAAACTTATCTTTTTTCCAAACTGATAATTCAAGACCCCATTACTGATTTATTTTTTTTCTAAATCCATAAAAAAAGCCGGGGAAAAGTTTCATTCCCCGGCTATCTAAGCCATAATTAATATGCCTTTTAGTTTTGCCTGAAGTAACTGATATGCTTTATGGAAAATTATGTGTGCGTCCGGCAAGCCCTCACAAGCCGCAAGCCAAAGAATCATCAGGCTTTAGTAATGCCTATCTATTCGTACCCTCGTAGTTCCACAACAACACAGCAACAACCTCGCAACCATTATTAATCAAGGTGAGATTGAAATAATGGACGGAGTTTTTTGAGAAACTGTGAGCATAGATCCAATTGCGTTTTAACATATTCACGGTCAAATTCAATTAATGCCAAATAGTCACCTTCTTGTCGATCCTCAAAAAGCCGGTCATAGAACTTCCCCCATTTCTTATCCAATAATCCGGTCTTAATGAATTCACGATGAAAAGTTGCTCGAACACCCGAGTGCTTTTTAAATGATAACCTACGCTCAAGTAAAAGAGCGCTAACTCCATAAAAAGCTGCATAATATACCCGGTTTATTGCAAAACTATATGCCTGAAGAAAACTCCAGATGTGCGGAATCCATAGATCTTTGCGCCTTATGCCACCAATATCTTGTAACTTTTAAACGTTGTTCCGTGTCACTCACACTTTAATTCCCTCTTTGAGAATTTCTTTGTGCAAGGGCAGAACAGTATAAACACCATTTTCCCAAGATTGGCGATCAAGAACCAAGGTGCTAAAATTTGTGCCATAATGGAGGTTTATTTCGAAAACAAAATCGGTGATTTCGTGACGTTTAAAGCGATTAAATGGGCGATTAGTAATAATAAGCAGATCAATGTCTGACTCATCTTCTGCTTCACCTCTTGACATTGAGCCGTATAAAATAATTTCCTCAACATCAAATTTGGCCACAAGAACATTTTTAAGCTCATGTAGAGCCTTATTTATTTTTATATCGGGAATTAAACTTTTATTGAGGGTTCTCATTATATTACATTACCAATAGTTTGTTGACTATACCCATTTGCGTGGCTTGGCCGAGCCCTTCGGTTTTCGCCCTGAACCGACACCCTCTACCTTTGGCGACCATGAATGCTTATCCGATTTTATCAGCTCGCCAATTGCCGGCGGCGGCCGGACGTTAATTACATCCAGCACCTCAACCTCTGCGCCTCTCTGCGCCGCCTCATCTTCTAACGGCGACTTTTTCGCCGCCTTCACTACGGCAAGTGCCTCATCTTCCAGCGGCCTCTTTTTCGCCGCCTTCATTACGGCAAGCGCCTCATCATCGGTAAGCGCCTCCCCGGCAAGCGGCGCCACATCCCCGGCAAACGCCACATTGACAAGCGCCACATCGGCAAGCTCTTTATCTATCTTGGCCGTCGTCTTCTTTTTGGGCCTGAAGGTTATCTTGGCCCCGTTTGTCTGGGGCGCAAATTCAGGCACCAGAGTTTGCAGCTTTAATTTAATGGCCTCGCCGTCGTTATTATCAGCCAGTTCAACCAGTTCCTCAACCCTTTTTTCCAGATACTCATAGGTGTAACCATTACAGCCGCCATTTCCATTTCCACCGTTTCCATTTCCACAGTTATGGCCATTACCATTAGGCCGCAGGACCATGAGTTTTTCATGGATTGTGGGAACAATCCCTTCCCCTTCGGTAATCAATTCCTCATATAGCTTCTCTCCAGGCCGAAGCCCTGTCACCTTAATGCGAATGTCCTTATCAGGCTCAAAACCCGATAAGCGGATCAGGTCTTTGGCCATATCTGCAATCTTCACGGGTTTGCCCATCTTCAGGATATAAATGTCTCCACTCTCGCCCATGGCCCCTGCCTGCAGAATAAGCTGCACTGCCTCATTAATGGTCATAAAGTAGCGGGTGACCTCAGGATCAGTCACTGTTACCGGCCCCCCATTGGCAATCTGCCGTTTGAACAGCGGGATCACACTTCCGGCGCTGCCAATCACATTCCCAAACCGAACAGCCATAATCTTTGTTCGCCAGCCCATACCACGGCCTTTACCCGCTAATAGTTCCTTATACTTTGTTTGTAAAAATAGCTCAGCTATCCTTTTGCTGGTGCCCATGATGTTGGTCGGCCGCACGGCCTTGTCTGTCGAGATCAAAACAAAGCGCTCAACCCCGGCCTCAAGGGATGCTTCCAAGGTATATTTAGTGCCCAGAATATTATTATACACAGCCTCCCAAGGGTGTTTTTCCATCATGGGCACATGCTTGTAAGCTGCCGCATGAAATACCACCTGGGGCATATATTGGTTAAAAAGCCATTGCAGCCGCCTCCTGCTGGTAACAGTGCTTAAAATAGGCGTAATGAGCTGATCAGGGAAAAGCCGCTTTATCTCCATTTGAATATCATAAAGACTGCTTTCAGCCCGATCCAGCATAACCAGCCTCTGGGGCCCAAACCCGGCCACCTGCCTGCAGAACTCAGAGCCGATCGATCCTCCTGCGCCGGTTATTAAAACACATTTGTCTTTTAAATAAGCGCCGATCTTCTTCATATCCAATTCAACAGGTGTTCTTCCCAAAAGGTCGGAATAGGAAACCTCCCGGATATTGGATACACTTACCTTGCCGTTAATTAATTCTCCCATGCTGGGGATGGTCTTACAATGTACGCCTGTTTTGCGGCACAGTTCGATAAAGCGCCGCATTTTATCACCCGAGGCTGATGGAACAGCAATAATAATTTCGTTAATTTCTATATCTTTGGTTATGCCGGCAATCTCATCTATAGCGCCCAAGACCCTAACCCCGTGAATATACCGGTGTATTTTTTTTGGATCATCATCAAGAAAGCCAATTACCCTATAGTTTAATTCCACATTATCGTTAATCTCACGAAGAATTTTTTCGCCTGCATCCCCGGCCCCGATAATCAGCACATACCTTTTTTTTGTATGCCCGTTTTTGTGGTCGTTCCAGGGAAAGGCCCCTTTCCTATTGATTTGAAAAGAGCGTCGAATGGCCAGGCGAAGCCCTCCAATCAGGAAAATGGTTAAAATACAATCTATGAGAAATACCGAGCGGGGGAATCCCTCAAATCTGCTGGTAATTAAAATAAGGCCGATAATAGCCAAAGAACTGATTACAGAGGATTTAATAATGTTTTCCAGGTCTTTTAACCCCGTATAGCGCCACATGCCCTGATAAAGACCATAGTGATAAAAAACATAGAGTTTCAATAAGAGGATGGGAATGAGCATACTTCTGAAGGTAAGG
>DAOURK010000057.1 GCA_030625085.1 Pseudomonadota bacterium
TAACCTTCCAAAATGTCATCCTCATACAGACCTAAGGAAGCCCTTTATCTAATTTTTATCTAAAGTCACCCTCAATAGTTCAAAAAAATTGGGGGAATCTTATCCTGATTGCTTAAAAAATGTTAAAATTAGAACTGCTGGTGATAGACAAGTGGGATAGACAAAGAGAAAGAAAAGATATAGACTATTTACAGCTTATCTAATGTGCTTTTATAGCATATTATTTAAGTTAAAAAGGTTATTTTATTTACTAAAAATAAATATATATGACTCCGTTGATTTACTATGATTTTATAAAATTACCGAAATTGTACTTTAATAAAAACAAAATGTTATGAGTGCTCTTTTTGCAAAAAACGCTTAATTTTGGACTAAATCAACAGAGTCATATATATGGTTTAAATAGAAAATGAAGAAAAAAAAAGCGGCCCTTTACACCCTGGGTTGTAAGTTGAATCAGTTTGAAACAATGTTTATGCAGGAACAATTAGAAAAATCCGGGTATATTATTGTGCCATTTAAAGATAAAGCGGATGTGTACGTTATTAATACCTGTACAGTCACAAATAAGGCGGATTATCATTCTCGTATGAAGATAAGGCAGGCTATTGAGATAAACCCGGAAGCCTTCATAGTTGCTGCCGGATGTTCTGTTCAGATTGATCCCCTGAAATTGGCTAAGATTTCCGGAGTAGATTTGCTTTTAGGGAATTGTGAAAAGGGGGGCCTCATAAAATATTTGCTTCCCATGGGAAAAAGAAGGCTCCCTGAAATCAGGGTAAGCAACATCAGCCAGGAGAAAAAAATTCGATCCCAGTTCATTAATCATTTTTGTGGCTATACCCGGGCCTTTTTAAAAATCCAGGAGGGATGCAATCAGCGCTGTAGTTACTGCATTGTGCCTAAAGCTCGGGGCAGAAGCCGTAGTGCCGATGCGGAGGTGATTTTTAAGCAGGCCCATACATTGATTAAAAGCGGATATAAAGAACTGGTCCTGACAGGCATACATTTGGGCAGATATGGGTGTGATTTGGAGGGGGAAATTAGTACTCTGGCCGATTTACTTGAGGGTTTGATTGCCGGCCATAAATCTATTCGTTTACGTTTAAGCTCCATTGAGCCTACTGAGTTTACCCCGGTCCTGAAGAAATTGGTGACCCAGTCTTCTCATATTTGCGCCCATTTACATATTCCTTTACAAAGCGGGGATGATTATATTCTTCAAAGAATGCACCGCCCTTATACCTGTGCCTTTTATAAGGATTTGATTGAGGAACTGGTTTCCAAACGGCCTCAGATAGCTATTGGGGCCGATATTATGGCAGGTTTCCCGGGTGAGACTGAAGAAAGTTTTCAGAAAGCCTTTGCATTTATTGAATCTCTCCCTCTGGCTTATTTGCATGTTTTTAGTTTTTCACCTCGGCCGGGAACAGAAGCCGCGGAATTGCCTGAGCAGATTGATGGTTTGACTAAACGCAAAAGGTGTGCTCTTTTACGAGGATTAAGTAAGAGAAAAATCTATACCTTTCGAAAAAGATTTCTTGGGTCCATTCTGCCGGCCTTGATATTAGGACAAAAGGATAAGGAAACCGCAAATCCCATTGCCCTTACAGGAAATTACATTAAAGTAGCAGTCCCCGGGGCTGCAAATCTGGTCAACCGGCAAGTTGAAGTGCGCGTTACCAATGTTTTGGAAGATAAAACTTTGGGGCAGGTAGAAAGAGAAGTTCTATGAATTTTTTGAGACTTGCAAAAACCGGATCTCTTTGTTAGGATAAGATGAATTTTTCATTGATAATGAGAAGTATTCATCAACCCCATTGATCATCGGTAAGATAACCCGGAGAGGAGAGGGAGTGTGCGTTTTTCTCAGGCCTTAATTAACACGGTAAGAGAAGTGCCTGCAGATGCTGAGATCATCAGCCATCAATTGATGCTGCGCACGGGAATGATTAAGAAATTGGCGGCCGGTATATATTCCTATTTGCCATTAGGCTATCGCGTCATTCGAAAAATAGAGCGGATTATTCGACAGGAAATGGATCTAGCAGGTGCACAAGAGGTTTATTTGCCTGTATTATGTCCATCAGAAATCTGGCAGGAAAGTGGAAGGTGGTCTTTATATGGACCCGAATTAATGCGCCTAAAGGATCGCCATCAGAGAGAGTTCTGTTTAGGACCGACGCATGAAGAGGTTATCACTGACTTAGTTCGACGTGAAGTGCGCTCATACCGGCAGTTGCCTGTTAATTTATATCAAATACAAACAAAATTCCGCGATGAAATTCGGCCTCGATTCGGCTTAATGAGAGGTCGAGAGTTTATCATGAAAGATGCCTATAGTTTTGATGTTGATGAAGAAGGAGCGGAAATAAGCTATATCAAGATGAAAGAAACCTATCAAAATATTTTCAGCCGCTGTGGGCTGAAATTTAAAATGGTTGAGGCTGATACCGGGGCTATTGGCGGAAGTTTTTCTCATGAATTTATGGTGCTCGCCGAATCTGGAGAAGATTTAATTGCTGGTTGTCAAAAGTGTGATTATGGCTCTAATATTGAAAAAGCAGAGTGCTTAGCCCAAAAAGGTGAATTTTCTTCCGATGCTGGTTTATGGAAAGAACGAGAGTCTGTTTCTACACCTAATCTAACAGCAGTTAAGGAAGTGGCTTCATTTTTAGGGGTTAATCCGGAACAATTAGTGAAAACACTTTTTGTGCAGGCTGATCAGGAAATTGTAGCTGTCTTGATCCGCGGGGATTATGAATTAAATGAAGTAAAATTAAAGAATTTACTGGGCGCGGCCGAGATTACTATGGCCGATAAAGAAACAATTGAAACTGTTACCGGCGGAAGTATGGGGTTTTCCGGCCCAGTTGGACTTAAGAATGTCCGGCTTTTGGCCGATTATTCAGTTAAAAATTTGGTAAATTTTGTAACCGGCGCTAATCTGAAAGATACTCATCTTATCAATGTCAACTGGGAAAGGGATTGTCCTGTACCTGCCTTTGCTGATTTGCGAATAGTACAAGAGGGCGATGTTTGCCCTCGATGTGGAACTGCTTTAAGTATAACGCGGGGAATAGAGGTAGGTCATATTTTTAAATTGGGTACTAAATACAGTAAAGCTCTGAAGGCATGTTATTTAGACCGGGAGGGAGAAGAAAAGGTAATTGTTATGGGGTGTTATGGTATAGGGGTAGGCAGAACCATGGCTGCAGCCATCGAACAAAATCATGATAAAGATGGAATTATTTGGCCTATGCCTATAGCACCATATCAGGTCCTTGTCCTTCCCACAGACGTTACCGATAAGGAAATTAGAGATACTGCCGATTTTATTTATGGCCAATTACTTGCTGTAGGTATTGAAACAATTATTGATGACCGGGATGAAAGACCCGGGATTAAATTTAAAGATGCAGATTTATTAGGTATACCTCTTCGTATTACCATTGGTAGGAAATCCTTAAATCAAGGATTAGTGGAGATTCGTATTCGAGAGAGCGGCGAAACTATTAGGGTTCCAAAAGATAAATATCAGGAGAAGGTTCAGGAGCTTATTCATAAATTAAGTAATATTTACATAATGAAGTTGATATGAGACTTTGTTGATTTACTATGATTTTGAAAAAATGGCAAAAATGCAGTTTAATAAAAACAAAAAGTTACGGCTTCTATTTTTCGGAAAATTACTTAATTTTGGACTAAATCAACAGACTAATATGAAACTGATAAAGAGAAATAAAAAGGCCCAATAGTGGGTTCAGCATGAGCCTTTCGCGCCGGTCAACCGGCACAAAAGGTTGATGAGAATAGTAATTTTTTTCCCATTATGATAGTATGAGGTAATCTTCGTTTTTTACCAAATGAATTATTTGATTCAAAGGGTTATTTTTTGGTGGAGAATTGAGATATTAAGAGGTGGGGGTAAACACCAAAAATAAGGGGCGCAATTAAGGGGAGTAATATGGGGAAAAACAAAGAAAAATTAAGGGCTATGATTCGAGAGTTAGGTGAGGCCATAAGTATTACCTTGGTTCAATCGGATAGCGTACAAGTGGTGTTAAAAAGAATCAAAGACCGGGGATATCATGTAGATTTATCCTTGGCTATTGGGGTCGGTTTATATAGAGAAGGTCTTGGGGATGGTTCAGATATTTCCCCTGTTCATGAAGAGGATGTTGAGAAAGAACTTAAATTTGAAATTAATCAGAATGATCTAGAATTTCTCAATTCGCTTCATATTAAAATTGATAAGGGAAATAATTAGGGAACCACCAGGAAACCATTTATATGGTTAAGGTAAGTTAAAAGCTCTGAGTAAATTACCTGTAAGAGAAGAATGATGGACTCGTAAAAAGTGCTAAATTAACAGGGCTAGGCATTATAATTGTTTGATTTTATTAGATATTATTTTTATAAATTCGACTTTTTACGATTGCATCAAGAATAGGTCATTAAAATTTATTATGTATAAGGGGGAATTAAGGGTATGAGTCGAGGGTGTCGCTATTGGTTTTTAGCAGTTATCTTAATAGTTTTACTGACGGCGGTTATAGGGTGCAGTATAAAGCCGAATATCCCTTGCATTCCGTGCCTTTAGGGAAAAGGAAAAGAATTGTTAAAGAGGGAATGGGTTTTTTTGAAGGAACTATTCCCTCTTTTTTATCTGATTACGGGTAAATCCTCACACTCCTCTGACCGTTCCCAACAGGGGAGAAAAGTGCGTTGCGGTGCAAAACATCGCTTAACCAGGAGATTGATGGTTAATAATGATGAATCGTTTTAAGGGTATAAGTTTATCGGTTTTTTTAGCTATGTTTTTGTGCTTGATCTGGGTTTGGGGATGCACAAAACAGGGAAAAGTCCTTTCTGATTTTGACCTGTATAATAAGGGGATAGATGCCTTCGAGGGTGAAAAATATTTAGAAGCTCGAAACTATTTTCAGGAGATAGAAGATTTATATCCCAACAGCCAATATCTTTCATTTGCTCGAGTAGGGATTGCTAATACCCATTATGAAGAAGGCCTCTATGATGAGGCAATTTTGGCCTATCAAAAGATTTTTGAATTTTATCCCTTGGGAAAATTATCAGAATGGTCTCAATATCGGATTGGGACGAGTCATTTTCGTCAAATTTTAGAAGAGGATAGAGATCAGGAAGAAACCCGGAATGCCTGTTCGGCTTTTGAAAAGTTTTTAGTTCAATATCCTAAAAGTCCCTTAGTTAATGAGGCTCAAGAAAGCTATCAAATTTGTAAGGGTCGTTTAGCCGGAAGCGAATTGTATATAGCTGAGTTTTATTTTAAAAATAAGGCCTATGGTGCGGCAATTAACCGCTTACAGGGCATTTTGATTAATTATCCCCTATTTACCCGAAAAGATGAGGTGTTGTATTATTTAGCCAGGTCTTATGAAAAAGAGGGGGATGAAGTACTCAAAAAAGAAACTATTAAAAAATTGATCGATCAATACCACGATTCTGAATTTACCAAAAAGTTGTTGAAGGAAGAAAGTGATAAGGCGAATTAAGAAGGGGGAGAAATGGGTTTTACAGATTTTTATTACTCATTTTATTTTTTTGCTATTTTTTATAACCCCTTCTGGTCAGAGTATCCATGCTGAAAGTATTTCACAGCCAAGGGTCAGGACTGGAGGAAATCTTATTGTCCGTGTGCCGGATGACTTGTATTCCTTAGACTCCCAATTAGCTATTACTGCCGTCGAAAAATTAGTTATTAGAAATGTACAGGAAGGATTGTTGGACTATGACCCAAATGGACAAATAGTCCCTATACTGGCTGCCTCCCTTCCCCAACCTATAGCAGAAAATAAGAATAAATGGATTATCCCGTTGAAGAGGGGGATTTTTTTTCATAATGGTACTGAATTAGAAGCAAATGATCTCGTTTTCACTTTTCAGAGACTAAAGAACTCTTCTTTACCTATTCCGGCGAGAGAAATGTTTGAAAGACTGATTTCTCTAAAAGCTATTGATAGGTATCGCGTTGAGTTGACGACTGACGGCCCATGTCCAAATTTATGTGATTTGTTGACCAGAACCGAGTTATTTCCATTATCAGCTAAAGCTGTACAAAAATATGCTCATAATTATGGAAAAGTAATTTTAATTGGTACAGGACCCTTTCGTTTCCAAAGCCGGATTAAGAATAAACAAATTACTTTGATTAAGAACTGGCAATATCGAGACTTACCGCTCCCTTATCTCAATAGTATTTTTTTTAAATTTGCTCATAAGTCTTTTCCCTTAGTTAAATCTCTTCGTTCCTTAAGGGCTCATGTAGCTTTTCAGATAACTCCTGATGAAGCAAGGGTTTTGGAAAAAAATCGCTGGATTCGTCTTTATCATTCTGCTGGTCAACAACTTGTTCAAATTTATTTAAATGCTGATGGACCACCTTTTAATAAGAAATCTATTCGTTTAGCGCTCGCTCATGGAATTGATAAAGTCGGATTAATGGCGAAAATTTTTAAAGGGTTTGCTACTCCCGCTGATTCTTGTATTCCACCGTGGAGTTGGGCTCATCAAATAGGGGAGGAGCCTATTGAGTATGATCCGCAAAAGGCTCAGTTTATATTAAAAATGGAAGGGTATGATTTTGAAAATCCCCTTCAAATTTCTCTTTTGGTGAATAAAGAGCCAATTTATTTGGAAATGGCTCAGTATATCAAGGATTCTTTTGCTGACATTCCCATTTCTATAGAGGTTATTTCATTGCCAAAGGCAGAATTATTTGACTCTATTTATGGACGGAACGGGAAAATCCGTGGGGATTTTCAGGCTGCTTTGGAAAATTGGGAAGACCTTCGTTACGGGAGAGATCCCCGGCAGTTTACCGCTGAGCTCTATGCATCTTCCTCGATCTTTAATAAGGTTAGATTATCCGATATGGTTTTGGATAATATTTTTGAGGAAATTAATTGTGTAGAAAATTTTTTGGCCCAGAAAGAGCTTTATTATACGGCAGAAAAAAGGATCATAAATTCCGTGTCAACCATTTATCTTTGCTTTCCCCATAATATTCATGCTGCTCGTTCACGGGTTAAGAATTTACAGGTAAACTGTCTTAATGAGATAAGTTTTAAGGAAGTTTGGTTACTTAAATAAGATGGTCTCGTTAAAAGTTGATTTTAGCAAATTTGTCATTTCGACCTCAGGGAGGAATTTATATTTTTCAATATGTTGCGCAATATAGATTTCTCACTTTTGTCGAAATGACACGTTGATGAGATTTTTTACGAATACATCAAATAAGACATAACGATAATAAAAGAGATGTGTGATTGCTGGAATAACCCATTGACTTTTTGTATTTTTTTTTGTATATTTATGAGTCTGTTGATTTAGTCCAAAATTGAGCAATTTTTCGAAGAATAGCAGTCATAACTTTCTGTTTTTATTGAACTGCAATTTTGCCATTTTTTCAAAATCATAGTAAATCAACAGAGTCATTTATCAGGGATTATTTTTTTGGAGTCATAAACAATGGGTTTTGTATCGCTGGAATAACCCATTGACTTTTTGTATTTTTTGGAGTCATTAACGATAGGCTCTGCATGGCAAGAATTATTTGGTTTAATAAGAAAGGGGGAAATAAGTGCACAATCCTAAGGACATAGCCAAAGCTTATTTAATCGAGAGCACGGTTGATATTGAAACTGCGCGCCTGACCAATGTAAATGGATTATACAGTCGCACCATTCATTTTACTCAAGAGTGTGTGGAGAAAATTACTAAGGCCTGTTTGGCACTTCGGGAAATATTTACTCGTGATCATAAGACCTCTACTTTGTTTGTAGCTGTTTTTCGCAATGAGATTGAAAATGTAGATGAGATTCAAAAAGCAGCTTTAATTTTGGAAAAACATGGCGCGAGGACTAGGTTCCCACTTTATCAGCGTGGAGATCTCCCTCTATGGGTTCCTTCAAAGGTTTACGGACAGGAAGAGGCGGGGGATGCTATAAAACAAGGAGAATTTATTTATAATACCTTAAAAGCTTTTTTGGAAAGGGAGATGAAAGAAAAATAATAAATTTTTCTAAAAATTTTTTATCCTAAAAGATTCATTAAATTTAGGAGAACGATGGTTGATTTCTTTAAAAGATGATATTCCCAGTTTTCATTTTCCTGTGGTGACAGTAGGTGTAATTAGTTTGAATCTTTTAGTATTTTTTTCAATTTGTGTTGAGAAGCTATAATCAATTGCTCATTTCAATTTTTGGAGTTATTCCTGATGCATTTGTAAAAAGTCGTTTTTTGAAAATTTGGGTTTCATAAATTCAACAAGTTATGTTATACATATATCCCATTTTGGACTTTTTACGAGACCATCATTCCTTATGAGCTAAGTCCTTTTAAAGATCTTCCTACTTATCTTCCTTGCCCCTTACCATCCACCTTGTTTACGGCCATGTTTTGCACGACGGTTTTGCGCATATATTTAAAATATGCTCTATCTATCCAGTTACTCTCAGGCTGTATAGCGTGGTTCGCGGATATTGGTCGATTTCTTACAGAAATGGCAGTTATCTTGGTATTTAAGAAAACAAACTGAAAAATCGGACTCATAAAAATTTGGAGGGAGTAGATACTATCTTCCTTTCATTACGAAGTATAAAAATAATATAAAGATTTCTCTTCCTGATTTTCGGGATTTTAGTGAGTAAACTAAAATTTAAGTTTTTAGTTCCGGCTTGTCCGGGTAAGATAATTTATTAAATTGTGGGGTAAAGAAAAAATGTCCCGGCCTCGAGTTCTTATTGTTGATGATGAAGCCCGCATTCGTTCTTCTTTAGGGGGTATTTTGATTGATGAAGGGTATGATATTTTTATGGCCGATAATGGCTTGACTGCTTTGGAAAAAATTCGAGGTAATGGCTCTGTTGACCTGGTCATAACAGATATTTGGATGCCCAAAGTGGATGGTTTAGAACTGCTAAAGGAAATACGGCATGTGAACCCCGATATCCCGGTAATCATGATTTCTGGGCATGGAACTATTGAGACAGCTGTTAAGGCCATTAAAATGGGGGCGTTTGATTTTATCGAGAAGCCGCTTACTTTAGAGAAAACAGTGCTGGTGGTAAAGCATGCCATGGATCAGCGTAGGTTACAAGCAGAGAATCGAAATCTTTGGGTGCGGATTAATAAAAAATATAAGATTATTGGCTGCAGCAAAGCCATGGATGAATTGCGAAGGCAGATTGAAGTTGCTGCACCAACGAATGGGCGGGTTTTAATTTATGGAGAAAATGGAACCGGAAAGGAATTAATAGCTCGAGAAATTTATGAAAAAAGTAAAAGAAAGGATAAGCCCTTTGTTAGTGTTAATTGTGCTGCTATTCCCGAGGACTTGATTGAAAGTGAATTGTTCGGTCATGAGAAGGGAGCGTTTACTGGAGCAATTTGTTCAAAACAAGGTAAATTTGAATTGGCTGATGGGGGGACATTGTTCCTTGATGAAGTGGGTGATATGAGCCAAAAGACTCAAGCAAAATTATTGCGAGTTTTAGAGGAAGGAGCGCTGCAACGTGTTGGGGGCGTAAAGGTAATAAAAGTAAATGTTCGTGTGATTGCGGCTTCAAATAAAAATTTGAAAGAAGAGATTAAACGAGGTAATTTTCGGGATGATTTATATTATCGGCTCAATGTTATTCCTGTTGAAATTCCTTGTTTAAAAGAGCGTAAGGAGGATATAGCATTATTGCTTGATCATTTTTTAAAGGAATTTTGTTCTGATAATGGGAAAAATTTAAAAAAGGTTACCCCTGAAGCTTTGGATTTAATGATGTGTTATGATTGGCCTGGTAACGTCAGAGAATTAAAGAACTTAATTGAGCGATTGGTAATTATGGTTCCTGGTAACGCGATTACTGCTATGGATATTCCTTTATCTTTTCATGAGAATAATCAGCCATCGTTGGGAAAGGCCAAGCAAGAATTTGAAAAATATTTTATTATTAAAGTATTGCGGTCAAGTCAAGGAAATATCTCTAAAAGTGCGAAAATATTAAAAATTGAACGTAGCCTTTTGTACCAAAAATTAAAAAAATATAACATAAAACCTAAAAATATATAGAAATAAGAACTCAGATAACAGGAGTAAGGAAAATGAAATTTATTGAAAACCTAAAGTTTGGCAAGGATGGATTAATCCCTGCCATTGTTCAAGATGCGCAGGATAATGAGGTGTTGATGTTAGCCTATATGAATAGCGGGTCGTTAGAGTTGACTATTGAAAAAGGCTTCACTTATTTTTGGAGCAGATCAAGAAAGTGTCTTTGGAAAAAAGGAGAGAGTTCCGGTAATACTCAAGAAGTTTTGGAGATATTATATGATTGTGATGCAGATGCCTTGTTAATAAAAGTACGACAAAAGGGGCCTGCTTGCCATACGGGATACAAGACCTGTTTTTATCGGCAATACAAAGAAGGCGGTCAAGAGTCAAAAATTGTTTCTCATAAAATATTATAAGCCATAACTTGATGGTCTCGTAAAAAGTTTAAAATTGGGGACTTCGTACAACATAACTCATTGAATTTACGTAACCCAAATTTTGTAAAAATGACTTTTTACGAATTCATCATAACTTATTATAAGCCATTGAGAATATTTTAAAATTCATTGGTTTTTTAGATATTTAATACTATTACGTTGACTTGATTTGAAAAATATTTTTAGGGCCTATTTTAACTCAGCCATGGCGTATGAATTTTAGTTGCTGTCATATCAAGGGCTGGCGGGCAATCTGTAAAAAATTTTCGCAAACCTTTTAATCATAAGTCATTGACGCTCAATATTTTAGAGATAAAGATGTGCGTCAGGGCTGATTTTAACTTGACAATTTTGATAAATTTAGATATAATTGAGTATTTATATAGCTGAATATTTCTAGCAAGAAAACATTAGCGAAGATTTTTGACTTGTGTATATATAGTTCATTGCCTTACCCTGATTTTTAGAATTTAATAAAATTATATTCATAAAAACAAGATATTGTGAGTGTTAAAAAAAGCCGAGGTAATTTTGGACTAAAACAACAACAACATATATTATGTTTGGAGGGAGGGGAATTGATTGCCTGTGGTAAGGATAAAAGAGGATGAGCCGTTTGAGAGCGCGTTGCGGCGGTTTAAGAAGCAGTGCGAAAAATCGGGAGTTTTGACTGAATTCCGACGAAGAGAGCACTACGAGAAACCCAGTGCCAGGAGGAAAAGGAAGGCTCTTGCTGCTCGGAAAAAAGCACAAAAAAAATATAGGATTTAATTTCCTTGAGAATGGGAATTAGTAGTTTATTGATTCGGGATTTTATATCCCGACTTTTTTTTCACTTAAAAATAAATCTGGTAATTAACTAATTCAATTGGCTAAAGAATTAAATTTCCATAATCATAATTATGGATAAAGATCATTATTTTTATTCTTCTTTGTGTCTATTGTTCAGTATCTATGAGCTATGTTTCATTATATCCATATAACATAAAATATCATAAATATTAAAGAGCAATATAGTTATATTTACATATAAGTGAATCGGAGAAGGTATAGATAAAAGCAAAGAGGGTGGGCGGCCTTTGATTGCGAGAGAGATATGATTGTCCCAATAGTATAAAAATTGTTAGAAAAAGTGATGATCTATGATTTGTTGATTTATTATGATTTTGACAATTTAACAAAACTGGTCTTCAACAAAAACAGTATGTTATAACCGCCATTTTTGGAGAAATTACACAATTTTGGACTAAATCAACAGAGTCATCTATTAATAAAGAAAAGTTTTCACCAGCTAATCTCCTTCTTAGTATAGGCAAAATTGACTTTTATTAATTTTGTTTTGCCAGCCCATTAGGCAGAAGTTTTAGAGAATGACGATTTTTATTTGTGAGCTTTTTTAGATAAGATATAGTGCGCTGAAAGAGGCTTTTAAATTGAAACATCCAGTTAGAGAGACTGCCCAACAACTTATTCAGGATGCTGATATTATCGAAATTATTTCAGAATTTGTCACTCTTACCAAGGCGGGAAAGGAGTATAAAGGCCTTTGCCCTTTTCATACGGAAAAAACCCCTTCTTTCACAGTGAATCCGGCTAAAAAAGTTTTTTACTGTTTTGGCTGTGGGGCTGGCGGGGATGTTTTATCTTTTTTAAGGAGGTATGAAGATTGGTCTTTTATGGAGTCCCTTGAGTTTTTAGCTAAACGACAAGGTCTATCCCTCCCAAAATATGAGAGCTCTTTTTCCGATAACAAAAAAAATCGAGAAAAGGAAATAATTATTCAGATTAACGAATCGGCTGCTCGATATTTCCATAATTTATTATTAGAATCAATTGTAGGAAGAGATGCCCTAAAATATTTGGATTCCAGAAAATTATCCTCTGAAACAATAAAAGAATTTTGTCTAGGGTATAGTAAAAATTCCTGGAAAGATTTGCTTCTTTTTTTAGAGCGAAAGAACATTTCTCCTCTGAAAGCGGTTGATGCGGGGTTAGCGTCTTTTCGCCAAGGAGGAGCAGGTTCTGGTTGCTATGACAGGTTTCGAGGCCGTCTTATCTTTCCCCTATACAATGAATATGGCCAGATTATCGCCATGGGCGGAAGGAAAATTAAAGAAAGCTCCACAGAACCAAAGTATTTAAATTCATCGGAAACCCGTGCATATAGTAAAAGTAAATGCTTATATGGTCTTTATCAGGCGAAACAATTTATTCGGAGTTGTGGTTATGCTCTTGTAGTCGAGGGTTATATAGATTTCCTTTCACTTTTTCAGAATGGTCTAAAAAATACAGTAGCTACTTTAGGGACGGCCTTGACTTTTGACCACGTTAAATTATTGGGTCGTTATACAAAAAAAGTAGTATTTATTTATGATGCTGATCCTGCAGGGATTTCAGCTATGCTGCGCGGACTTAATATGTTTCAGGAACAGAATATTGAGGTTCAAATCCTTCTTTTACCTTCCGGATTTGATCCGGATACCTTTATCTATCAATATGGTCCGGAAGTATTGAAAGAGAGAATAGAAAAAAGTATTTCTGCTATCGAATTTTTAATTAATCAATCAATACAGAGGAATAATATTTCTACTATTGAAGGAAAAGCAAAAGCTGTTAAAGAAATTTTGCAGATTTTATCTCAAATTTCTGATCCCTTGATACGAATGGAATATATAAAAATGGTTGCTAATTTGTTGGATGTTCGGGAAGAAATACTTTTGGATGAATTGCGGCCAAAAATTCAGAGAGAGGGGAAAGGGTCGCAGGGATTCTATGATAAAGATACTGATCAATCGAATGCAGAGCAGATGGCAGAACAAATGCTGCTTCGGCTTCTTTGCCATGGTGATATATCAATGGAAGAGTTGGCAGCAGAATCTATTGCCCCTGAAGATTTTCAATCTGAATTAATTCATGAGATAGCTAAAATAGTTTTTTTAATGTGGCGAGAGGAAGGGAAATTAAAGAGAGAAGAATTGTTATTTGCCATAAAAGACGAAAAGTTAAAGGAGATGGTGTCAAACTTTTTTTGTATGGAAATTATAAGTGAAGATATTGAGAGGGAATTTCAGGATTGCGTGGCCAAGCTAAATAGCCGTAAATTAGGCAATAAATTAAATTTATTACAAAATCTGATAAAGTCAAGGCAGCATGATGATCCTGAGCTTAACCTGTTACTAAAGGAATATTCAGAAATCAAGAAAAAGAATTTAGTTTGATTTGTAATATTTGATATTTTTTACAAGATATAGACTGTATTTTTCTTGCCATTTCATTATATAAAATTATATAATAGGTTAGAAGAAGGGAGAGAAAATGTCTGAAGAATTAAAAGTGGATCAGGTAAAACATCTGATATCCATTGGCAAGGAAAAGGGGTATCTAACCTATGAAGAAGTAAATGATTTTCTCCCTGATAGTGTAGTATCTTCGGGGGAAATTGATGATATATTCATAATGTTTAATGAATTGGATATAAATATCATTGATGAAGCTGAAAAGACTAAATATGTGGAGGAAAAATTTGAATCCGAGGAGAAAATTAGTGATTTAGGATTTTCTGAGTTGGATGAAGAGCCTTCTGAAGGATTTATTGGAAGGACTGATGATCCGGTACGCTTATACTTAAGAGAGATGGGAACAGTGCCGTTACTTACTCGGGAAGATGAAGTTCGCATTGCTAAACGTATTGAAATGGGCAAACAAAAAATTATTAAAGCCATTAGTAAGACTCAGATCGCCTATAGGGAAATAAAAGGCTTGAAAAATCGGCTTATAGAAGGAAGAATGTCTTCTCCTTTAAAGGATATTAATGGGGTAAATGAAAATGAAGATGATTCACATTTTGAAGATAGTGAGGGTGAGTCAGTCAATAACTTTATAAAAATGGTTGAATTTATTGAAAATTTGGAAGCTGAGGTTCTCAGTCTTCAACTGGAAATGGGGGAAAAGGATTTAGGTAGTGTCCAAAGGCATAATATCAGTAGGATGATTCATAAGAAGCAAGCTCAAATTATAAAGATAGTGAGGATGATCCCTCTAGATTCTCGACAAATTAATAAAATTGTTGGGAGAATCAAGTCATTTTTTAACCGAATTGAGGTGGCGACTAAAGAAAGACAGCAGAATGAAAGGGAATTGGGAATAACCTATGCACAGTTGAGCAAATTTATGAAGAATCGTGATAAGCGAACAGAGGATCCCCCTTGGCCGTTTTCTGAAGAAGAGTTTATTCGACATGAAAAGATTTTAACTAATATTCAAAAAAGGATTAAACGTGCTGAACAAGATGCCGGATTAACTGTGGAGGAGTTACACCAAGTCCTTGGAGAAATTAAAAGGGGTGAACAAGAGGCAGAAAGAGCAAAACAAGAATTGGTTGAATCGAATTTGAGATTAGTAGTTAGTATTGCAAAAAAATATACCAATCGGGGACTCCAGTTTTTGGATCTGATTCAAGAAGGAAATATTGGCTTAATGAAGGCTGTTGATAAATTTGAGTATAAGAGAGGTTATAAATTTAGCACTTATGCTACGTGGTGGATCAGACAATCAATTACCAGGGCTATTGCGGATCAGGCGAGGACTATTCGAATCCCCGTTCATATGATAGAGACAATAAATAAATTAATCAGAACTTCACGTTCTTTAGTTCAAGAAGTAGGTAGGGAACCGACTCCGGAAGAAATTGCCGAAAGAATGGACCTGGAAGTGGATAAAGTTCGAAAGGTGTTAAAAATAGCGCAAGAACCCATATCTTTAGAAACTCCTATTGGGGAGGAAGAGGATAGTCATTTGGGTGATTTTATTGAGGATAAGAAAGTAGAATCTCCCCTTGATGCGGTTATTAGTATTAATTTGAGTGAACAGACTAATCAGGTATTGGAGACATTAAACTATCGGGAAGAGAAGGTTTTGAGAAAGCGTTTTGGAATTGGTGAGGCATGTGAGCATACTTTAGAAGAGGTCGGTCAGGTTTTTGATGTTACCCGTGAAAGAATTCGGCAGATTGAAGCCAAAGCCTTGCGAAAATTACGGCACCCGAGTAGGAGTAAAGTGCTCAAAAGTTTTTATTCCTAATAATAAAATGGTTAGTTTTTTGGGCCCATAGCTCAGATGGAAGAGCCACCGGCTCATAACCGGTAGGTCCCTGGTTCGAACCCAGGTGGGCCCATTTTAGCGTATTATGAGTGAAGTGTAAGCGCAGAAAAGCAGGCGCAACGGATTATAAAAATACAAAGTGTGTTAAATTTAGAGTATGATTATGTAAACATAACTTTTTAACTTACTGCATCATTGGATTAAAGGGGATATTTTTGGGTGAGAATATAATGAGGGGAAATGATTTATGAAGAGTGCACGGTAAATTGTGCACTCTTTTTATTTATATATAGAGGTAAATATAGAAGTCATGTAAAAAGTAAAATATATTGAATAATTAATAATGAAAATGATAATGAATAATCTGAATTAAGGCAAAAATTTATATTATTCTATTTATATGAGAGCAATTTAACGACGATATTAGGAGGAACTATTGAACGTACAATTGCAATTATTAATTGATTTACAGCATATAGATTTGAAGGTCCATGGCTTAGATGAAAAAATGCATAAAATACCGCTACGAATTGAAGAACTACAAAAAGGAGGTGATATTCAAAAGCATGAATATGAAGTTAAAGTAGAAGTTACAGAGGATATTGAGAAAGGAAAAAGGAAAAAAGAGCTAGAATTGGAAACAAAAGAAAGCGGATTGGCTAAATTAAAAAATCAACTTCTTTCAATAAAAACAAATCGTGAATATCAAGCTTTTTTACATGAAATTGAAGCTGCAAAAGCAGCGGTTTCTCAATTGGAGGAAGAGATACTATTGCTCATTGAGGATTGTGAGGCTGCTAAAGAACAGATAAAGAAGGCAAGAATTGAGCTGGAGCAAAATGGAAAGCAGATTAATAACCAGAAACAGGAGCAAGAAAAAGAGTTAGAGCGGCTTGCTCAGGAAAAGCAAGCTCTAGAATCTAAAAAAAAAAGTATTCAGCAACAAATTACTCAAGAATTATTGAAAAGATATAATAAGATACGAGAGTATCGAGACGGATTGGCAGTAGTTTCGGTTAAGGAAGGTTCCTGTCAGGGTTGTTTTATGAGTTTAATGCCGCAGCTTTTTCAGGAGGTTAGACAAAATTCGGATATTTATTATTGTCCTCATTGTAATCGAATTGTTTACTTTAAAGAGTAGTAATATCTTGATAGTCTCGTAAAAAGTCTAAAATTGGGGACTTCGTACAATATAACTTATTGAATTTATGTATCCAAAATTTTATAAAAATGATTTTTTATGAATTCATTATATCCTGATATAAATTAATAATAAAAGTTCTCTTCAATCAAAGTAGATTGGATGATCGCTGGTTTTAAGTGTAAGTGAGGCCAGAGGAAAGTCCGAACTCCCAGGGCAGGGTGCTTCGTAATGCGGAGTGGGGGTGACCCTAAGGAAAGTGCCACAGAAAATAGACCGTCTTATCCTGAGTAAAGCGGGTGGGACAAGGGTGAAAAGGTGAGGTAAGAGCTCACCACTTTAAAGGTGACTTTGAAGGTAAGGTAAACCCCATCTGGAGCAAGACCAAATAGGAAAGCATTTTCGAGTTGCCCTATCGATGCTTTCGGGTAGGTCGCTAAAGATGCTTGGTAACAAGTATCTAAGATAAATGATCATCCCCTCCATATAAGGAGGGACAGAATTCGGCTTATAGATTTGCTTTGATTGAAGAGTTTGAAGACGTAGCCAGATTTTTTATGTTTTTTTGGTTTTTCCCCCAGCATTTCTCAGAATTTTTTTAATAGAGGATTTTTTTGAAATCGTCTTAAAAATTTTATACAGCATTCCCTATAAAAATTATTTATTTTAGCTTTATTTTATTTTTTAATAAATTTATTATATCAAAATTAATCGCTGATTAATTTTGATACTTTTTTGGATAGTTGTAATTTTTTAACCTAAAATATATCTATAACTTGTATTTCGTTCCGTAAATATTGTATCAATTAGGCAATAATAATTTCATTCATTCTGTAATTCCATCTAAAAATAATCGGTTCTTCATTGATCTGATTTATTCCTTGATAGATACGTTCTACTAATTCTTTTTTAGTTTGCACGCGAATATGGCGTAGAAAAGAACGAGTAATTTTACTGAAAAACATTTCAATCAGGTTCAACCAAGAGCCGTGCTTTGGTGTAAATACAAACTCAAAACGTTCTGCCTTGTTTTTTAAATAGGCTTGGGTCTCCTTTGAAATATGAGAAGAATGATTGTCTAATACCAGGTTAATTTTCCATTCTTTTGGATAGTTCTCATCTAATTTATTGAGAAATTCTATAAATTCTCGGCTACGGTGCCTGTCCCGAACCAAAGAAATTACTCGCCCAGTATGTAAATCAATCCCTGCAAGCAATGACACTGTGCCTAAGCGCTTATATTCATAATCTCTGCCCACTGTTGGATATTTTCCTGGAACAGGTGAAAGTTCAGCAGCAATGTTTTTTATTGCTTGGATACCAGACTTCTCATCATACGAAACTATCACAGAAGTTCTATCACCCCCGGAAGTGTTTAGTATTTGTACTTCTTTATATACGCAGAGGACATTGGCCATTTTTTGATCAAATTCCGGATCTCGCCTCTCAAGGTAATAGCTGATTTTATGTGGCTTAATATTACTTTTGGATAAAATGGCGTGAAGTCGTCCTTTGCCCAGTGTTTTTAAACAAATATGCCCCTGTTGCTCACAATATTTCCTTATGTGTTTAATGAGCAAACTATATGTCCATATCTCATATGCATAACCAAAATCTTTCGGTTTCTGACAGGCGATGGATAAAACCCAGTTCTTGGCATCATCAGTAATAATAGGCGGCCGACCTGGCCTTGGTAAATCTTTTAATGCTTGCATGGGGCCAAATGTTGAAGCTTTATTTATTACTCGTTCAATTAAAGGCCTGTTCGTATTCAGCTGTTGCACTATCTGCGAAATCCTTTTTCCGTCTGAATAAAGCAATATAATTTTTGCCCTCTGTACTTTTGCTGCAGCTTCAGTTCGGGTTCGTGTAATCTGGATAAGTTCTTCCTTCACCTGGGTTGATAATTCTAATATTGCGCGTTTTCCCATATGCTAACTCCTTATCATGGTCATTATCTTTTTTAAACTATGATAAAAAGTATAGCATAAAAATTAATTTAATGTCATACTATTTATAGAACGATCTACTGGTGGCATATGTGTTTCTTTTTTAGAAATAAAGGCTGAATTGTTGAACAGTTATCGTATAGGGTTTAATTTCCACCGATACCCAGTTGCATCGAATCAAAATTTATTGCCATTGCAAGTGCAATGTGCAATCTTAGGTTGAAATGCCATGGTGTTTTATTGCTCGCAATGACTTTTTTTATCGTTTAATTACTAGTTTGGTATGAGTTTGGCCGACAGAAAGGAATAATTTTATTGGAAAGCGTAATAATTTTAGGCTCAAACACGACTACATATAGCAGTGTTTTTTTTCTGAGGTTTTATAGTAAGGTTTAAGATATATAAAATGTTGAGGGTATGTTCTTCCTTCCTTATTTTTTTAAATTGTACTACTATGAGCTGCTTTATAATTTTTTTAGGCCCTTATAAATCAATGGGCTTGGACAATTTAATATTTGAGATCTGGCCTTAGTCAAAAGAACTGTTTAGATTTTTTTTATCATGCGCAAAAATATTACTATTGGGGGACAAGAAATTTATGCTTTAAATTTTTTTATCTTAATTTTGGGGTCAGTGCAAATAAATAATGATTCATATAAGAAAATTTTAGACTGGATAAAAAGGAAAAATATCACTATTATACTTTTTTATTCATATAATTTAATTTTTAACGGTCACCTAAAAACTCGATCCGCGTTTTCAATATTTAAGGATAGGGTAATCCTGTATTGGCATAATTATTGCTATCTATCATACATAATTATAAAACCTATAAAGGTTTTAGACTTCTATTGAAGATAACGACAATAATCTCTTATATAGTTTTTCACGTGAGGAGGAATTAGTATGGAAAAAAGGCGTTTTCAGAGGGGAATTTTTGCTCTTTTTACTCTGTTTATCCTTGGAATATGGCTTATAACTCCACAAAATGTTTTGGCAGAGAACGATTTTATTTTAACAATCAAGTTCGGTCAGGACCTCGGAGGCGAATTTTTATCAGCACAGAATACACTTGTTAGATTTAATTTGTATGAATGTAAAATTAGCGGAGGAGTTGTTGAGAGAGATCCAAATCAAAGATTTGTATCCTGCGATGTTAATACAAATCACGCATCATTCAATCCCGATACAATAGGTGACCCAAAAGGTGATTTGGTGAAATTAGATCTTCCCAGAAATCGAAAATATATTATTGAGCTCATTCCCATTTTGGCGCTTAGTGATCCTCCGGACCCTATACCTAGGTCTACGGAATACATGGAATGTTATCATCCTTTAAAGAGCAATTTTGAAGATGGAGAAATTTTAGATACAAGTCAGACAATCAATGGTGAGTATAAGAAAACGTTGACATTCAAATTAGAAACCGGATGTACTATTAGCGGAACTATAAAGGACCCCGATAGTAAATCCATAGAAGGTATTAAAGTAAAGGTTTTTGAAAACGATCCCAACGGGCAAGTAACACTGGCTCGCCGATATGCGGTAAGTGGGGGGAGTAATTATATAATTCGGGGACTTTTACCTGGGGAGTATTACGTGTATGCATGTGGGGATTCAAAGGGGTATGTCAACAAACTTTATCCTGAAGCAAATTATTTTGATGATGCGAATGTGGTTGACGTGAGATCAAATAATGCAGAGCATATAGATTTTACTCTTGAAAAAGGAAAGTCCGTAAAAGGAAAGCTTGTTGATCTGAGCGATCCGGATAATCCAAAGGCCAAGCGGGGGCCTGTTTTCCTAAGTTTATATAATACCCAGAATCGTATGACCCCCCTGGCAATATATTATCATGATGCAAATCATGTTAATATGGAAAATAGGGATTTGAATGAGATGTATAGTTATGCTATAAGCAGGCAAGATTTTTCCCATGTGGGTTTTGACCCAAATGGCGAGTATTCCATTGGAGGTTTTCCAATGGACCTAAATGAGGGATCGCTTATTTTAAAGGCTGATGAATATAGTACAAACTATGCTTCTCCCTTTTGTTATCCGGATGTCTATTTTTGGGAGGATGCTGAGGAAATTCTCTTTAGTGAGATTGGAACTAAAGATTATGACCTTCATTTTATTGAGGGGGGAAGAATAAGTGGATCAGTCAAGGACAAGGATAATGAACAGCAAGGCATAGAAGATATTATAGTGAGTGCTAGTTCCACCGCCACTGGTAAAACCCTTATAGGTCAATATTTCGATTTAACCGACGATGATGGCAATTATGAGATGATTAGCATACCTTTGGGAGGGTTTAAAGTAAGGGCCATGGATAAACCCGTAAAAGGCTCTGGGATGATAAACCGAGAAAGTAAATATCAACAGCAATGGTATAATAATAAATTTAATCCTCTCTGGGCCTCCGAGATCAAATTGACAAAAGAAGATTTTACCGAAGATAATATTAATTTTAAGTTGCCTTTAGGGGGGAAAATATTTGGCTGTGTTGAGGATTTATCAGGACAAAAATTGTCAAATATAACTATTAATGCCTCTCGTATGAATAGCAGTTTTTCTTTGCTTAATTATCCAAATTATCTCATTGATTCAGTATTTATTGGTCCTAACGATAACGGGGAATATGAGATTGGCGGGCTTCCTCCGGGCAGATATATTTTAGAGGCAGTGCCTTCATCTGGAGAAAATTATATTAGTGTTTATTACCAAGATAGTGATACCTTGAATGGGGCTGATCCTAATCTCGTCATCAAAGATGTTAATCAATTGGAGTGTAATTTTAATTTGACCAAAGGGGGGCGGGTCACTGGGCAAATTACAGGAATCCCAAAGGATCTGAATGAAATATTTATTAAAGACCCATTTGAAAATAGCTTATGCTTTTTTCGTATTGATTTATATGAAGCCCAAAAACGTGAATTGATGAAAAAAACCTACGAGGATATTGTGCCTATTGATTCAAACACCTGGAGTTATGAAATTATGGGAATTCCGCAGGGTGAATATAAGATTGGTATTTCGGATTTATTGAGGCCAAGGCAATTGGCAGGAAAATATTTTATTGATCCCAGTAAGGAATTTGACCCAAGCGACGTCTTTTTATACAAAAAAGCTACCACTATTGCAATTGACCCGATTACTAACCCAAATATTGTCGTAAATTTTCATTGGGACGAAGAAGGGGCGATTATTCAAGGCAAGGTAGAGACTGATGATTCTGCAAAGATTCGAATAGTTGCCTATAGGGAAGAAACCACGGGAGAATTAGCTGATACGGGTATTTACGTAGATGTTAATACCTATGCTTATGCTGATGGTAATTATTCTTTGTCAGGGTTGTCCATAGGAACATATATATTGAAGGCTAGCGACGTGACGGATAATCATCTTTATGCAACAGAATACTATGATGCAAATAACAATGCATTTACTTCGAATGATGCTGATCGGATTGATATCTCTTCAATAGGCCAATCATGTAGCTTTTACGATTTCCAACTTAATCAATATGGGATCATTAAGGGGACTATAACCAAAGGGGACATCTCATCACCTTTTCCCAGTGCGTTGGTTTATCTTTATAATGCTGGAAATATGAACCTTTTGGAGCCCTATCAATCGCATGAAACTGATTCAAATGGCCAATATTCTTTTACCGGTTTGCCGATGGGAAGCTATAAAATTCGTGCTCGGGAACCATTAAATGAATATGATCCTAATGAAAGTCTTGTCCCCAGATTTTATACTGATGATCTGAACAATTATGCCTTTAATATTGAGGATGGGGATGAAGTGGAGATAGAAAAAGAAAATTATGATGACCCGAACTCTACTGATAGTTTGGATATTTGTTTATGGAAAAAAGAAGCACGAATTACAGGTGAGGTAAAAATAGACAATCTAAATCCTTTTGAGGTTAATCCTTATTTAAATGCATTTATTGATCTGTATCAATTACTCGATAATGATAAATTATCTTGGGTTAATAGAGTATATATAGATCCTAACGGACGGTATGTATTGCCATATTTACCGGATGCTACATATAGAGTCATGGTCTGGGACTATGAGGGAACTTTTAATTCCACCTATTGGAATAGTGATGCTAATCATCCCTTGGGAAGTGATATTACTATAGACGAAATAGGGGTTGATGTGAACAACAAAAATTTTTCATTAGGTGGGGTTGGATCACCTCAAGAATACCACCTTATTGAGTTGTCTGAGGGATTGAATGTTTTTTGTTTGCCCACTGGAACGCCATATTGGCTGCCTTTTTATGATGTTAGTGATTTAGTTAATTATTTGGGTAGTGTAACCGGTAGTGGTATTAAGGATTTGTTGAATTTTGATACGAAAACCGGACAATGGGAGAATAAATATTCAGGATTCTTTATTGAGAATGGCAAGGGATACGTTGCTTATTTTTATGACAAAAACATCATTAGGTATTATGGATCATTGTTTAAGGTAAATAGCTATAATTTATATAAAGGAATGAATATTGTAGGGAATATTGATGCAGATGAGGGGTATGATTCATATCAAATGATGATGGATTGGACAAATGGTACTGATAGCGTTCATAGTATTAGACGCTATGACCCCAAAAAAGGCAAGTGGTTAAGTTCTATATCGCTGTGGGGGAAATCTGGAGGGGAAGCATTTGATATTTTTTCCACAGAAGGTTATATTATAGATATAAAGTGATTTGCTTAGTTATGGCTTTTAATGTAATAATAAAAAGAGGATGTTTTTTTATTGAAAGGACTGATACACTATTTGAAGTGGGGATTTTATAGAAAAGGTATGCAATAAATTGCATATTTGTGTAATTGCTTGCTTAACGGTTTATCGACTTGATTGTACTTAGTTAATGGCGGGCCGTGAAAAAAAATATGAAAGAGAATTCATAGATTATTGAATTGATATGAGTTATAAGCGCGAAATGTGGAGAGATATCAATATCTTGTAAAAAAAAATTAGACGTATGAGGTGTTTAATTTTATGAATTTACGAACAATATTTGAATTTACTCAGGATATAAAAATAAAGGAATATTTATTAAGGGCATGGCATAAATATTGCAAGCTTTATACCTAGTTGTGGTCTAAGAAAGAGATTAAATTTAATATATATATTAACAAATCCAAATTTTAGTCAATTTATAGTTTGGTTCAGGAGGTGATTGTATGGTGATTCCTTGAATATATTTTCAATAAATAAAGGAGGTGAATTTTTTTAGGATAAATTAAGTTAATTTAAAGTGAACGTGTTGTATTTGTTAAAAGAGAGTTGAAAGAGAGAGAATTATAAAGAGAATTTGGAAGAAAGGAAGGTTAAGTTATGAAAAGAGTATCAAAAAATTGGTTTTTGAAAGTAATAATGGTGGTCATTATTGCGACGGTTCTTTGTATAGGGGTTACTGCCAGTGCTCAATGGTTGCCAACATCTTATTATTTTACTAATCCTTTGTTATACACTACATATGGATATACTAATAGTATTGTTGGCCCTTCAACCCTTTTAGGGTATGCACCTTTTAGCCCGTTCTATGATCCGGCTTATATTTCTTCTTTAGCTGCTTTGACTACTCCCATTAGTATTCCATCTTATGGATTTCCCGGTTCACCCTATGTGACCCCGTGGCCGTATTTGACTACACCAGGTGCTGTATCTCCTTATGTAAACTTTTCGTATCCATATTTTGCCTATGGTGACCCAGCTATTTATTCAGCTTGGGCCTTACTGAACTAAGCTTACATGAGAGCCGTATTATAATCGGTATAATTTTTTAAAATAAAAAGCCCGCAAAATTATTTGCGGGCTTTTTTCGTATATGGGTTTTCTAATGTGATTCATTGTGATTCATATAGTTTATCCATATACTGTTTCTCGCTTTATTTATTAATTTTTTTATTTCCTCCCCTTTACTTTTTAACTTATCCTCAAATATTATTCGATCCATAACTTACGCGAGAAGATAGGACACTTATCAAAATATGGCAATCCGCAAAAGTGGGGCAGACAATTAGCCGCGGCTTGGATGGAGAAAGATCCAGAGATAGCAGGAGCCCTTTATGTGGACATGTTAGAGTTTATCATGGGAAAGAGACAAAGTTGCCCAAACGATAGTTATCGAGGGAGAAGTTGTGTTTGAGCGGTGTAACTGATTATTGGGTTAATGATGCAGTGGGGCAACCCTTTTTTGTGGTTACCAAAGTGATAAACTCAGGTCTTTTGGCAACACTTCCTGACAATATTGTACCACGACACGATTATTAGAGGGCGTGCCTAACAACTTACGCAAGAAGAGTTGGCAGCTAAGCAGTATTTATTTTGCTTTAGCCTCCCCAAATTTTTGAGTGGGAAGCGGGTTCAGTTCTCCCCCAGATAATTCATTAGAAATAAAAAAGGGTGGTGAAGAAAATGGTGTAAGAGGTAGAATATGTCCCTCTCATCATCCTCTTTTAGCCTTTTTAGGTTCGGATATATAGTACAGACAAATCGAGGCCCCTATTTCACAGGGGTAATCAAAAAAACTGTAATCAAAATTAAACGAAGAATCTCTTTAATTGATTTCGGAACTGTACAGGGCCTTGGTGGGGCAACTTCAAATCTTAGTTTAAATCTCTCCAAACAGGTGAAGCCTTGTAATATTTTTTCATTTTATTTAACTTTAATCTTGCATTGCAGTTCTAACCGAGCAACATTGTCTGAAGGAAAATGGGTCGCAGAAGATATATATAAGAGTTCATCGGTATTGATTACAACAAAGCAAGAGTGAATCATCTTTATTTTAAAGACGATAGTACTTGATCTCTGTCTAATGCATTTTTTGGGCTAATAGAGCTATCTCTAACATCCTGTTAGGATTACTAAGAAAACAGAAAAAGGTTTATGGTATAAATTGATTATGGGCGGTTTTTGCGTATTCTTTTGTTTTATTAATGGGGGATAAGGTGGCCAAAGGCGTGGCTTATTGTATAATAAAATCAGCCAGGCAGAAAAAGGAGAAGCAATAAAAAAAAGGGATAAGGTTAATTACCTTATCCCTTTTTTTATAATTTAAAAAGCAATTAATTTAGAAAAGGCCAAGTCCTAGGCCCATAACTGCTAGGCTAAGGGGATCAAAAGCACCTAATCCAGTTAATCCAAGGCCAAAACCGAAGGGATCAAAACCAAGTCCCATGCCTAATCCTCCCATGCCTAATGCTCCCATGCCTAATCCCATTGGAGGAAAGCCACCTAGACCAAATTGAGCGCCGCCGATACCTGCGCCGTAGCCGCCTAAGGCCTGCTGTCCGTACATACCGCCTAAGGCCTGCTGTCCGTACATACCGCCTAAGGCCTGCTGTCCGTACATACCGCCTAAGGCCTGCTGTCCGTACATACCGCCTAAGGCCTGCTGTCCGTAAGGCTGACTGTAACCGTAGGACTGCTGTCCGTAAGCGCCGTAGGGTTGCTGTCCGTAAGGCTGGCTGTAACCGTAGCCCTGCTGTCCGTAAGGTTGACTGTAACCGTAGCCCTGCTGTCCGTAAGGCTGGCTGTAACCATAAGGTTGGCTGTAACCGTAGCCCTGCTGTCCATAAGGCTGGCCATAACCATAAGGTTGGCTGTAACCGTAGCCCTGCTGTCCATAAGGCTGGCCATAACCGCTATAAGGGTAGCCGCCGCCATAACCGCTATAAGGGTAGCTGCTGCCGTAATAACCGCTATAAGGCCAAGTGTAAGTGGGGGTGGTATATTCCACTACTTTAATATAGCTGCTGCTAAAGGTAATCGTGGCATCGTTAGCTTCTCCGTCTATGTCATCTTCAAATTCTTCAAGGTCATCCCACTCAAAGTCGCTAACATCATCATCTCCAACATCGTCACCCCAAACTAGATTGTCAGCATCATCAAGAAGTTTTAAAGAATAAAGAGAAAATTCATCGCCATAAATGCGGATATATTTTATCTTGGCAGTTGTGTTACTATACACGGGTGATGTAATCGAAGTATTTAATGTCCAAAGCCACATAATACTAGTATTCGTAGGAGTAGCATTTATGTTTGCTGCATAGTCTTCTGTTGATGGACTGCTATCGTCGTAATAGTCATCTCCAATTTTTACGATATACTTAGTTGCCGTGCTACTGTCGGAACCATCATCTGCTCTGAATTCAATAGTGAAATCATCTCCGCTATCGTCATCCATATAAAGCACGACCTTGTAATCTTCCCAGGCTCTGATTTCCCACTCAATTTTTTGTGCTTCGGTGGCGTCTATATCAATATCATCAAATTCAATGTAAGTGTCAGCCAGGGTTTGGCCGGCCATAAAAAAGAGGGCGGCAAAAACAAAT
Organism: Pseudomonadota bacterium; assembly: GCA_030625085.1. Taxonomy (GTDB): domain Bacteria; phylum SZUA-182; class SZUA-182; order DTGQ01; family DTGQ01; genus DAOURK01. The sequence goes on from DAOURK010000057.1 coordinate 27,075, forward strand.
AAACTAATTCCTAATGCCTTCAAAAACCATATTTTTTTCATTAAGATTCCTCCTTAATGTTTAAAAATTTTTATCCTTTATGGGTATTATTTGTTTTAATACGGTTACTATGATGCAGAATTACAGGTTCTATAAATTCACCTCCTCTATAGCGTATTGCAACTAAATTCATATATATTGCCAGGTAATTTCATAAATTTGATTAAACCCTAGCTGAAGATTAAAACAAAGTATCAAATGTTTGTTATATTATCCTGTGAATTGCCAAAAATACTGTTAAATTTAGTATGCAATATATATGCCTGTTGGATATACTCGAATAAGGATGTTAGAATTGACCCATCTTTTCACCTAAAGACGGGTGGTAAGGGATTTAATTACGGTATTTTAGAGAAAAAATAAATACAAATTTTAACTTATTTACGGAAGAAGAGATCTTAAACTTTATAAAAAAATGTCATTGAATAAAAGATATCTTTGTTGTTATTGTTAATTCAATCAGTTATAGGCTAGGCAATTTTATTCATACCATGTAAATACTTGCAATATTAAAAACCAAAAAATGAAGGGGGTAAGATCTGCTCATGGTCCAAAAATAAGAAGGAATGCCCCTTGACAGAAAAGAATTATTTGATTATTATATGTATAAATAGAAGATAGCGAATATTTTGTTATATATAGACGTTCAGATTATTAATTACAAAAATATTCTCTCGAAATCCTCAATTTTAAAAGGATTGCGACAATAAAAAATAATAATTAATTATCTGAAAAATTTTTAGGAAGAAAGCAAAATGAAACTCAAAGGCATTAAAAGTATTATTTACCGACTTTGGTGGTTTTTTTGGCAAGGAGGT
>DAOURK010000200.1 GCA_030625085.1 Pseudomonadota bacterium
TACTGTAAAAAGGTTGAAGGTAAGATCTTTTATTATAGGGTAGTACAGATAATCGAAAATGTCAACAGGGAATATAAATTTTTTTTAAGACTGTAAAATGAAACACTTAAGAGGATTTAAAAAATCTCCGAATGACGTTGGACGACGCTACATGGAGGTTGACCCTGCTAATCGTTTGGTAGCCGGCACACTTGAAGCTGAATGGAATGATAAATTAGCAGCTTTACAGGAGGCGCAACAAGAATATGAGCGTCGTTGTAAAGTTGCCCGTCTCGAACTTGATGATGAAACACGAACTAATATTTTGGCCCTGGCCTCAGACTTCCCTTCCCTTTGGCAAAACCCGAACGTCCCTTTGCAGGAGAAAAAACGAATGGTGCGATTAATGATAGAGGATGTAACCTTGGTTAAAGGTGACAATATCCAAGTAAAGGTACGATTTAAAGGAGGAGCAACACGAACGCTTACTGTTCATTGTTCTCAAGGGGGATGGGAGAAGTGGAAAACTCCTGAGGCACTAGTTAAGGAAGTAGACAGACTCCTTGATAATCATACTTATGGAGAGATTGTCGCCATTTTTAAGAAACGTGGTCTTGTAACCGGAATGGAAAAAGAGTATGATAGCAGACGAATCAGGCTTATTCAACGTTATTACGGATTAAAACCTCGCCTCATCCGCCTAAAGCAGGCAGGGCTTTTAACCACGGATGAAATTGCACAGCAGCTTGGTATTACCAAAAGAAGGGTAAGATATCTTCGACATAAGGGGCGGCTTCCTGTTGGTATGAGGAAATTGAGTGATGCAGGCGATTATATGTATGCGCCCCCAACTCCGCAAATAAATGGAAAAAAGATCATTGTTGACAAGAAGGACACAGGAGGTGCAATATGAATAGCAAGTCAATGACAGGATGAATTCATGTCCACAATCTTGGCATCGTACCCTGGCAAAGCCCTCTTTAAGATCACCACATTTCAAATACTCTGTAACTACTTCATTGATCACTGGCCGGAAATAACCATATTTTTTCTCATACTTTTCCTCATAGTGTTTCTCAAAATCATCGTAATGATTGTTGAGCAAATTCCATAAGGGTGAATCTGTGGGGTCTCTTGGATGATATATCCCTGATGCTGTATCGGCCATAGGGATATTATACTGTTCATATGAGCAGTATACAAGGATAAAAAGAAAGAAGAAATTATTAAAGCTATAAAGATCCCCAGTAATTCTTATTATTGAGCTTATACATAAGCCGCATAAAATTTTCATTGGACTGAGAATTAACCTGAAGATTGCAGGTTTTGAGAAAAGTTTGGTAAAGAGTATCCCGGCTTACAAGGCCTTCCGACCGAGATAACAGGCCGAGAATGGCCTTAGCTGCTTGCCCCTCTGATCCCGGATAATACTGGTCGATTCGTGAGCGATAATGATGAAACACCGCTGAAGTGGCCCCTCCCAGCAGATTATCTTCTAAAGCAGTTTTCCTACTAATTCAAGGATAATGTCCCTCACTTCAGGATCTATTTTTACTTTACGGGAGGGAGGCAAAGATGGCTTAGATAAATTGCTTTGCAGTTTCAAGATCAAAGGTCTTTAGCCTTTCAATAAAGCATTTTTCATCCGGCAGGGTTTTTTATTTCCGGCCTTTCATTTTATGGCCTTTCATTTTATGAATGAGCCACCAGACAAAGAGGCCCATATAATAGAGAATTGCAGCTACAGCACTTAAAAAAATAAGGCGGTAATTTGGATAACGACCAATTGAAGAGATAATGTAGCCGCCTATAAAAAGAATGAGCCCTAAATTTAGTATGATAATCCATAGCCATTTTCTTCTCTTGGGTTTTGACCCCACATCCTTTTGTGGCTGTATTTCCGCCTTTGCTTCCGATTCAGTTTCTTTTTTCTGTTCTTCCGGAAAAATTTCTTGAGGTAATTGTGTTCTTTTTTCAGCAAACCAATAGGACCTTTGGTGTACTATTAATCCCAACTCCACCAAAAAGAGTAAAAAGGCGAGGAAAAAGTGGGCAGTAACCAGACAAACCAAGAGAAAGCCCATAAGAATAAGCGGAGTCAGGCCGGCCCGGCAAACCTTACTTGCCATATTCATTAATGCATTATAGTTATTTTCCAAGGCATGAAATACTCTTTGGCCGTATCCACTTACCTCGTATATCTTTTTACGAAAAGCAATTACTATCCCCAAGACGACGAAAAGAATGAACCACCCTATAATGCTCATTATCCATGCCCGGGTATAAAACAGGGTAATTTTCAATGGCTCCTGGCGAACCATGGTTTTGGCAAAACGATATAATTGTCCCGATATGGGGATAGCGATAGGGATGGACACCACGGCAGTATCATAGCCTGCTGTTATTTCATCTTCAGTGCTCGTTATGTGAGGATGGGGCTTCCGGGGCACTACTTTTTCCTTAGGTTCAGGGGCAAAACCCTTTTCCATGGCCTGCTGCCTGAGTAAATCTTTTCTGTCGGCTTGAAACTTTCCGAAGGTGCCGGATTTTTCTTCTTTTAAAGATGAGGCGCTTTTATCCACTCCGGTGATTGATTCTTGATCCAAGTCTTCTTTGGGCCCTTGCACCCTTACCCTTCTTTCCGATATCAAATAATGTTTTCTTTTTGAACATCCCATGATCGGCCGCAGCCCGCCGGCCAATCGTTCTTTTTCCAAGCTCCCCTTAAAATGCAAAAAATGATACTCTTTCGGCAAATAAAGAGACCACAGGATCTTGCTCACCATGATCTCAGTTACCTCGGGAAGGAATACTGATTTTTGGCCGTAAAAAGAAAAAGCGCTGTCTTCTTGATAATAGACCGCTTCAACCCTAAAGGGCTTTAACCTGCGTCCTTCTTCCGGGGAACGAATGAGGGGGATGTATAAAACATCCTTCTCCCTGGACGGCTCTGAGGGTTTATCACCAACAAATACACTCCACAACTCCGCCCCTTGCGGAAGACGAATCTTTAAAAATTGCTTTAACTGGTTTCTCACCTCGTAGATAATCCGGTGCACAATCTTCCCATCCTCGGTAAAAAAACTGACGGCATTGGCAGAATCAATTACTGCCATGGTAGGGGAGACTTTAGGGTGCCGCCGGATTTCCATCTCTAAGGCAAAGGGATGTTTGAGGTATTTGAAACCATACATAAGGGGTTTTACCGATTTTTGAAATAAACGTGGCGGTAATTTTTGAACCGCTACCTTCTCTAAGCCTTCATGTTGGATAATCCTCACCTCGGCGCTGCTCTTTAATTCCAATCCCAAATATCCCGTTTCCTTTACGGCCCCTAAAACCTGCGGGCTTGAAAAAGAAACCCTGCCGGCGGCATCAAGCATGGTTTTTTCATACTCGATAGTCAGCCAAATGCGGCCCTTATGTTCATAATCCAGATTAATAGACAATATTTTTTGGTTGTCCTGCTTTTTCTCTCTCCACTCCCCTACCCCTTGCCCTTTTACAGCCAATATATTCAAGCCGTCAGGTATTAATAATTGCACTGTATCAACACCTGCATGAAGAATATTGCATTCAATATCCATGGAAACACGTAAAGCATCATCATGGATAGAGACCAGACTATAACCTGTGACATATATTTTAGCCGGTATTTTTTGAACAGGGACGACCTTTTTACTATACCATTGGATGGTAAGATCATTCACCGGCGGGAAAACGGCTGAAAGGCGGGTTGATTTATCTTGGTCCAGGATAGTTACCTGCTGTGCCCGAGGGACCTTTACAGTAATATCCCCCATTGGGATCTCCAATTCCAGTAAGGTAACGGCTGTCTTTAACACAGGAATTGAAACTTGATAATGAGCTTGCTTAAGGGACGATTTCATAGAAAAGACCGCTTTTAATCGATAGGTACCGGCCCCTTTGATGATAACCTGGTGATATCCTCCCTCTGAAAGTAAGAGGGCCTCTTGATCATTAACCAGAACTTCGTGCAGAGCTAACCGGGAAGAGAGAAAGGGGATAAGCTTATACCCTTTCTCATTCAACACCTCCAGGATAAATTCAACGGTGATGGTGGTGCCGTTTTCGGTTATCTTGCCGCTATAAACCGCTTTAGTCAAACGATAATCAAAAGGGGCCGTGATCTTTTCTTCAGGAACTATCATCTGCCCTAAGAGGCGGTCAAATTGCTTGCGGCTTAAACAAACCTTGCCCTTCCGGAGAGTATAGACGGGGTTTATTTTTTTAGGGGTCTGATTGACTATCTTTTGAAATTCATCCCAGGTTAATTGTATTTGATCCTTATCCGGATATATGGTTTTCTTAAATTCATTCCAATCCAGGCTTACCTGCGAATATTGTTGCGTCGGCACCTGTTGGCTATAAGCCAAAGGCGGCCGAGCACCGACCATAAGATATGAAAAAAGAAAAAAAATGATCATAAACGATGTATCTTTTAGATTTGGTTTGGATCTCTTTATTCTTTTATCCACATGAACCATGGCTGTTATCCATAGAATAAGAAAGCTGACAATTGCATAAAAAAAGCTTACTGATAAAGAAAATAAGAATATGAGTCCTAATATGGGCAAAGACAATTTCGATTGAAAGAATCTCTTCACTGGAGGCTTGCTTGCCTGAAAAATTTTTTTCATCTTACTCACTATAGAGAGAAGTACTGATTTCACTTTTTGCCTGCCTAAGAGAATAATTAGGATAATAACCAGGATGCAGAACCAGGCTATACCCTTAAATACCGTCTCTTTAAAATAGTGCATAGTAATTTTTAATTCTTCATCACGAACGATATTTTTTGCAAAGCGAAATAACTGCCCGGAGGTAGGAATCTGAATATTCATGGGTAGTATCCCTGTTGTGGTCTGAACCGTCGCCTCCCCCTGGATCATTTTATCCTCAATTTGCTGTAGTCTGTTATCAAAATCAAATTCATTCATGGCTTGTTGCGACATCATTTTGCTGGTGATATCGATATTGCGGAAAACCGTTCTCCCCCGCTTTTCTGCATACTTTTGCACTTCTTTCTCTAAACCCGCCCCTGTTAGGATACGCCCTTGCTCATAGGAGCTTTTCCCCGGCAAACTCACCTTCAGTTTTCGACGATGGAAAATGGGGATTAAGCCGCCGGCTAATTGCTCTTTTTCCAAATTGCTATTAAACCGGTAATAAATATAGTTTTCCGGCAGGTAAACAGACCATAGAATCTGGCTTACCATCAAGTCCGGCCGGGGTAAACTGATGCCTCTTTGCCCCAAAAGGGTAAACTTCGGGGCATCAGTATAATAGATAAGCTCTACTTGAAAAGATTCCAGTTGGCGGTTATGCTGCCTGGAGCTGATCAAGGGAATATAGAGATAGTCTTTATCCTGCCGGACATCAACACTTTCCCCTCCCACCATGGCGCTCCATAAACTGGCGCCCTCGGGCATCGTTAAGCGCAAGGATTGTTTTAACTGATTTTTTACTGCATATTCAACTTTATGAATGATGAAACCATCCTCGGTAAAAAAACTGACCACGCTGGCCGAATCAATGGCGGCCTGCGGCAGGGCCACCTTCTCATGTTTTTTTATCTCCAGAACAAGATTATAAGGATGCTTCAGATATTTAAAACCCAGGAGTATAGGATTAGTGGATTTTCGAAATATCCGGTCGGATAATTTCTTAACCATGATTTTTTCTAATCCGAAAGATTCTTTCATAAGTAATTCCGCGCCGGTTTTCAGCTCTACTCCAATATAGCCTTTTTCCCCCAGGCCGCTTACCGTATCCAGGACCTTTAAGCCGGCAAATTCAATCATGTCGGCCATATCCTGAAAACTTTTTTCCGCCTGAATGGTAATAGTAAAGGTCCCCTTTTGTTCATAGTCAAAAGGTATATATAATAATCGTCTGTCCCCTTCCTCAATCTCACGCCAATCTCCCACTGCGGGGCCAGAGACCGACAAAACGGTTATGCCCTCTGAAACGGCCAGTTGTAAGCTGTTTACCCCCGATTGTAAAATTTGGTAAACAATATTCTGATTGATCTTTAAGGCATCGTCTTCTACAGAGATTAATTGATAGGATTCCGCATAAATCATAGCCGGGACCTTCTCTGCGCTCACCATCTTCTTTTTCCACTCAAGATCAAATTGCCCGCAAGCGGCCAACACCGCTTTAACCAAGGTTTTCTCTTTATCCATGGTTGTTTCCAAATAGTGGGCACAGGGCATGGTAACCTCTATATCCGGAACGGGTATTTTCAATTGTATCAAAGTAATTGGTGCCTCTTTAATAGGAAAGCGAAGCCTGTGGGGGCCCTTGTTAAGAAAAGATTTTACTGAAAACACCGCCCTCACCCTATATTCACCGGATTTATCTATAATAAGGCAATGATAGCCTCCCTCATTAACAACAACAGCAGGATGTTCGTTGACAGCCATACTTTTCAGGGCCAGGGAAGAAGACAGGACCGGAATTTTTATATAAGCCTTCTCTTTTAATACGGTCAGGGAAAAATCTGCTGTAAAGTCAAAATGCTCCTTGCCCATATTCCCGGTGTACAGAGCTTTGGTAAAAACATAATCCCTGACAGGATCGCCTCTTGAGGGAGAAAGGACCCTGAAATTATCGATGATCCCTTTTAATTCATCATGGGATAAAAAAAACCTGCCCTCTATAAGATCATATTCCGGCTTAAATTTAGGGACGGTCTGCTGAAGCAGCCTGTTCAGCTCCTCCCAGGTGAGTTCTATCTCATCTTTATCCAATTTCAGTAAATTTTTAAATTCAGTCCAAGGTATTTGTATTCTTGATTGAGAGCATTTATTTTTGTTCTCTTCCTGTATCGATGCAGCCCATGTAGTGTTCGAAATAATCACCGGGAAAACCAGGATGATTATGAGAGCGTATATCAACAATCTATGGAGCTTTCTCATAGCTATTCTCCCATCCACGTTTGTGGGCCGGATCAACCCTATTTCTTAAAAAATAAGCAGGTTAGTATATTTATCATAATTATAGCGCTTACTATTATTTATATCGGATAGATTAGTTTCAAGGGCTATAACGGATGCCTATTCTCCCTTTATCTTTGAAATTACCGATTAAATTTTCAGATTGCCGGACCGGGACAGGCTTAAAATCTGTCGTCGGTTCTCACAAAATTAGCCGAGGATAGAAGAAATATTCAAAAGGGGAAAATGTTATATATTCAGAACTCCTGATCTGGGGTTTTAGCAGGAACAGTAGAAAGGGCATAATAAACAAAAAGATATAGTTAATTTATCAGTAGGGGTACAAAAATGGGTGTGATTTTGATAAGATCCTTTTTAGACAAAGAAAGGGAGGGT
>DAOURK010000037.1 GCA_030625085.1 Pseudomonadota bacterium
TAACCCCGTATAGCGCCACATGCCCTGATAAAGACCATAGTGATAAAAAACATAGAGTTTCAATAAGAGGATGGGAATGAGCATACTTCTGAAGGTAAGGAAATATGAACGGGGAATATGTAAATCAAAGCGCAGCAGAAAAGAGGCTGCATAGGAAAAGGTAAATAAGATGATATCGGCAACTACAAGAAATAGCAGATTTTTTCTGAGTTTAACCCTCAGGTGGAACATTATTTATTTCCCCCCTACCGTTTTCTAGCGACAGCTTACCATAATTGAGGTAATTCTTTCAAGTTCTTTTATGGAAAGATTCGATCCTGAAGGAAGACACAGCCCCCTGGCAAAAAGATCCTCTGCCACAGCCCCTCCCCGGCACTCACATCCCTTAAAAACCGGCTGGAGGTGAAGCGGCTTCCAAATCGGCCTGGCTTCAATATTTTCCTTCTCCAGGGCCGCAAGTATAGTGTCTCTATCTGCGCCGAATTTTTTTGGATCAACTGTCAGGCAGGTAAGCCATCGCGTGCTTCTTCCAAAGGCTGCTTCCGGCATAAATTCCAATCCTTCATATTCTGCCAAAGCTTCCCGGTAAAATTCAAAATTGTGCCGCCTGGCCTCAATTCGCTCTTTTAAAACGCGAAGCTGCCCCCGGCCAATACCGGCCAGCACATTGCTCATTCGATAGTTATAGCCAATAACAGAATGCTGGTAATGGGGCGCCGGGTCTCTTGCCTGGGTAGCTAAAAATCTGGCTTTGTTCACCATGGCCGTATCATCGGAAACCAACATCCCTCCCCCCGAAGTGGTAATAATCTTATTACCATTAAAGGAGTAAAAACCAAGCCGCCCAATTGTTCCCGTATTTTTTCCTTTATATGTGGCACCTAAGGACTCGGCAGCATCTTCAATGAGCGGAACCTCATATTCATTGCACACATCAAGAATGGGATCAATATCTGCGCTTTGCCCATATAAATGGACAAGGACCACTGCTTTGGGTAGCCGGTTATATTTAGCCCTCTTCTTTATCTCATCGGCTAAAATTGCTGGGTCCATGTTCCAGGACGACCTCTCACTATCAATAAAAACCGGTTTTGCCCCAACATAAACAATAGGCGAGGCGCTGGCAATAAAAGTCAAGGTAGAACAGAGCGCCTCGTCACCCCGCCTGACGCCGGCCAGATATAAAGCCAGATGCAGGGCCGTTGTGCCGGAAGCCAGGGCAGCAGCGTATTTACAGCCCACAAGTTGGCAAAACTCATCTTCAAAAGCATCTACATGTGGACCAACAGGAGCAATCCAGTTGGTTTCAAAAGCCTCCATAACGAATCGTTTTTCATCTTCTCCCATATGCGGGGGCGAAAGATAGATGCGCTTTGTTTTTGAATTTAGTTGCATTATAGAATTATGAAATTTTTCATTAAAACTGTTTATAAATAGCTTTTCAAGCAATAAAATCAATCAACAGGTTCTTATATGGTCTTCTACCTTTTTGAAAAAGAATTTTTTTATAAGTCATAAATATAATATTCTGTGCATCAGCTTTGCTCAAGTAGTTTAGTGATATAATCACGGGGCACGAATAGATAAGCCTGCAACAGGCTTCAACCTTGTAGGCAGATTGGCTGCCATCTTAGGTATTATCGTGAGGAGTGGGTAAGCCGAGAATATTACAAATAATTATTCCGGCTTTGATTTAAATATTACAGTATAAATGGTTTTAAAAATTAATCCTATATCATAGAAAAATCCATGTCTTTCCAGGTATTCCTTATTATATTCTAGCTTTTTAGGTAAAATTTGAGCAAGATAATGTTTTTCTATATCAATTGACTTATTATCTAATAATAAAAAAGATTCATTCCTAAATTTTATAGAAGCTAAATCTGTAAGCCCAGGCTTTATCGTAAGAATTTCTTTAAAAATATTTGAATAATAATTAACAAATTTTTCCACCTCAGGCCTTGGGCCAACAAGGCTCATATCACCTTTTAACACATTAAATAATTGAGGAATTTCATCCAGTTTATATTTTCTAAGATATTTCCCAGTTTTAGTAACTCTTTTATCATCCCTATTACTACATGCAGGGCCATCATCCAGTCGGTGTGCGTCCATTGACCTAAATTTATAAAGTATGAAAAAACTATAATCTTTACCTACACGTTTTTGTTTAAATATGATGGGCCTTCCCGCGTCAAAAAAGACACAAAGAGAAATAATTAGAAAAAGGGGAGATAAAACCAACAGCCCTAAGGTAGAAAAAAGTAAATCAAACAAGCGCTTTACATTCATATCGCTAAAGGCGATTGCGTTTTGTGCCTATAAACTATACTTTTTCGAAATTTAGTTACTAACCGCGCCTGTTCGTTATGTAAATCTTCATTCGAGAGAAATTTTGTTTTGGTTATCCGATTTTTATACTCATCCACTTCTGCCCAATCTACATTTTTATGTTCCTCGCGATCATAGTATGCGGTGCCAGGGTAAGGGGCAAGAATAGTGAATCCCACTGCATCGGGCCTGATTTCATCTACAATTTTCTCTGAAAGCTTTATATCCTCAAGGCTTTCTTCTGGCATCCCTAAAAGCATATAGGCCCTCCGGAAAAAGCCCAGCTCAGCAGTTATCTTAAACACATTTCTTACTTTATCTATGTCTATCCCCTTTTTCATTTCCTTTATAATTTTTGGAGCGCCACTCTCAACCCCAATCCATATTTCCTTACAACCAGCTTGCTTCATTAATTTTAACATATCCACGTCTATTGAATCCACCCTTATGTTACAGCCCCATGGGGCATTTATATTCCTTTTGATCTTTTTTTCACAAAATTCCCTAATCAAGGGTTTTTTTACTGTAAAGGTATCATCACTAAATTTGATAAAATCTATTTTTAAATCCTTAACTACATGTTCAAACTCATCGAGGATATTATCAGCACTTCTGTATCTAACAGCTCTAGACCAAACTAAATGGCTTGCACAGAAAGTGCATCTAAAAGGGCAACCCCTGCTGGAAAAGATACTAGCTATACGTACACCATTATCTTCGTAAGCCTGCCTAATATTTTTTTCCTGTTTTATAAGAATACGGTCGGGAAACGGCAAATCGTCTAGGTCTTTGATATACGGATGTTTTAGTATTTGTTCACGATTGCCCTTCACTATGTCTAAAAAGGCTTCCTCGCCTTCTCCTTGCACCACTGCATCTACACAATCATTTTTTAACGTATCTTCTGGCAGGGCAGAGGGGTGAACTCCGCCAAATACAATATAATTTTTGTTATTTTTGATAGCTTTAGCCAGATTGAGGGCATGCCTCATTTGAGGAGAAGTGCAGGAAAAGCCAACGATATCAGCATCATTACATCCCTTGATGATCTCGCCATCAGAATCAAAGAATCCACTATAAAAACTAAGATCATTATGGCCATGCAACCTTAAAAAGGAAGCCAAATAACCAAGATTTAAGGCCTCCCAAGTGTGAAAAGTTTTGGGTTGAATTAAGACGATTTTCATTAGTTAAAATCTCCTGAAAAATTTTCAATGATCGATATATCTGCCTGTAATATTGCAATGCTCCTAATTGCTAATTTCTTACTGGGTGCCAAACAGCTCTTTTCCTACCCAACAAGAATTGAATAATTCCCCATATGGCGGCTATATTAACAAGACAAAAATAAAAGGGAAGGCTGATAATACGATTTTTTTTAATGAACAGCCCGCATAATGCAAGAAGATAAAAACATATCTGCATCCAGAATAAGACATTGTATAAGGGGTGCCCGAGGATGAACAGGTTTGCAAAAAAAAGAATGGATAATAATATAAAGGCGAACCACCTCATGAGGCGATGAGAAATCAATACTAAAGAAATCATAGGGTGTTTTAAGGGATTTAACAATTCTTTGAAATAGAATATGGAACTTATTTCTCTGATTGCCCCGCGGGCCTTTATCCTGAATTCTCCACTGGCGTTTTCCGCGCCTGTTTCATAAGCTAATGCATTTTTGGCATAAAAGACACTGTACCCTTGCTTATAAACCCCTAAGGGAGACACACTATCATCAGGCAAATTCCCAGGGACGTGTGTATATAAATTTTTTCTTATGGCATAAAAGGCGCCTGAAACAAAGGGCAAATATCCTGTTTTACTCTCTGATTCTCTTAGGAATTCCTCATACCTCCAGTATAGGCCGTGGTTTTCTGTAATTGTTGAGTTGTTTGGATTTCTAAAGATTAGCTTTCCTGCCACGGCCCCAATCTTACCGTTCGAAAAACAAGAAATTATTTTTTTTGTTGAATCTTTTTCAAGAAAAGTAGTGGCATCGTTGAAAATTATTATTTTTCCTTTAGCTATGTTCTTTACAACATAGTTTAGAGCTTCACTTTTGCCTTTGTGTTCTTTCTGATCGAACAATTCGATACCCTTATCAGAAAAGCCTTCTACGATTTCTTTTGTCCTATCAGTCGAAGCATCAGAGGCGATAACAATCTGTAGCTTATTTTTTGGATAATCTTGAGATAAAACATTTTTGATTTTTTTTCCGATTACTTGTTCTTCGTTATGGGCTGCAATGATTAGTGTAACCAAGGGAAAGCGTTCTCCTTTGAGCATGTTCTGTCTTTTGAAACAAGAGAATAGCTTTATAAAAACCGGGTAGCCATAAAAAATATATATAATAATAAATATTGTGGTCCAAAATAAGCACTTCATTCTGATACACTGCCTTTTTTAAACATTACAAAAAAGAATTGAATAATAGTGAAGCTTTTGAGCCAATATACCTTGGCTCAGAATTTGGGACTTTTTTTGAATATATCTTTTCTGAAAAAGCCAGGAAAGTATACCCTTCCAAAGTATAAGGTCACGTACTTTTATACTATTATTTTTGGCAGGGTTTGTCCGCATATTTTTGTATATTGGCTGTCAGCAGACCGCTATATCATTTACGCCCTTCACTTTTGCAATTTTCGTCTGATGGACAACAAAACTCTCCATGGTTTATATAGCGATAGGATAGAAAAAATGCGTGCAAGAAAATTAGGCCGCCTCAAGCCTGTTTTCCCAAGAAGCCAGTCAGCATCCCGTAAAGTCATCATGTTCGACAAACCGCCTGCTATCTCAATATTTCTTTGCCATTCAGGGCCGCCGACCCTTTTCTTTTCGCCAAACTTTGAATGGGAGTAATCGTGATTCTGATGGATAACCATGATTGCCTCAGTGGTATCTATTATCGGGATTTTTCTAGATCGCACATGATAGATAAGCCAGGAGTCCCACCCAGGCCGCCCCACTGCAAATGCAGGCATATTTATCAAATGCCTAGGAAAGATAAAATAGTCAATTCCTGAAAGTCCGTGCAGTTTTCCTTTATTTTTAACCCTTTCGAGTAATTTGTCAGGCCACCCATTATCTTTAAAATCAATTTCCTCCTTAACATCCAAATCCCAGCGCCTGCCGCACAATAAAAAGGAAGACTTCTCGATGCTCTGCACAGCTTCAATCAAATCCTGAAAGAAAATAACATCTGAGTTAGCATACATCAGAATGTTATTTTTAGCAAATTTTTGAGCAAAGTCAAAGGCGGAACTCAAAAGAGGCGTATCAAACTCAGTTTTTTCAACAGTAGGCATATGGATGGCACCTAACTCATGTGCCGCCGCCTCCACACCATCATCGGCTCCGAATAGAATAATTTCACATTCAGGCGCAAGCTTTACCCAACTTTTGATGGCATTTCTTTGGATAATTTTGTTGTGCCCACGAAAAGGTTTTGGAATGGTAAAAATGGTTAACATGTGCTATTTTAATAACCCTCGCTTATATCTTGACCATTTGATGTATTAAGCTGCCTATGGTGGCAAGGTTGGCTTTTTAACTTGAAGACTCTTCTTATGTGCAGATTTCAAAATTGATGCAAAAATAAATACCATGAATATTATAACAAGATATTCAAAAATCCAACAAGGATAATAAAAGCCTATTATGCCGGAGGTGATAGGAATCAAAATGGTAAACTGTATATATAGGGCTAAATTGAAAGGAGTTTTTTTTAATTTGAGAAAGAATATATTAAAAGCTTGTATAAAAAAGCCGATCCACAAGGGAGAGATTAAAACACCCAATATTCCAAAGTTGGCCCAAGCCTCACCAATAAAAATAGTGGTCGCATGGCCAGCTGTGCCCGCAGCCACTAGCTGAGGCCTAAAAAAGTGCATTACAATTAGGCCATAATTTGGATTGTAGGTTAATCCTAGCATATCATGAATAAAACGCCCAGTTGTTGAAAACCACAAGTGTGGGTGCAATCTTGGAAAAATATCAAAACACATATAAGAACATACCAGTTGAACATATATGGCTCTATGATAAAAAGTTTTAACACCAGTGCTTAAAATATTTAGCAAAGTAATGGCCTTTCCGGTTCCATAAAACGTGCCCTGAAAAAAAATGCTCAGGGCGCCTACTAGGAAAAAAAAACTTATCATCAGAATAAAAATTTTTTTGATTTTGATCTTGCCAGCAATCATAGTTTGAGTTAAAACTAAGCCCAATAAAAAGTAAAGGATCGGGCTCTTTACAAGACTGGAGAGGGCAAAAACCGCAACCACAAGCGACAAGCAACTGAACCATATCAAATATTTACGTTTTTTTTTAATTCGCCAATAAACATAGCTAGTATATGCCATGACAGAGGTAAAGCTTGCTTGGAGTAAAATATAATTTTTTACGAAAGGATGACCCTTAATTTGTAAGCCAGATGACCGTCTTAGTTGCATTAAGTAATTATAATTCGTAACCCCAGTCAAAAGATTCCAGAAAGGAACAGATGCACCCTGTGAAATAATTATATAGCCTACTGACAAAACTGATAGGATTGAGAAGAAATAAAGCGTCATTTTAAAACTAGCGTCATTATCAACAAATTGTGGCATAAAAGGTGATGACTGATATCGTAATAATAAAACCCTCATTGATTTTATCTTAAAAATCATACAGGCCAGCAGCATGCCAAGAGGTAGCATAATCATGGTATACATCACAATCATCCAGCCAAAAAGCCGCAAACTGGCACATTGCGCTATATAGCCGGGTGGCTCAAGATGATATAGTATTCCAATGGAAGCAATAAAAGCCATTACAAATAAAGTGTAAAAAACATATGCGCCCATATTAAGCTGTCTGATATCTAAAGAACCTGCGGCTTTTTTGAATAAACAATATGAAATTGCAAAAACTAGTAGTGAAATAAAGATATACACTCATCAATCCTTTACTGAATTATCAGTTAATCGCCTTGCGCTACATATAGCAGTCAGATATGAGGGCCCGATAGAAACTAGATAGATAAATATTTTATTATTTTAATATTGCCTGAATAATGTTTAACAATCGCGCATTAAATTTATATTGATCCCATTTGAAGGCTTTTTCTTTACCAAGCTTACTAAGCTGTTGACAAAGCAAATCATTTGACCACAGAAGAAAAATAGCCTCTGCAATTTCCGCCACAGACCTTGGATCAAAAAACAATGCAGCGGCACCAAGTTGGCTTGGCATACCGTATATTCTTGACACCGCCACAGGACACCCCAAGACAAACGCCTCCAAGGGGGGGATATTTGTGGGGCCGAAAAAGGTTGGCATGACCATAGCCCGGGCACAGCGATATATTTTTTTTATATCCTCGTCAGGCACATAGCCGAGAAAAAAAATGGAGTCTTTCAATCCTAAGTCGCTTACCGTTTTGACGATCGACTTATATCCATTTTTTTTTGATCCAACAAATACCAGCTTAAGGTCGGGCAGCCTGTCTTTTAAGACGGCAACAGCTTTAATCAGGTTAGAGTGGTTTTTATGAGCCCAAAATTGAGCCGGGTAAAAAATAAATTTTTCAGGAAGCGACAATTGTCTATCGAAATTGAGGGGCGCCGTGTTTGAGTAAACATATTTGGGTGGTACAAAGGGCAATACATGCACTTTGTCAGGCTGCACCCCATAACTCTCAATAACTTGTTGCTTGCCGACATTTGAGTCAACCACCACCCCCCTTGACCATCGGCAAATATCCTGATAGTGCGCTTCCCGTCTTTCGTATCTGCCATATGCGGACACTTCGGGAAATCGTCTTTCATATCGATGCATCAAGTCATAAATTGCACATAGGGATGGCACTGGCAGACGGTATGCCCATATATCCTGCGAAGGAAATATCCAGAGGTCACATTTTATCCGCATAAACCGTTTGGTAAAGGGGTGTAAACTTTTTGCAATGTTTCGCCAAAGCCCAGTCGATAGCCGAAATCGGCGCCACCAAAGAGCAATATTTCGATCATATAAGCTGAGGGGTATATAACAAACTGAAACCGTATACTTTTTTAAGATTTCCATCCAGGATAATGAGGAATATGTAACCAACACGTCATACTCTCGGCTCGGCAAGGCCGCTACTGCATCCAGCATCGTAAGCCCATATTGAAAGGCGCCGCCGTCTGAAGGTGCAGAACCGAGATAAAGGCCGATTTTTTTCATAAACCCACAACAAAATAAACACCCCAGGTATCTAAGCCAGGGGGATTGTTTGTTAGCCATTCCCTAAAATCAAGCATAAAGAAACCGAACACTTCGCACAAGTTTATAATTTCAGGCATAAACAAATAGCGCATTCTATGCGTCTCTTCAAATATCTCTACCTCCCCTGTAGATTTATTTTTTACAAATACCTGATAATGCACATCAACCCGGTTATTATTTGGACTCATTTTAGGTTCTGCTATACGGATCACCTCAATTTTTTTGTCCTCAAGGCGCTTTACACGCACAACAGGGGGATCACTCAAGACCGCTGGGCCATACCAGCAGTCAAAAATAAAGATCCCTTTTGGATGAAGATGCTGTTTCACTGCATTAAAAACGGCCGCTAAGTCACTGTTTTTTGTTTGGTAACTCATTACATGAAACAGAGATATCACCGCGTTAAAGCTATCCCTGTGACGAAATTGACGAATATCTCCGCAAGAAAAAGAGAGTTTTTCCGATTCGTTTTTTGGGAGATATCGAAGGCGATCTTCAGCGCGTTTTAACATCTCAGCGCTAATATCAATACCATGCACTGTATAGCCCTTTGCGGCCAGTTTCTCAGCGTGAATGCCGGTGCCGCATCCAAGCTCTAATAGATGCTTTGCATTAGGGGCATATTTTTGAATCAGCTTATTGGTAAATCGCGCTTCTCCATCGTAATCCTTATCACGATAAAGGAGGTCGTAATATTGCGCATAAGAACCAAAAACATTCATCCCAAAATTTTCCTGATAGCTGACACTACCATTTCAATCTGAGCATCAGTCAATGCGAGGCCACTTGGAATATAAAACCCTCTTCGTGCGATACGTTCCGCCACAGGATAACTCTCACCGGCAAACAAGCCCATCTTTTTAAACACCGGCTGTTCGTGCATGGGCCAGAAGAAGGGCCGTGTCCCTATCTTATTCTCAGCCAATCGCTGCATAACATTTTTTGTATCCAGAGGCAGATTATTCCCCAGCACCAAGCCATAAACCCAGTAGATATTTTTTGCATAATCTGTCTTTACCACAGGGAGTTGTAGTAATGGGATATCGCGCAATGATTTCGTATATGTCGCCCCCATATGACGCTTTTTCGCAACAAAATCGTCCAGACGCTCAAGTTGTGCTAGGCCGACTGCTGCCTGCAAATTGCTCATGCGAAAATTAAAGCCGAGTTCTTCATGAACAAAGCGTTTTTTGGATTGAAAAAATAAGTTACGGAGAGAACGACAGCGCTTTTCTAACACTTCATTGTTGGTTAAAATCATGCCCCCTTCCCCGGTGGTTACATGCTTGTTTGGATAAAAGCTGAAGACGCTTATATCACCAAAACAACCGCAAGGATGGCCTTTGTAGTCAAGGCCATGTGCTTCCGCTGCATCTTCGATGATCATTAACCCATATTTCTCAGCCAATGCCAGTACCGGCTCCATATCCACAGGCAAGCCGTAAATGTGGACAACCATAATCGCCTTAGTTTTTGCCGTAATTTTTTCTTCAATTTTATTTACATCCATGTTCCAGGTCAAAGGATCTGAATCAACAAGCACACATTTAGCGCCTGCACGCACAACAGCAGCGGCACATGAAATGATGGTAAATGTTGGCAAAATAACTTCATCTCCAGGGCCGATGCGCAGTGCAACCACTGCCGCCTCTAGCCCAGCAGAACCATTGCACACGGCCACACCATGTTTACGTTTTTGCCTTGCTGCAAACAAGCTTTCAAATTTCCTAACAAACGGCCCTTCGGATGAAATCCAGCCAGTTTCGATGCATTCCTGAAGGTATTTTGCCTCGTTACCCTGCAATAAGGGTTCATTAACCGGAATGAACTTTACCATAATTAATCCTTAATTCGCACTACGTTCGGGTTGATGCCTTTAAAACGTGTCTTATCTTGATCGCCTACATATGGCCCCTGCTTTACTTCAATCATTTCAAGTTGTTCCAGCACCTCAAAGCCATGACCCCCGCCTGCCAGCAGGATCACATCTCCCGCTGTCAAAACACGACTTTCAAGATACTCCCGCTTTTCATCGTAAAAATCGACCCGCAATTTTCCCTTTTTTATGAATAAGACTTCCTGCGTGTAATGTACTTCTCGAACAACAGAATTATGAACATGCGGTTCAATAATTTTCCCTTGTGGATGTTGCATATATGCAAGTTGTTGCGAAAAATCACTTGGAGAAAAAAAACTGATACCAGCGCTGTGATAGTCATGCGGAATGATTATGGCTAATAATTTTTCGTTATGTTTAATGTTATCAATCATATCAAGTCACCTAAATAGTACAAATATTAGAATTTATAAAGATATACCCCTTGCTCTTTGCTTTTATTTTTCCAAGTATTCATGTGTCAAAGGATTCAAAATTTGCCAGAAGGCGGTAACTGGCAGCAAAGTTGCCTAACAATTTTTGTTCGCTTAAGAAGTAAACAGGAAAGCTTGCTTCATAAATTTCTTTTGGTACTTTCTGGATGGTCAAAATGCTTGATTTTGCCCTTACAACTGGGGTACGATCCAAAAAACATACTGAAAATTGCGCGCAATTATATCCTTCAATAACCTCCATTGATTTTCGATATATTGAAGAACACCCGAAAGCAGCGCAATATTCGGTTTTTTAAAATTTAGACATTCATCAATATCATAATAGAATTTTAGCTCTTCAGTTTCAAAAAGCTCCCTGCCACAAGTTACAAACCTGGGCTGCTCAACAACACACCACCGTAATGATTTCAGGTTCGAAAGAAAACCGCGGCATTGATGGTATGAGCTGCCTAATGAACCACCAAAATCTAAAACACTTAAATTATCGCCATTTGAGGTAGCTGCACGCAACAATCCTGAAAGAACAGGAAATGAATAGTGAATTTTATCAAACAAAACCGAATCACGTTCGTAAGCTGCTTCACCACTTTTAATCTTCAGCATTGCTCCCTTGCATTTTTCGAATATAATCTTATTGTCATATCCCCGTGAATTCATTAGTGCCTCTTTCCAGGATGAATATTTTTCTTTAAAATGGATGCCAGCTTTTTGTGTGTTTTTGTACATAATAGCCAAAAGGGAGGGATTAACTCTTTCAGGGTAATTCTGTATTAGTTGTTCATGGAGTGAGATCCATATTGATATGTCTATTAAATGAAGCTAATTATTCTTTTTTAAATAATCGAGTAAATATAAGGCGATATTTTTATTTGCTTCACTTGATGGATGTTTTTCGCATTGGTGAATTTGGTGTTTACTAATTGTTCCTTTATTTTTACCAAAAATATCATCAGTAGTAATAACTTTTATCATATTTTTTTTTAATTCAGACAATACATAATCAAAGTCCTCTCCAAAATCCTCATCATGCCATAAAACAACAATAAAATCTGTTCCAAAATTTTTTAACAATAGATCTCTTGATTTTTCTATGATAGCCACAAATAGGTTTATATCATCTCTGTTTCGTTTATATAGAAATTTTAATATTTTTCGCATCAGATATGATTTGTTTAGCTGAGTGAAAATGCGTTGAAAAAATATTTGGTTAATAAATTTCCCTGAATATTCAATCTCGCTATTATCATTAAGTATATATTTGGGCCCATTAATATCCCAAAGACAATATGGGTAGCCTCCTGATGATCTTTCGATATGTTCAAGGATTGCTTGATAGATTGCCACAGTAGGTTTTTTTTCTATCAAAACATCTTCAATCAAACCAGCATTAATTATTCGTAACATCTGATGCGGACCATATCCATGGAATCCGAAATTGTAAGCTTTATATCGCGATTGAGAATTTTTTTGAAAGGCATAAGGCACAGTTTCATTGTCATTAACACCAGCCCCAAAAGTAAATGATCCCCCAAAAAAAAGCGCTGTTTTTGCGGCAGGGTTATCATTATCCGGTGTTGCCCTTAATCCGTGGTTGTCTATATTATAAACAACATCATAAATAATCTCATCTTTAAAATTTATTAATTTTGAAGCTATACTGCTCCCCGGATTGGCAGAATAGCCCCTTATTTCATCTCTTATATTATATTTCCCCTTACTACAAGTTGAAATATTTTTTGTTTTACATATTCTATTATTGTTGTCTTTATTCAAGAAGATATTGCCATACCATCCAGCAAAATATGTTTCTGCTAAAAATAATGCTAAAATAAAAATTGAAGCATTATAAATAAGCGCTTTGTTCTTAGTCGACTTGGACCTTAAGGTAAGAACAATCAAAATGATAAACAGCACTAACAACATAAATCCGTAAGGGGTAGGAGCATATTTTAACATGAATATAAAGGATACCAGAACTAGAGTTAAGCATAGGCACCATTTACACTTTGATTCAATCCAACGCATATTCAGCGCGCCAAGTCCTTTTTTCAGTCCATTTTGGCTGTTTGTCCTTAGCAAAAACATAATTTCCAATCACCAAATAATCCATCTCAGTCCGCATAAAGCACTTGTATGCATCTTCAGGTGTGCACACAATAGGTTCACCCCGCACGTTGAAGCTCGTGTTGACTATAATTCCATAACCCGTCCGCTTTTTAAATGATTCTAGCAGTTTATAATATTTTGGATTAGTTTCTTTATGGACAGTTTGTACCCTGGCTGAATAGTCTAAATGTGTAATAGCAGGCATGTCTGATCTTATATAATAAAGCTTTTCCTTGATCGGCAAAGAATAATAATTTTTTGGTAGAGGGTTTCTCCGTTTTTCATTTACATAGTCAATCAAAAGCATGTAAGGCGAGGAATATCCAGCCTCAAAATTACTCTTTATATCGTCAATTAAAACAGAAGGCGCAAAGGGCCTGAAATTTTCTCTGTATTTTATTTTTAGATTAAGCTTTTTTTGCATTTCTTTGTTTCGGACATCGCCAAGTATGCTTCTATTGCCAAGAGCTCTGGGGCCCCATTCTTCCCTGCCCTGATGCCAACCCACAACAAAGCCTTTATCTAGCAATCCTGCCACCATATCATATAGCATGTCTTCATTGTATTTTTCATAGACAGCAACATACTGCCTTGCCATAATTTTTGTATCCAAAGAAGAATATTCAGGGCCTAAATATGCCCCCTGCATTTTATCTCCCCTGTTCCGGTATCCCTTGTATTGTCAAAGTACATGTGATATACGGCCAAAGCTGCGCCAAGTGCACCGCCTGCGTCACCTGCAGCAGGTTGTATCCAGACGTCATTAAAGATTTTTTCCCTTAATACCTTGCCATTGGCAACGCAATTAAGTGCAACCCCACCCGCCATACACAGATTTTTTGCATTGGTTAGCCTTTTTGCCTCTTTTACAACCTTTAGGACAATATCTTCAGTGACATTTTGAATTGCCATAGCCAAGTCACAGTATTCTTGCGATATTTCTGCTTCCGGTTTTCTTCTTGGATATCCAAACAGCTTTTCCCACTTTTGTTCGTTCACCATTCTAAGGCCCACAGCATAATCAAAATAATCTTGATTTAGCCATATGGAGCCATCATCTTTTATGTCTATTAGATATGAATTTATCAAGTCTATGAAAGACTTAACTCTTTTGGATGTGGAATCTCCATAAGGGGCGAGGCCCATAAGCTTATACTCGCCGGAGTTAACCTTAAAGCCTGTGTAATATGTAAAAGCGGAATATAGCAAGCCCAATGAATGAGGGAATCTTAGCTCTTTTAAAATTTTAATGTCTTTGCCCTTACCATATGCAATAGAGGTTGTTGCCCATTCACCTACGGCGTCCATGGTAATTATCGCCGCTTCATTGAATGGCGAAGGATAAAAAGCACTTGCACCATGGGACAGGTGATGTTCGGAAAATAAAAGTCTTAATTTTTTTTTGTCTATATCCTCTATTTTGCCAAGCTGATCATAAATGTATTTTTTATGAAACAGCTTCTCTTTGATCCAAATTGGTATTGCTGATTGAAATTGCTTTATGCCCTTTGGGGCAAAAGCGTAATATGTCTCAAGTAATCTTTCAAATTTTACAAAAGGTTTCTCATAAAACACTATTGCGTCAAGTTCGTTAAGGGAAAGAGGTTCCCCATTTTTTCCAGAATTTTTTTTATAATTCAAGCAAGCCCTTACTGCGTTAATTGGAAAAGAAGGGTCATGTTTTTTTCTGGTGAATCTTTCTTCTTGAACGGCAAAAACTATTTCACCATCAATAACCAGTGCCGCAGCAGAATCATGGTAAAAAGCAGAAATGCCTAATATCTTTATACTCATAAAAATTTTATGTCTCCATTTTTTCGAGTTACTTTTTTAATTTTTTTCTACCAAATTCACAGTCCTAGAGTAAGGCTTTTTTTAATTAATCACTGGTTTTTTACCACTGTTTTTCAAAATCATTTTTTCGATAATTATGATCAACAGAATAAAAGTAACTATCTAAACTGTCATCTTTTTTTAAGAGTAAAGAATTTTTAGAAAACAGTCGGTAAAAAAACGCGATCGGCGTAATAAAAAGGAAGAAAATCAATGTGAGAATAATCTTGCTATTAAAATTTCCTAAGACCCTAGAAAATCCTAACCATAGGATTGATATTCTTGAGGCTATTTTTTTGAATAGCAAACACATAACAAGCAAAGTAAATGCTATTAGAACAAAGATTGCTTTATGAAAAATGAAATAGAGCAATAAAAATGCAGCAGCTAAGGTGGCTATTGTCTCCATCTCATTTACTTTTTTTTCTATTGAAGCTTTATTCATATTTATGCCCACCTAAAATAATGTATAAATAAAAGGCGCAACTGCCGAACCACCAGAAAAGATAAAAATTAAGCCTACTAGTAATAATATTAAAATAGTAGGCATCAACCACCATTTTTTACGTTCATTAAGAAAACCCAATAGATCTTTTATAAATTCCATCATGATTGGTTCCTTTTTTTATATTTAATTTTATAAAATTACTATGATACTACCGGGACAAATAATTAGTTCTTAAGTTTTTTAGAAAAATTTACTGATTTTTCAAAAATTCCCTTGCGCTTGCCTCCTCATATATGCTAAAAACCACTTACACAAATTAATCATAGATTCTCCTCTTGTCTGTGTTAGTATCAGAAAGATAGTATACGTTTTCCTTCCTTTCAGTTCAATTATTGTGGTATTGGTTTTTTGTCATTTTTTGCAAGTTTTTAACATCCTCAAATTAATGTTAAACACTCAACGCTGCTTTATAATCCAGGACTCGCTGTTTGGCAATATTATTCCAACTGAAATGCTGGTTTATTTTATTAGATCCAATTTGGCCCATATGCGCTCGAATTTTTTGATCTGCTAATGATTTGATCTTTTGGGCCAAATCATATACATTATCTTCCTCATAAGTCAAACCATTGCCCTCAACGCGCTCAGTGACTTGCACGTGATTACTCAGAATAATTGGTAATCCACAGGCGGCAGCATCAAGTTGACTTGTAGATTCTTGCCTGGGCCATACGCCTATATCAGCAGCTTGATAAAATCGTGGCAGTTCTCTTGTAAATACAAATGGATGAATCACACACCCAGCGCAAGATTTTATCGCCATTACTTCCATCTCCGGCCCATTTCCAACAAACAACCCACGGAATGCTCCCCCATTTTTCACTAGCCTATCAATAGCCTGCGCCAAATACAAAGGTCCTTTATCCTTTGAAAAACGCCCTGTGTATATGCATACAATATCCGATGGAGAAAATCCTAACTGCTGTCGAAATTGGGAACGTGCCTCTTGTGTTCCGGAATCCAAGGCAGGCTTAAAAAGTTCTGTATCTACTCCCAGTGAACATATTTTGATTTTTCGACGCTGGATTCCGAAATGCTTAACAGCAATTTCAGCAGCATCGGGGCTAATTGGATAACATTTCTCTGAAAGGTTACTTAACAAAGGACCAAACAAATTTTTGACTGCAAGAAACTTTAAGCGCTCATTGCCCCTTAAGTTTTGCTGGCCAACAATAAATACAGAGGCATGTGTATGTGATTCTAAAAATAGTTTGAAACCCAATATCATTTTGGCAATAGCCGCTTCAACTGTTTCCGGCCTATAAGAGTCAAGGGTTTGCACTATCTGTGGGCGGATCACCGCAAGTTTTTTGCAGAGGCCTTGAATACGTCGTTGACCAAGCCACCTTGCGTGCGGAAGCCGATGAAGGTTAAAGCCATCCAATTTTTTTTCTCCACATTCCACCACAGCATGGCCTATGAATGGTTCATAAATTTCTTTATAGGTGGGTGAGTTATAATAAATTTGTAAATTCGAAGTTATGAGATGCACTTCATGGCCTAAAGAAGCCAAAGCCTTAGGAAGACAATTTTCACTGTATCCCATATTTTCTGAAAACCATTCTGCAATAATTGCTATCTTCATTTTTTCTAAAAGCCTTTGTAAAATTTGGTTATAAATTAACGCCCTTTAGGCGGATATTTAAATCTCCCAAAGATGAGTATACATTTGCTCAAATTTATTCAAAAATAGGCCACGATCTAACCTAATTAAATTTGCAATGGCTGGTTGCAATTTTGATAATTCTATGCAATTAAGTTAAGGCACATTGGTCTGGCAACACCTGCCACAAAGCTGCATTACCAGACATATTGCATTTTTTATTTAATCAAAGGAGCAGTTAAGCGCTGTTTTATTAAAATTCATACATCCGGGCTGTGGAGAAATTAAACTCCTTTGGCTTTTATAAGGGCATCTACAGCATCAGCAGTAAGTTCGGAAGGTGACTTTGAAACTTTATAATTAGATAAATCCAAAAATTTTATTGATTGTTCTTTGAGTTTTAAAGCCCAATGAGATCTATAATTTTCATCATTTATTAACGAATTTAATAATTTGCCTAATTCTTGAATGGAATAAATATATTTAGCTGCATTAGCGTAAAATTTAAAATTTGTTTCCCCATCAAGAATAACAGATATTACAGGTCGATCTATATACATTGCTTCAATACCAACAGTTGAATACTTTGTAATAATCAAATCCGCAGCATTTAGGCAATGATGAGGCAACATTTTATTATTTATAAGAAATACGTTTTGCAAGGCATAGCTCCCAATTTGGGATTCTAAGATACCAGGATGGTGCCTGGGGTGAGGTTTGATTATCAGGGCAATAGATGAGTTTGTTTTAACAAAATCTAACAAAAACTCTGTTGTGCATGCCTCTTCACTAGCTGCCTTATATCCTTTTAAGATATGCCCCGGATCATAAAAAATATACAATGAATAAGTTGAAGGTATTTTCAGATATAACAGAGATCTTTTTCGTGAATATTTATTCTTGAAATCACTAAGTTCGTTCTTGTTTAGATTCCCAATTATAATAACATTATTTGATGGAAATCCTTCTTTCTCCAATTTTTTCTTGTGCTCTACATCTAATGCAAAAACTAAGTCGACTGGTATTTTATGATGATGATAGGGAGACTCTGTAATAAACGATTTCCCTGGTTGATGAAATATAATGGTTCTTTTATTTTTTTTCAAGCATCGAAAAGGAATAACAGATTGTGGCAATATTGTCGTGCAAAATCTTATGGCAAGAGGAGAATGAACTTCAAAACACTTTTTTGCAGCAATCATAAGCCTGTATCTCTGTGGTAATTCTCCTATAAAGAAAAATTGAAATGATGGTGATAGCAGCTTAGTTATAGATACTGAATTATACTGAAGAGATGAGTTAAGCATAAGTTCTTTCCGCCTTATAACAGCCTTGCTACAGGTTATTAAAGCTCTAAAGGCAACTTTCCATATAGCTGAAATCGGAAGCCAATTTTCCAGTTCTTCAGCACGAAAACCTTTGCTGCGCAAACAAGCAGCGCCATTTGCCATTTCCCAGCAAAGAGCCACAGAAGTATATCCTTTTTCATTTATTGATTTCATCAAGGGAATTACATATTGTAAATGCTTCGGCTCAGAGCCACAAGGTTGGATCAATATTTGCTTTTTGTATTTATCAATTCTCATATAACTATACTTACTGTGCCATTTTACCCAGAAAATATTAAAAATGTAATATGGTTCTCTGGCGATCATTTTTAGAGTGCCTATTACTTTTTTCTTTAAGACACTGATTTGGAAACGTCCTATAATATGAACATTAATGCCTCTGCTTCGGGCAGTTTCAGCCAAAACATTATCTTCCCAGTGCATACCAGGACAGCACAGTATTTTTAAGCTAGAAATATTAAAGGTCTCAAATAAATGAAGATAAGAACGAATCAAAAGCAACAGATCCTGAATACGCTGAGTGGTCATGCCTCCTTCACAATGCTGAACCCAATAAAGTAATTCTTTAGGGATGCCATACTGCTCATCACCAAAAGATTTCAACCAGTTGTTAATAATATTAAGAAATCTGATAACATCATTAGCAACATTATAAAATGACTCCATTTGCTCGATCCAGGAAATTTTACCTATCCACGGATACTTTTTAGCAGCTATATGAACCCTCGGGTCGTCTGAGGCCAGAATGTAGGAGTTTTGCGGCTGCGGGCTAAACCGAGATAGTCTACGTATCGACTTCAGATCCCGGCAAATAATTAATATATTATTATTCCCAGCCATTTATCTTTCTATTGCCCACCTACAAACAAAATTTTTCACAAACCGCAATTCTTTTTTTGAAAATGTCCCCAATATTAAAAGGCTGGCAATGTAAACAACGATTCCCAAAACCATTTCCACTGCGAGCATGCTTACTGAGATCCCCCCCCTCGACTTGAGAGAAATCCAAAACAACAGGGTCGCCATAAATAGGGAAGCGGTTAAGGATTTCACTATCAGAATAGGTTGGAAATCCACGGGCCAGTCTTTTATGACAATTTTATAAACATATATAAAGGCAATAAAGTAGCTCAGAAACGTTGTTATAGCGGCAACAATAATATTTTTGAAGAAATAGAGCGCGATTAAATTTGCCAGCAAATTGAATGCTGACGCTAAGAGATTCATTTTAAACATTTCGTAAGTCTTCAGGCGCACAAACAGGGCCTGCGAAAGTGTAATATTCAGGCCGTAAAAAAGCGTGCCTAAAGCTACAATAGGCGTGATAAGATATGCTTTTTCTGCAACTTCAATGTTGGCCAGCAGGGTCAATATCGGTTTGCTGAGTATCATGCTCCCAAAAATAAAGGGAATTGCCAGAAGTAAAAATATCTTTAGAGCATAATTTAGCATTCTTTGGGCATCATATTCGTTGTCGTTGTCAACGGCTTTGGAGATAAGCTGGGGGATAGCCCCTCCCATTGCCTTGGGGACAAAAATAATCAATGAACCAAGAACATATCCTGGATTATAATGACCAACAGCCGCAACGGTCAGATAAAACGCAATAAAATATCGATCACTGCCGGCTAAAATAAAATCGACGATAACACCAAGGACAATAGGAAATCCGATTTTGATATCTGAAATAAGATCTTTTATGTTGTAAAAAGAGAACCTGGGCCCAAGCTCGCTAAAAATAATCCAGAAGCAGGGGATGGCGATTAAAAAAGAGGCAAAAATTTGGCACATAACTAGGGTATTTAAGTTCATATATCTATAAAAATAGAAAAAAAGGAGGATAAGCCCTATAAAGATGTAAGGGTAGGATATGCCAGCCACTGTCATATAACTGATTCTAGATGTATACCGAAAATAGAAATAGCCTTGGGAATAAAGAAAATGACAAAATAAATATAATGGTATTATTAAGATGGAATAGCTGATTTCATTTTTAAAAATGTATATGTTTATTTGTCTGTTCAGTAGCATCAACAACAACGATAAAAATAATATTGAAAGCATCTGAAAAAAGAACTGCCGGTAAAAAAATTTTCTGCGGGCCGGCATGTCACCGGTTGAGGGCAAATATCTTTGCGCCCTGAATCCAGCGCCAAATGATGAAATCCCAAAAACAATGCCAAGAAGTGACATAAACAACACAAACCCACCATAGACAGTAACGCCCACAGTTTTAATGATTATGGGCATAAGAATAATGCCCTTCAAGGAAACCAGCATGTTGCCAATAATGATAGTGGAATTATCTTTGATGAAGGATCTATAGTATGGTTTGGTCATTAATGGGAATTTTTAATTACAATTTGAAATATTTTGTTAGCAAGTAGTTTACAGCCTTCCTTATTTAAATGTATCCCGTCAGGCAAAAGGATGCGATCACCTTCCTCATGCATATTAATATATGCCAAATTATTTTTTTTAGATAATTTTAATAAAATTTGATTATATTTTTGTATATTTATATCATAATTATAAGATTTTTGTTTGTTTGTTTTGTTTGTATCGGCAATGCCAACTAAAATTGGGAACGAATTTATTTTACATATGGTATTAATTATTTTTTCCATATGTGACTTAAATGGCAATTTTTTTACATAAACCTTTCTAAAGTGTTTTGTAAAAAAAAACCGATGCCCTGAGAAAAAGGTAATTATAGGATTTCTTATAGATACAGGTAAATTGGACAGGATAAAAGATTCATACCTGTTAAATAACCTAGGGGCGCAATCACATATCCCCAAATGCACCACCACTACTTTTGGTTTATAAAAAATAATATCGTCAAATAACCATTGTTGCCTTGCTTGCTTATCTACGCGATTGCTTCTTTTGCATGTAGATATTATCTCCCATTCCGGCATTAATTTTTGCAAAAGATACGGATAAGTTTCTTCATATTCAATTGCATCAGGCGTCTGGGTGTTTTTTATTCCAGTTGGCAATCCAAGCGAATCACCTAAAATTACTAATCTTTGAGCCAAGCTTAGAGTCATATTCAAGCATCACGCCTGTCAATAGCCCGAGCATGCGGGAATTCAATTATTTCCAGGACTGCATAATTCATTTATTTCTAACCACTTTTTAAAAATATTTTCTATATTTATTAATATAATAAAATTTTTTTGAGGCTGATATCCCTAGTTTTTTCATGCTACCATATTGTATATCCACCATCTACAACTAGATTATGCCCTGTTATATAGGATGAGGCATCAGAAGAAAGAAAGATTAAAGCGCCATTTATTTCATGGGGTTTGGCTTTTCTTCCAATAGGGACTTTATCCGAATACTTCCTTAAAAATATTTCATTTTCATTTTTATTATATATTCCGCCAGGGGAAATAGTATTTACCCGGATGTTATATTTGCCATAGTAGGCAGCTAAGTAACGGGTAAAATTAATCAAGCCGCCTTTTGCCGCATTATATACTCCATGAGAATGTATTTGTTTTACACCAGAAGAATTTTCAGTATAAACTTTATTTAAATTAGATCCTTCATAAATTCTCTGGTCGTTTCCCACAATTCCATAATGGGAAGCTATATTTATAATTGACCCATTTCTTTTTTTTTTCATAATTGGGATAAAAGTTTGAATTGTAAGAAATGGAATAGTCAAATTGCCTAATATACCAATATTCCATCCTTCAAGTGAAACTTTTTCAAAAGGTAAATAAAAATCATCACCTTTCATTGTTGTTGTATTTATTAAAATATCAACTTTTTTTTCTTTTTCTACAACTAATTCATATATTTTTTTCAATTCCTCCTTTTTAGTCGCATCTAAATTGACAAGATTAAATTTTTGTGCGTATTTGTTTTTTATTGTTTCCATTTCCTTTGTTTCTTCAATGTTTAAATCACAACTGTAAAGAATACCACCATATTCTAAAATTGCTTTACTAAATTGTCGCCCTAAATGACCGTTACCCCCAAACATCACAACTACTTTACCATCTAATTTAAACATATTTCCTTTCCATTTTTACTCGATTTTTCGCAAAGCGCTATTATTCTCATTTCTTCAATACCTTCTTTAAGTGTGCAGGCAGCTTTTGATTTATCTGCCAGAAAATTTTTCATTTGTATTATATATTGTTTATCATAAGATTTATCAGTTGAATATATATTTTTTATTTTAATATCATTGTAATCCGTAAAAAAAAGGGTTCCCATGTAATAGTCGTATTCTAAAAGGCCTTTTTCAAATAGTATATTGCCTTTTCTTAAAGGCAAAGGGTATAAATAATTTAGGTGAATATAGATACGTTTACAGTTTTCTGAATTTATTATAATGTCTACTGAATCATCAACATCTATTTCTAAACTGCTTAAATTTTCAATCCTAGCAAATACTTTTATTACTTTTCCAAATAGATGGTAAGCTAAATCGATTTCATGGCATAATGTTCGAAGTACACCACCCCCCAAACATTTACGAGATGCATAGCTATTCCGATAATTTTCATACGGGTGCCAAAAGGGTAGATAATGCCCTGCAATCAGATTTGCAGAAAGTATATTTCCATATTGGTAAGTAGATATTATTTCTTTAATTTTTTTAAACAGGCCATGAAATCTTAAATTAAAACCAACGACGCCATTATATTTTTTTATTTCCGATGCAGAAACTGTTGCATTTTTTAATATAGTATAATCATGGACAATAGGCTTTTCCACAAACACCTTTGCACCTAATTGTATAGTTTTTATTAAGTATTCTAAATGTAAATTTGTAGGATTACTGATAATAACATGGGTTGGCTTCCAGGCGAATGCAGCATTTTCATCTTGGTATATCTTCACATGTTCCTTAATATCTTTAGCTAGATTCTTTAATTGGCCTTTACCTGTTCTAAAGGCAGCAATATTTTTTTCCCCTATCGACAATAATGCACGAATATGTTTTTGACCAATTGAACCCGCCCCTATAATTAAAACTTTGTTCATTTTAATTCTAACCTGTTTTGATCTTCCCATCGTTTTTTGTAAAGTTCTTCACAATGGGCATTAATGGCCACAACAGTTGGATGATTATCAAGGAAATCTATGATTTTATGTATATCTGTGCTGTATGTAGATTTCCCAAAATATTTATAAACTTTATTAAAAAATTCATAATCTTCAGGGTAATCAAGAGTTAATCTATAGTGAGGGCGCTTTAAATTTTTGGGAACATTAAGATCAAATACCTTGAATAAACCTGTATCAGTGAAATATCTTCCCCAAACTTCTGTATCTGTCCCCTTTTTTATTTGGCAAATTTTTTTTAACGCTGCAATGTGCATCCCATATGAATAGAAGCCATGTGGCAAATTTAAGCATCGAATAAGATCAGCTTGTGTATTTTTAAATGCCTTGATAATTTTATTGATATATTTTAAAGAAACTAATGGGCAATCAGCAGTTATATTCAGGGCATAATCTAAATGGTAATATATTGAAGCATCATATAATCGTTGTATCACGTCGTCCTCAGAGCCCCTAAAAACTTTGATTCCTTCTTCATTAGCTATTAGTTCAAGAATATCATCTTGTGGATTTAGTGAGGTGCAGATAATGATATTATCTATTGAAGGGCTTAATTTTAATCGATCGATCATCCAACGGAAAATTTGCCTTCTATTTATTTTTAAAATAAGTTTTTTAGGCAGTCGCGTTGATTTCATTCTGGCAGTAATTAAAAAGCCTGTTTTCATTTTATTCATATTTTTGTATGTTATCTAATGGCACTGGTTATTTTTTTATATGGGTAAAATCAGCTAAGTCACTTTTCATATATTTATATTTAACCTTTTCAAAATCAACTACTTCATCCAATTTTATTTCTTGAACGGCCTCTAAGCCAATCAACTGTAAAAATTGGCTTTGTTTGATATAAGTTTCATGTTCAGTGCGTTTAAACCAAAGATTATCCAAAGAAAGTTTTTCTCCTTTTTTAATGGCTCTCTTTGCCACAATTGCTTTTTTCATTGGGCCAACATTTCCATAATCAAGTTCCGCTTTTTGCATTGTTAATTCACCAGTGCCATAAACGGTTAATGCCAGGTTCATTAATTGCTTTATTCTCGATAGTTGTTTTTTGTCACCAGCAGCATGATAGTCAATCCTTTTTTTTCCATAATCAGGTGTATAATGTTTTTCTAAAATATTGATCCCCATCATGGCCGCCATAACACTTACAATCACATTGTTGGGATCATCAAAGCTTGTATGATCTGCATATCCTATGGGTAGGCCAAATAAATTTTTAATTTTTAAGATTTTAGATAAATTGATATCAGCATAATTAGTAGGATAATTTTGAAACCCGTACATAAGAGCAATATCTTTTTTGGCATTATTTCGAAGAAAATAGACCGCATGCTCAATTTCGCCTATAGTGGAGCCTCCAGTCCCTAATATAACTTGTTTGTAAAATTTTGACGCTGCCATAAGCAAAAAATAGTCGTTAATGCCCGAAGCGTGCAGTTCTATTGCATCCACATCTTTGTTGTTTTTATTAATATATTCCAAACTTTCAACATCATCACATAGTGCTATAATATCGAGTGCTTTATTCTTTGAGTAGGCAATAATATCATCCCATTGACTCTCATTAAAAGCCCATTTTTTTATTTTTGCAAGTAAAGGATGTTTTTTCTGCATATAGCTTTCAGGATTTAATAATAAGTGAAACTTAACGGCATTCAATTTTAAGGCTGAGATATCATCTATCATTCTATAAAGATATGCAATATCTCCTTCATGGTTATATGCTGTTTCACCGATAATATATGGCTCTAAATTATTTATCATTTTCAACCTTTTTATTTTTTCTTTTTCATTGTTAAGCAATCATCAAAATTTGGTCTCTTCCACTCTTCAGGTTCCATTAAAATACAATGCTTAGAGGCTTTTAATTTTACAATAGCAACTGTTTTTTTAATTATTTATACAACAAAGCCGCAAGCAGAAACATTATATGGAAAAAAGGAACTATAACAAGTAGTAATTTTTTTAAGGAGTTATGCTCGCTGAGGGCACAGTGACATACTATTATTTTTTTTCAGATTAAAAAATTTTTTACGTTTTTTTGATATTCCTCCCATTGACCAATATCCACATAAGATTTTTCGCTGACCGGATAAACACCTATTTTGTGACCCTTTTTCAGCAATTTATCCATCAAATGAGTAATGTGAAACAACTCATTTTCAGGGATATGATCTAATATACTCTTTTCGAGTACATACACACCTGTATTTACAGTGAAATCATATTCCGGCTTTTCATTTATTTTTTTAACAAATCCATTATAAGAAAATTCTATAACTCCATAAGGGATGACATGCTGCTGAATAGCACCCACTATGGTAAGGGCGTTATTGTTTTTTTTATGAAACGCTAGCAGATCGGAAAAATCAGCATGAACAAAAATATCACAATTTGAGAGGATGAAGGTGGAAGGAAAATTTGCGGGCAATAATTTGAGACTGCTTGCAGTGCCTAAATATTCCTTTTCCCGAAGGTAAATTAAATTATATTTTAAATCTATGTTATCAAAATATGATTTTATCATTTCTCCTTTATAATTTATTGTGAGATAGAAATTGTTTACCCCAAATTGATTAAAGTTATCCATTATCAACTCAAGTATAGGTTTTTCGCCTATAGGGATAAGGGGCTTTGGGAGTATTCTAGTGAAAGGATCTAGCCTTTTTCCCTTGCCACCTGCCATTATTACTACTGGGCAATTGATTGGTGTTATAGGCTTTTGGCTTCCATTAAATAAATTGCTCCAAATCAAGGTGCCTATAACCTGGTTATTATTGTCCACGATTGGAATGACCTCTATTTTTTTTTGAATCATCAATTTTTTTACTTCATCTCGATTGTATCCTTCCTGTAAATAAATAGGATTTTTATTATAGCAATCCTTAACATGGCCGCTAATATTGCCGGTTTTAAGGATAAATCGTCTAATATCACCGTCTGAAAGTGTACCAAGCAAGTGGTTTTTTTTATCAACAATAATTAGAATTTTTTCTGCAGCAAGATCCATTTTTTTTAAGGCGTTTTTAATATTCGTTTCCAAAGAAATAAGTAATTGAGCTAACTTATCGTTCATTTGTTTTGAATCCTAGTTATTAAATTTATGGATTAATAAAAATTTAATATTCTGTTGCTGGGACACCTTTGACTTTTTTTCCGTTGCCAATATTTTTAACTATTACGCTGCCGGCAGCGACAAGACAATTCGGGCCAATTGTGATATTTTGAATAACAGTTGCACCAGTTCCAACATGTGTGCCATCACCAATTGATACATTGCCGGATAAAGTTGCGCCAGGCGATATATGGCAATGGTCTCCTATGCGGCAATCATGGTCGATCAATGCGCCGGTATTGATAATCGTATTTTGGCCTATAAAACATCCCGGTTGAATGATAGTACCAGCCATTACCTGGCTACCCTCGGATATTTTTACTCCAGCAGCAATTATAGTTGATGGATGGATTACACTGGTGAAATGGTAATGTTTGTTTTTAAATTTATTAAATAGTTGCTTACGCCTTATTGGTGGCTTCACCGAACCTAAGCCATTTACTACCTTTACCGTTTCAGGTGCGTATTGTAGTGCCATATCATCATTTCCAATTACTGGGATGTTGAGAATTGTAAGACCATGTCGGCTGTTATCTGGATCAGTAATTCCAATTATTGTTTTAGATTGGATTTGTAACGTATTTATTAAAACTTTTGCATGTCCTCCTGCGCCAAGGATAAGAAGGGGTAGGCTCATTCGATCACCATCTCATCTTGCCTATAATCCTTATCAGCAATTTTTCCTATCCACTCCCAATAATACATTGGTGAAATTCCATTTCCAGGTCTTTTTGCTTCAAGGTTAGATTCAGTAAACAATTCACCTTTTCGAATATCTTGTATTGCTATAAGGCTTTTTCGGGCAACCAGCCTGTTTTTAAGTTCAGATTTGGCCGGTCTTTTTAGGGGTGATCCTAATGCTTTCTCTACTTGCCGTATTGACTTAACCATTTCCTTTAATTCGT
This sequence comes from Pseudomonadota bacterium, assembly GCA_030625085.1. GTDB lineage: Bacteria > SZUA-182 > SZUA-182 > DTGQ01 > DTGQ01 > DAOURK01. The sequence continues at coordinate 27,422 of DAOURK010000037.1, forward strand.
CAGGTTCAAGGGAGGCTTTGTGGTCTGGGCCGGGGAGATTTCTATCTAAAGTAAAATGTTTTTCAATGACAGTGGCGCCTTTGGCCACCGCTGCTATAGGAATTGCAATGCCGGGTGTGTGATCAGAATACCCAACAGGTAAATTAAAAGTGGAATGTAAGGTGTCCATCGCATAAAGATTAACATCTATAAATGGGGCAGGATATTCAGTAGTGCAATGAAGTAATACCACTTTTTCCTTTAAAGCATTTTGCCCTGATTCAGAATAATATGCTTCCTGGAAGCCTGTCAATGTGGGTTTGAGGGCAGGCTGTGTATAACCAAAAGCCAACACTCCTAAAGCCATTTCTATTTCTCCGATTGTGCTCATTCCTGTGGAAAGTATGATTGGCTTATTGGTGCGCGCTGCTTTTAATAAAAGTGGGGCATTGGTTATTTCCCCTGAGGGAATTTTTAATTGAGGAAGATCAAAAGTATCTGCAAGTAAAGTGACACTTTCCAAATCAAATGGTGTGGATAAGAATTGTATCTCCCTCATTTGACAATATTCAATAAGTTTTTTATGCCCAGGGATATTTAATTCTAGCTTTTTTATCATTTCAAATTGTGATTCGGATGAATCAGTTGTATTAGTTTGATATTCAGCTTTTGGCGCTTTTAGGGTGGCAATTTTTTCGGCCTTGAAAGTCTGAAACTTGACCGCATCGGCCCTGGCTTCGGCTGCAACATCTATAAGCTGTTTTGCCATTTCAATGGAGCCGTTGTGGTTCACCCCAGCTTCGGCAATTATGTATGTTTTGTTTCCGGTCATTGATTGAATTCTAGGTGCTAGATTACTGGTTATTGTTATAAATTTTCTGTGTCAATTTATTGGCAAATAATGGCTATTTTATATTCAGAGGATCTCTTTCAATAGCATAAATGCCTCTGCCGCACGGCAGCCTGATGCTGCACCGCGCAATGCAGCTAAGGCACGGATTGCCTCTTCACTGCGAGGGAAAGGAAATTTTCCAAGCTCACTTGCATAAATTTTAATGATTTCCAGTTTTTTTTCAAGATAATTGTTTATGTCTATGAATACATTTGCTCGGAATCCATAATTTTGCAAATCTGTTGCGTAATCTGTCTCAGATAAGGTTTCATAAGCAAGAACACGTTTAATGGATTTATACCGGAACCACTTTGTACAAGAACTCACTGCATCGAACACAATTTTGTGATCTGTGTGTATATCGCCTGGATGAGGCAAATAAATCACCTCTGGTTTGTTTTTTTTAAAAACCGCACTTATCCTGTCAATAATCTCACCAATGGGAGTTATATCAAGTTTAGTAGTAGGAAAGCTTAGATTGTGAACAGAAGAAAATCCATATTGTTGCGCCACAAGCTTTATCTCCGATTCCCTATATTTTACTTGTTCATTTTTAAAACCGTTTTCAGTTTGAATTGCAGTTATTATTAACCAATGAATCTTATCCCCTTCAGCAACATGGCGGAGTAAAGCTCCACCACAACCAAGGCTTTCATCGTCGGGATGTGGCGCGACTACGAGTACATTTTTCATAAATAGTATCCCTCATTGGGTATGGTTTTAAATTCATGCTCTACTATTTTTAACACACCGTCACCACACTTGACTATTATGTTTTGGCACTTTGTATTTAAAATTTTACCTGGTTCTATATTATGAAAATTATCTTCAATTATTTCAGTTCTCCAAATTTTAATTTCTTCATCCATAAATAAACAGTGTGCGCCAATATATGGATGTGTTAAAGCCCGAACGAGATTATGGATATTTTTTGCGGACATTCGCCAATCAATTTCACCATCTTTTTTGTTTCTTTTTCTCCAATAATTTGATTTTGAATGATCTTGAGGCATCCTGATAACTTCTTTTAATGCCAGATTTTTAGTAAATTCATTTATCTGATTAACAGCAATTAATGCAAGATTTTGATAAAGAGTTGACGCATCATCTGAGGATTTTATTTGAACAAACTTTTGGCTGAGAATTTCACCAGAGTCAGCTCCTTCGTCCATAAAAAAAAATGTCGAAGCCGTTTCGCTGAGGCCTAATGCCAAAGCCCAAATTATAGGATGACGCCCCCTGTTTTTTGGTAAAGCTGTAGGATGGTAACCAACCACGCCTAAACGTGGTATATTTAATACTTCATTTTTAAGTAAATAAGGCCAACCGAAACAATAGATAATATCAGGGTCTGATTTTTTAATCCAATTAGCCATATCCGCCTGATTGTTTCCTTTAGCAAAAAAACAAGGGACTTTAAACTTAGCACACAAAGGGCCCAAAGATCTAAAATCCGCATTAAAGGAAGATTTATTACGCGTAACAACACCAACAACTTTCGCCTCTTTTAACCCCAACAAATATTTTAAAGTAATAAAACTAAATTCAACGCAACCAATAAATACCACTTTCATTTTTTTGTCTCCAAATCATAAAACCTTTTCATTAAAATTCCTTCTAAATCTACAGACTTTAGATATTTTTTTATTTGAAAAGAGGCATTTCCCCCACAGTATGGGGAAATAACATTTGGAAGCAAATTCTGAAAATCTTGGGATAAAGCTTTTTTAATGGCAGCCATAATTGCCGCTGCAGTGTTATCGCAATCTATCACAGATGCAGCCCTCAAACGGCCACGCTGGCGTTCCCCAATATTCACTGTTGGTTTTTTCATTGCGGGCACTTCAATTAAACCGCTAGATGAATTGCCTATAATAATGTCCACATGTTTAATGGCGCTTAGATATGCTAGCTGGCCCATGGAGATATAAGCCTTAGCTCTATTTGGCTGCTTTTTTACATAATCATCAAGCATTTGGATAATAATTCTGCCATCGGTGTCTGAATTTGGTTTTGTAAAAATTATTTTTGCATCAGGGAAATTATCCAATGCCTGAAAGAGCTCCTTTAGCGCCTGATGGGAATTTTTTTTATGCAAAGTTACCGGATGATAGGTGACTAGAAAGTTTGTTTTGCCAAGTTGAAAGCCAATATATTCTTCAAAGCTTGCTTTGTCAAGCAGATTAAGTCTTGTAATATTGTCCAAACCAGGGGCACCAAGATTTAAAACACTTTCCGGGTTCTCTCCCAATTGAATTACCCTCTGTCGATATGGTTCGGCAGACACAAAATGCAAGTGCGACATTTTTGTAATTGAATGTCTAATGGCCTCATCAATTAGCCCTTCTGTGGCCTCGCCACCATGCAGATGTGCAATTGGAATCCTTGCTATCATTGCGGCTTGGGCAGCCGCTAGAATTTCGTATCTGTCACCAAGGATAACGAGGATATCAGGTTTTAACCGCTCCAGTGCGTCTGCAAATCCAATGGTTGCCAACCCTATAGATTTAGCAATTCCAACCGGGGTGTCACTAGCCAGTAACATTTCTACTTTTTCGTTGATTATAAAGTTATCTTTTTCGATTATCTTATAAGTCAATCCAAATTCAGGGGAAAGGTGCATCCCTGTGACTGTAATTTGGAGTTCGAGGGCTGGATCGGACTGAATTTCTTTCATTAGCCAATAAAGCAATCCATATTCAGCACGTGTGCCTGTGACAATGCAGATTTTACGCTTCCGCATAAGGTTCTCCTAAGCGAGCACTACTGGGGATGTTGATCAGGCGTGTTTCTAAATTTTCAGCTACACTTAGATCCATTCTGGGGCAATCCTGATACATAGGCAGCTTATGCATCAATGTCCAAGAGGGCCGAGTTTGAATTCCATGGTTATTAGTGATTTCAAGCACGGTATCTTTTTCATGGGCAGAGGTTTCATTGAGGAGAAGTGTATTTAGCCAATAATTACTTTGCGCAAAATCAGGTTCAGTGAAGAAATCAATACCATCTATATCTTTAAAGGCATGGCGATAATGTTCTGCTAGGCAGCGTTTTTTTTCTAAAAAAATAGGTAATTGCTCGAGCTGTGCGCATCCCATGGCTGCATTGATATTTGGCATTCGAAAGTTGTAACCGTGCTGATCATGATAAAATTCCCATTTGTGGGGCACTTTTGCAGTGGTTGTCAAATGTTTTGCCATTTCTGCAAGAGATTCATCATTGGTGATTATTGCACCACCTCCACCAGTGGTAATAATTTTATTGCCATTAAAACTAAATAATGATAATTTTCCCCAATTTCCAGTATGTTTTTTTTTGTAGAAGGAGCCTACTGACTCTGCCGCGTCTTCTACCATTTCCAAATGGAAACTTTGACAAACCTCAAAAAGAGGATCTAAATCTACTGGATGTCCAAATGTGTGCATCGGGATTACTGCTTTTATACGTCTGCCAGTTTTTGGGTTATAACAACCGCTTTTTCGTATTTCAACATGTTTTTTTAAATAATCAAATAATTTGTAAGGGGCCATGCCTAAGGTATTTTCTTCGCTGTCAACAAAATGGGGGACAGCCTGGCAATATGAAACCGCATTTGCCGTAGCAACAAAGGTGAGCGCAGGAAGTAACACTTCATCATTGGGACTAACACCAGCATACTTCAATGCTATATACAAGGCAGCGGTTCCGTTCACCATTGCTACAGCCCTTTTGGCACCTGTGTACTCAGCAAGCATATTTTCAAACCTATCAACAAATTTGCCCACTGAGGAGACCCATCCAGTGTCTAGGCACTCCTTTACATATTTCCATTCATTGCCAGCAAAACATGGCTCATGCAAGGAAATAGGGCCTTTTGTCTGGGGTAATATACTTTTTAATACATTAAGAATTTTTTCTGGCAGCATATTTTTAGAGGTTGTAAATATCGGGCTTATAAAATTTTAAGTTCTCTGGGTTAGTAAACCAGTTCACTGTTTCTTCAAGGCCTTTTTGAAATCCTGCTCGTCCTGCATAAAGTGGCTTCCAGCCAGTTAAATTTTTTGCCTTGCTATTATCAGCCCAAAGTCTTTCTACTTCACTTTTCGGCGGCCGAAGCCTTTCTGTATCTTCTTCTAGTTCGATTATGTTTCCCATTATTTTACCTATAAGCATAGCTGTCTCACCAATAGCGATTTCATAATTGCTTCCAATATTTATGACTTCTCCCACAGATTTATCCGATTCTGCTATGGTTATAAATCCATTGACTGTATCTTTAATGTAATTAAAATCTCTTGTGGGCTCTAGAGCGCCAAGTTTAATATGCTTTTTTCCACTAGCGATCTGGGTAATGATTGTTGGAATTACTGCCCTGGCTGATTGGCGCGGGCCATATGTATTAAATGGCCGGATGATAGTGACTGGTGTATTAAATGAGGAATAAAAAGACATGGCGATTTGGTCAGCTCCGATTTTTGAGGCAGAATAGGGCGATTGTCCCTGTAAGGGATGTTTTTCGCTGATGGGCACAAAGCAGGCAGTTCCATAAACTTCACTGGTTGATGTGTGGATTATTTTATCAATTTCAAGCTCTCGTGCCGCCTGCACTATATTTAAGGTTCCTTTGACATTAGTATCTACATAAGTATCTGGTGAATGATAAGAATAAGGAATTGCAATTAATGCAGCTAAGTGGAAAACTACATTGCAACCCTTCATAGCTTTTTTTACACCATGAGGGTCACGGATATCACCGGCGAAAACATCCAGGGAATTTTTGATTCGGGGTGAACTGTGATCGAGCCAGCCCCAGGAATTGAAGGAGTTATAAAAAACAAATGCACGGACATTATATCCATTTTGGACAAGTGATTCTGTCAGATGAGATCCAATAAATCCGTCAGCACCTGTAACTAAGATCTTTTGGTTATTTAAATCCATTATGTATCCTTATTAACAGAGAAGCAGAAGAAGCTAAACCCCCTGTTTGATTTATTCTCCCTGGTCAAGGGGTTTTTGTTATTTTTGTAGCGGTGTTTTAATTTTTCTATAAATGCTTTTATGCCTTCAGTGCCTGGTCCTTAAATGTATCAAAAACTATTTTTTGAAATTTCGTCTGTGAATTTTAGAGCATGAACTGTAAAGATAAATAAATGCGGGTATTATCCATATTGTCACCTAACTTATGTTCTTTATTTTCAACGCATTCGCGAAGGGATTGGGCAGTAACCATAAGACTTTGAGACTTTGTATATTTTTTATAGAGGCTCAATGCTACGGATTATATATTAGGCCAAAGGAAAGTAGGCGGTGGATAATCAAAAATGTTAATCTTAATCTCTATATAAAGGCTAAGATTTATATATTAATATAAATAAAAGAATTTGATATACGTGTCCCCTTCAATCACTAAAATTCCAGGATTATAAGTAAATTTTTGAAAGGGCGTAGAATTAAATTTGTGATTGAAATTACTTCTATTTAAACACATCTCAAACGTGCTTGTATTATAATGATTTGTATAAATATATTCGTAATCGTTGTTGTAATTTTCTATTCGGCAATCAGTGAGATGAAATCCCCCTTTATGGTGGAGCAATAAAAATATTTGTTGCCTGTTTGTATATTAAGAAAACCTTCAGGTTTGTTATCGGGATCTGGCGTACCATCATCAGTGAGCCGAACTACAATAGTATTATAACCTATAGAAAAAAACTCCCGTTGGATTTTAAGCAGTTAATCTAAATTTAAAGATATCTATCAACTTTTCTGGAAAATATACATCTTTGATAATTTTTTGAATTTTTTTTATCATTTTTTTTTGTTTAGAATTTCTATT
>DAOURK010000217.1 GCA_030625085.1 Pseudomonadota bacterium
CGTAATTTTATGCTTAAATCATGAGGATTTAGATCTACTTATACTCGGACAGGCTGAATTATACAAAACTGCCATTATTTGAAGAACCTTATTAGAGAAGTACTTGCGGATTTTCCAACTGAATTTTTTTATTATAGTTATTCCCTGTTCTGAGCCCGGCGCTGATACAGTTTGTCTCATAATCGCCGGTTTGATTTTTTTCTATAGTGCGAAATATACCCGGACCCGCCGGTCCCCATCTTAGAAATAACAGTTCTTTCTCATTGCCCCACACTACATTAGAATAAAAATCTTCAAATACAGCAGCCTTTTTCCCATAAAGGTCGTTTTCTTGGGAGACCCCCGCCCGTAAGCCGTTAAGAATCCATTTAATGAAATCAAGGCTAAAGCCCTCCTGGTCCTTCAGAATTTTAATTATACCGAATTCCAGCAAATTTTTCTCGGAATAAACACGCGCAATACCTTTACCTCTTGGGGGGATAATTTCAGGCAGAATTAAACCGAAATCAGTCCATGCCTGGATTTTCCTTGGTGGCTCATCAATTTTCTTTGCTATATCGGTTTTTAAATAACTGGCCATTTATCCCGGATTTCCTAAAAGGTTATCTTATGTCTAAGACAAAGGTACCATACTTGTTCGGTAATATCAAGTTTTTTTTTAAAAAAAATGACATCCCCTGTTTTGATAGTATAGTGACGGTTTTTTTTAATATCTTGTCATAAAAAATTTCAGATATTGTCTATAAAAGGATGTTAAAATTAAATTTTTTGAGCTTCGTATTTCTGGGGTAATGATGATAACGATTCAACCAACTCAGTGCGATTAATCCGGCTTAAAATTTCCTCGGATGGACCAGCGATAAGAAATTTCACGAATTCATCTTGCGACATTCTAAGTTGATCCCGTAATACTAATTTTGTTTGATCCTGATTCGGGGTTAAAATGCGAAAAAATACAAAACCAGGGTATCTCCTTTTATCTTTAGAGGGGGGGGTTACATCAGAAGATTGTTCCACATCCACACAAAGTTTTATATATTTTAAAGCTTCTGACCACTGAAGGTAAGCTTTTGGTGTGTTATAGAGAATATCACCTTTTTTAAATGAAAAGGTTATTCCTTGAGTCCTAACTAACTTTTTAACTTTATTCACTGATTTTATAGTGTATTTAATATCCAATGCTGCATTAAAACATTTAGGTACAAACATATACCAGTCTTCAGTATACTCGGTAACAGGATCTTTAAGGAGTTTGATTGTTCTCTGTTTTCTTATAGCTTTGGAATTTAGCAATGAATCAAGTAAATCTAAAGGATTTGGTCCCATTCTGTTTCCCTTTATCTGCCCTTCGATTTTGTTTCTTTTATTGAGGATTAGGAAAAAGATCCTTTATCAAATTATAATTATAGCCATATATTTTCTTATCGAATATTCTTGCGGCCTTCTTCAAAATCAAACATTAAATCAAGCTTAGAAGAAAAAGAAGGCCTTCAATTTAATAGAAGGTGGGATTGGTAGTCCTACAGGAAGGTGAAGCGGGAGTTTGTGGCCAGTCGAGCCCGTCAACTTATTTCTTCTGCCGAAGTTATGGGCAATATTAAAAGTGTTACCATTGGTAACTGTAATCGAAAAATGCTCCTCTCTAATTGTAGCCGGTGAGGGGGGGCTCCTTTTATATAATAATGTGCTACATATATACACCACAGCCTATTTTCTGCACAGCGTTACGCACCTCAATAATTTTTTCATAATCTCGGATCATAGAATATACTGATATTGCTCACTTTACAAAAACCAAAAAAAATTTCATCTTTGGCACTCTATTTGCATACATAATACAGTATATTTAAGTCCAAATCGTTTATTTAAGACCTAAAAGGGAATAAGATGACAGACCCGGAAATTCTAACTACCAGAGAGGCAGTGAAATATTTAAGGACCACAAAGCAAACGTTGCTGACAATGGTTCATCAGGGAAGGATTAAAGGAAATAAGATTGGCCGGGGATATCGATTTCTAAAAAAGGATTTATTAGAGTATATTTCTCAAATAGAATTAAGTCGGTCCCAATAGGTGTTACCTCACACTATTGAGACCTGGCCGTCATCGGTCAAATGAGCCCTGCCGATGAAGGTTGGTTTTATCTTACCAAAAGCGGCTCCTTTTTTCAAGGAGGCAAAATCATGCCAGTTAGTACAAACCCTGAAGCAAATTGCCCAGCAATTAACCCTCCCATAACAGATCAGTTACCCCCAGAAGGGCCTTATCCTGAAAATATGACAGCACTCAAATTAAAAATTGTTAAAGACCTTCGTGAGGAGGTTGAAGATATTATCAACGTTTTCAAGGGCCTGGACGCTGGCGACGAAGAGGTCATGGATAGAGAATTTTACAAATATCCGGATAATATTCCGCTCCAAAAGACCGATGCCCTCCATTATCTATTTCTTCCTCTTGAAAATATATTATCGGAAGCGATTTGCTGCGGATTCTTTCAGCCTAGGCAGGCAGATAACGTAATTGATATTGATTATGCCAACAGGGAAAAAAATAGCCTCAAAGATTTGCTGGGCTTTATTGATAGATTATCTGATTTAACATTCCCTATAGTCATCAAAGCCGCCGCAGATAATAATTTTGAAGGATTGCTGACCCGGTTTGATGCAGTCACCAATGGATTATGTATTTGATCCATTGATTAACTTAACGGTATTGTATTTCGTTTTTGATGGAGCGGGGGGGTAATCCCCCCGTTACCCCCGCCATTACCCTTTAAAAAAGGGCACAAATGGAAGGGAGAGAGGGATAGACTATGAATCTGCTGCAAAATACACACAATATCCCGGAAATAAAAATTAATATCCGTCCCGAAATTCAATCATCCCTTATTCCCCTGCATAGCTGTGTTTTGTTGACATAGATTCGGATCGGGCTGATAAACGTATTTAACCCCTCAGTGAGTTGGTTTTATATGCCAATACAAAATATTAAATAGGATATGCCACTATGCATAAAGATTTTAATGAAATATTTACAAAATTTTTAAATACACTAGAAGAACGGACTGCACAACAACAGTACCAAATAAAACAGTTAAATGATTACATCCGATCATTGGAGTTAATATTATATATGGTAATACCTGCTATGGCACATCATGACGACAAATTAAAAATTCTTTTTACTGAAATTCTAAACACATATGATAAATATAAGGGTGAGGCAGATAATACCTTTTTAGATTCTGTTGTTCAGCAGTTATTGAAATATATAAACCGTCAAGGAAAAGGGAAAACCATTGACCCCCCTCGCTGGGTTCCTGAAATAATTCGAGGGGGGAAGGTTGATCCTTAATAATTTTCTTAATTTTTGTAGATGTATCTTTATAATCCCACTAATGCTTTTATGCCTTCCCCTTCCGCCTTGACCACGATTTCCTTAAGTAATTCCGACGTTAAACCGGCCAACCAGGCCGGAGCGCTTTCGCTCGTTACATTGATGTTGACACCGCCGCTGGATTTTAAATGATTAATATAGCCCTCCTGGATATTGATCATTTTTTTCTGGTTTTCAAGAATCGCCTTGTTGGTCTTTTCCGTGTAGCTTCCGGGATCGATTCCTTTTATGTCGAGATCTTTAACCATCGAAGCTTTTAATGTAACGTCCAACGCATTTTGGCCGGCAAGGCCTTTCTCCCATAAGGTCCATTTTTCGGCTAAGTCCTTGGCCTCGCTGAAGGCAGCACTCTTTTTTAACCAATCGGGTTCAAATGTATCCCAGATAATGGTCGAGCGCTCACCTAACACCTTACTTGTATCAATTTTGCCCAAACCCTCCTGCAGCCTGGCCAGCCTTTTCGCTTCATCAGCAGACTCTTTTGTTTTGCCGGTTATGCCTTCTATGCCCTGCTGGGTCTTGGTTATGGCATTGAGGACATTATCCGACAAATAACCAGCATTCCATATATGTTTAGTCCACTCCCACGTTGCCTTCTCTAATTTCTCAATCTCGGCAACTGCAGGGGATAAATCCCATCCCCAGATAATATCAAGCCCCTTCAATATCCACTTTACAATTTTTAGCGACTGGCTTAAAGAACCTGTTAAAAGGGTGGTAGGTTTTAAACAGGCCATAAAAGTATCATGGACTAGGGCCGCACTCAAAACCAGCCCTCCGATCACAACCGAAGTACCATATAGCATACTCTTGACCGTCTCAATATCGCCGATCCAATTAATGAACCCCTCACCGGCTTTTCCTGCCTGACCTTCAACGCCGGCCAGAGAATCCAATATACTGGGAAAAATTTCGGTTGCCTGCGATAAGGCAGAAATCCAGGTTGTAAAGACGAAACTGATATCGCCGGATTCCTTCTCCCAATCGCTGATTTCATGCAGCCTTTCAGTAATTTTTTTCAATACAGGTGAGCCTTCACCCAGAATGGGATCACCAACTACCGTCAAAAATTCATTCCATGAATTTTTGGCTAATTGTAACTCATTGGCTCGTGTATCCATCATTTTTTTTGTTGCACGCTCCCCAGCCCCCAAAGCATCGTTGTGTGTGTGAAGATGTTTAATTAACGTATCGCTATTCTGAATAAGCAAATCGAAACCCTGAGCAGCCCTTTCCAAAGGCACAGCGTCAAAAATCTGCGCGTAAGTAAGGTCCTTGTCGGCCATCTCAACGATAATCTCATGAAGGGGGCGTATCTTGCCTGCGGCATCAAGGCACTCTATACCAAGATTCTTAAATTTGCCTTGGATAGCCGGTAATTGCAGCTTTTTTATAGCCTGGCCGACTTTAGTAAAGGACTCGGCTTTCTGGCCGGTTACACCTGTTATTACGGCAATGGCAGCGCCAATTTCTTCCAATGATTGATTGGCCCTGTATGCCGGACCGACCACATCACCAATACCGACGGCCAGGTCTTTATATTCCAATTTGCCGGTCTTTATTGTTGCGAACAAGACATCATTTGCATAAGCCGCGTCTTCAGCCTCTAATTTAAAAGCCCCCATAACCGTCGTCATTAGATCAGCGGCCGTTTTTGCATCCACAGAGCCGCCGACAGCAGCCTTTCCCACAACCTCCAACACTTTGAGGCCTTCTGCACCTAAACCCAAAGTGCTCTGAATGTCGTAAAAAGCCGCAGATAAATCTTTGGCCGCTAACGGAACTTTTCTTGTCAAACTCATGATTCCTTCTTCTATGGCTGGCAAATCATCCTCCTGTACACCCCATAGAAGCGTGCTGATGTTGGCTATAGCCGTTTCAAAATCCATTGCCTCTCTGGCAGCAAAGGTGGCAAAGGTTGCGGCCATAGTTCCTGCGGCCAAGGTAACCAGGCCAATGGCTTTGGACGCCGCAAATGCTTTGCCTCCCAAACCCCCGAACGAATCATTTACAGTTCCGATAGATTTATTTACATCCCCAAAGACTCGGCTGCAATTATCTTGGGCGTTGATTATCATCTTTATAACCCACAAACCACGCAGTAAGGGATTAAATATATAGAATATCTTAACTTTGTAGTGAAAGCATAAGGAAACCGAATTAAAACTTAACCCTAACCAAAGGAGGTCCCTTATGCTACATTCAAAGATAAAGCATTTTATACA
>DAOURK010000114.1 GCA_030625085.1 Pseudomonadota bacterium
TTTGAGATAATATTCTTTGGTAATCAAATATGGTGATTGCATTATCCGAATTTTCTTTTAAAGCCGCAGTGGATTCAAAATCCCGCCAATCAGCATTCAGCAAGGCTATCCTGGTTGTATCCTTTACTTTTTGGCGGGCAAGCAAAAAAAACTTTTCGAAAAATTTTAAATATTTTTCTTTGGAATAGGATGAGATGGGGGGCGTTTTCTCATTGGCGATCCCTTGATACTCTTTTCCCTTTTTGGTGTAATAGGGTGGATAGAAAAATATAAGGTCCGGATTTCTAATTACTAATTTTCACATTTGACAATGAGTTAAGTAAATCTTGCGCTTTTATTTTTATTACTTCATTTATAATAAGATCATAGGCAAAAGCTCGTATCGGGGCTAATATTGTTGCTCCTAATCCCGGTGCTTCATATGGTGCAAAAAGATTCCCGAAGGAAGTAAAATGCATAGATTTTGTTTTAACATAGTTCCCATCAATAAGAACAGTCATATCTTTGGAGCGAAAAATTGATTTCGGAGGTGCTGAATATACTTTGGCCCCTGTAACAGAGTCATGGGAAGGAATAAAGCAATAGCCTATTTCCCCATCTTCGTCTTTCCCGAATATTTGATCTGTCATAAGCGATTACGGCAGTTATGGGGAAGGATTGGTAAAAGGGGAAATTCATTAAAATACCGGAAAAATTTCTCTCCACAAGCTCTTTATAAGCAATAAGCCCTTCTCGAAAAAGACACACTAATACTTTTTGTATCTGTGAATCGGAAAAAGCCCAATCAGGACAGTTATAATCAGGATAAGGGGGTGGAACATCAGCCATGGGAAGAACTGAATTTTTTATTTGTTCTTGCTTCACCATTAAAGTATCAAGCAGTTCAGGAAGTATTTTTAAATCTTTTTCTCCGTGAGAAGGAAACCGTTTGCCCGCCATAGCTTCAGTTTCTGCCCTTGCTTTTATTTTAGAAACTGCATCGTAATCAGAACTAATACCATATGTGTTGATTTTACCTATAAATTCCATCTTTACATAACCGTCTCTCTTTATTTGCTCTATCGTCCATTGATCCAAATAGTAATGTTCACCAAAATAGGTTTGCAAACGTTTCATTAGCATCTGAAGGTTTAGAGGGGTTTTAACAGTATTGTATCTTTTAATTTGCGGTAATTTCAAGCCGAGCTCGGCTTTATATTTTGTGGTAATAGCAAGTACAGCTTCCTTCAAAAGAAGATCACTCACCATTTCATCGAGCATTGAAACCGCCAAGAAGGTAATAGAAAATTAAAAAAATCGCCCGAGTACTAACACGATGGAATTGATACCCCGATTATCCCTATAAAGGTCTCCATTTGAAAGGTGATGGAGTCGAAGGGATGTAAAAAAGGATAGTTTTGAGGTTTTGGGGAACTCTATGCCTATCCCGGCTTGAGGGTTGAAATTGACACGCAATCCCTGGCCTTCTACCTGAAAATCCGTATAAATAATACCGATACCTGCCTCTATATAAGGTCGCAGTACGTGGCCGGAGAAATTATCCAAGTAATAGAGTGCCAGCATTCCAATAGAGGCCATGATGCGGTTATGCGGCCTCAGCTTTGCACCGAGACTGTATTCAACTTTAAACCGCAAGGGTTCAGGCGCTCGATGTGGCCAGACCCGATCATAATCGTACAGGGCACAACCAGATACTAACAGAAAATTAATGTCATTTGTCGGATCATAGGTTTTGCCCAGAACCGCGGCCATCCCGTAACGAGAAGGGATTTCATTTTGCCTATCCCCATAGGCCCACGCCTTTCTCTGCCAAGATATGATGAGTATAAAGAGAATAATCCCGACCGCCAACTTGATTACAAAACCATAATTTTCGACCTTTGCCATGTATTATCTTTAAATCCCGTATGATGGAGATAGTAAGGAAGCGTTTAGCGATTGAATTTAGGTTGCCGTTGAGGCATTCTGAAAAGTTTATCCGATAGCAATTAAAAGTCAATAGAAAAATAGATGGGCGATGGCGCTCATTTTCTTTAATCTCAACTTTTTTTATAATTTATTTATTTGACATTCAATAATTAATCATATAAAATATTAAACCATATTATATATAACTCTGTTGATTTAGTCCAAAATTGAGTGTTTTTTGCGAAAAGAGTACTCATAACATTTTGTTTTTATTAAAGTACAATTTCGGCAATTTTATAAAATCATAGTAAATTAACTGAGTCATATATTAAGTCGTATTTAGATAGAGCATCTCTAAGGAATTGTTAGTCAATTAATAAACCTAATTTATAAAGGGAGGAAGAGAGCATGAAGCGTTTTATCGTGATTCAACTGGTTTCTTTATTGTTGGCGGTTATTTTTTTTACATCTTCAGCTATGGCCATTGGCTTGGGGTTCTATTTGAATCCAGGCATATTCGGAGGCGAAGCAGATTGGACCAGAGAAGATCCTATTTCTTCTGATTTTAAAAAAGACACTGAGCACACTGGTTATGGATTTGTGTTGGATACAGCCGTGGCCAAAAATAAGTTATTTAATTATCGGCTTAATCTCGGCATGGAAGAATTTACCAGTAAGGGTGGAGCTAATCCTGCTGAATATGAACTTGATAGTTTCGTTATAGACAATACCTTCGGATTCGCCGTTTTTAAGAACAAGCTTGTTCGCCTTTGGGTGGGGCCTCAAATCAGGCTTTCTTTCACTAGTGGAAAAATAAAAAACCTTAATGATTTTGATATCAGTTTATTTGGTTTCGGTATTGGCCCGGTTTTTGGAGCAAACTTTAATTTGGGGAAGGTTTTTACCCCGGCTGTAACAATTGGTTATCGATATACAGGTTACGCCGGTACTGGGGAAGACAAAATCTCTAACTATGAATGTGACTATACGATAAGCGAAACTGCTCTATTTGTTAATATAGCCCTCCTTTTTCGAATCGGTGATATGTATTAATTATCGTAAAGTATAAGATAAAGGGTTAAGTCTCAACTAACAGGTTTGAAGGGATCTTTTTAACCCTTAATAAGATATATACTGCTTTTTAATTAATATTTGAAGGAGAAAATATAATGAGGAAAAATGTATTGGTTTTTGGTATTTTATTTTTTGCGATAATGTTTTTTGTCAGTAGTACAGCGAGGTCTGCTGATTGGCGATTTCCACTTGGTCTTAGTTATATAAGCGGTTTTGGAGACATCTCGGATATTCATGAGGATAACCTTAAAGCAGAATATGGCGGGGTTACAAAATCATCAGACCCCATGCCGGTTGCTCTTACATTTCATCCATATATTCAATTTGATAACGGATGTGGTGCTGGAGTCGGGATAGGTCCTATGATGCTTATTATAGGGGATACCGATTTTTTTAATCTCCCTATTAAACTGGATTTCAGATACACTATTATTCCTCGGGCCAATATCTCGCCATATGTTCGTGTTGGAGGGAGTTATCATTTAGCCAGCGGTGATTATGTAGAGGGATCAAGCCCAGGTGTTTTCGGGTGTGTAGGCGTCGAGTTCTTAAGAAAAAAAGTGGTGAGCATAGGGTTGGAAATCTCTTATGATACAGCCGAAATAGAGCTGGAGAAAATGTACGGTTATAGCTGGTCTGCTTCCCCTAGCACCATAGAAAAAATTGAGCCCTGCGGGTTGATGATTAGTATCTTTGCTGTTTTTTAGGTATGGCCATATAATTAAACAATAATTCTTCACAATTTTTGCGTGGTGTTGGAGGAGGAAACAGGGATGGATAATAAAGTTACGTTATGGAGGTTAACCCTTTTTCCGATACTAATTGTTATGATTATGGTTTCGTGCGCTTCAGTTAGAGCAGAGACACAAGTGGAACAGCTTTATACTGCTTATAATATTTGGTATGAACCGGGTAAAGAAGCAAATCTTTGGTGTATTAATTACAAAACGGGTATGATGATACCTGCCGGAACAAAGGTTACTAATGTTGCCTTAGGCAGAGCCAGGAAAGGTAAATTTTCAGGTGGTAGTCCTACATCTTTATCATTTATTACCATATCTGATGGTAAGCGATATTGGGTAAATATTAATAAGAAATTTCATCCTGGCAAATCAATTGATGATTACAAGGCAATGATGTTTACGAATAAAACCTTTGAAGAACTTACTAATGGGTTGCAGAAATTTGAGATTGAAGCTATTAAAAAAGGTGTCGTGGTAAAGCGGATGAGTAAAGAGGCAGTCCTTATTTCCTATGGTCCGCCACCTGAACATCGAACCCCGAATTATAGAGATTCTCACAGTTGGATTTATTGGATGAACCGCTTTAAGTCAAAGGAAATCTATTTTGATGAAAATAATAAAGCAGCCGTTCGCCAAAAAGATCCTGACGAATTATAATTTTATCAGATTAGCCTTATATTATATATCAGGGGCAAGGGTTAGGCATTGCCGAGCCTTTTATTGCTTCCGGCGAATTTAAGAAAGCTGCCTGCGTCCTTCACAAAACGCATCCAACTGTCGGGAGAGCGCCACAACATAGTTATATAGCCCCAAAGAATTTTAGGGCGTATAAAATGTGATTTATAGAATTGGAGAAAGAGTTCTTCCATCCGCTCTTTGGTCATTCCTTTAGGAACGAATACAAAGTGCATACAATCCATTTTTACCCAATCCTCCACAAAAGCCCCCAGATCGTGTATTTTTTCATAGATGGGTGAGCCCGGGAAGGGTGTGAATTTAGCAAGGTTGAAATCATCAATGGGCAGGGAAAAGACATAATCCATACTTTTTTTAATACTTTTTTCTGTTTCCCCCGGCAGCCCCATCATTAAAAGCCCCTTAACCCGTATACCAGTCTGTTTGATCATTTTGATCTTTTCCGCGAGTAAGTTCAGGTTGGCATTCTGGCGGTGCTGCGCCAGGAGATTTTCATCACCCGTTTCAATACCAAGGCTGATCATCCAGCAGCCGGCTTTTTTCATTTGGCGTAGTAATTCAAAATCAATGTGCTCTGCTCGCACAGCACAATTAAAGGTCATGCCGAGAGGTTTGTCCATCATCATCCGCAGAAAGGACTCAATTCTACGCCGATTGAAAGTAAATTGATCGTCGTAAAAATTGATGTGCCTAATGCTAAATCGTTCCTTTAAATAGCGTAGGTGTTCATAAAGATATTCCGTTGAATTGTAGCGAAAACTGCGGCCGAATACCGAGCGATCACAATAGCTGCAGGTATAAGGACAGCCGCGGCTTGATAGGCAACTTGAGTTGGGAGTTTTTGGATAATTGAATATTGGCAGTTTATAAGTGTGGGGATACCCGGCCAGCTTCTCGTAAGCGGGAAAGGGGAGCGTGTCAAGGTTAATTCCCTTGGCACGATAGCCGGTAAAGCAGACTTCACGTGCATTCTCACGGTATGCAATTCCCGGTATGGAAGAGGCCGTCCCTTGGTTCTCATTTTCAATTATCTCGGCCAGTGTTACTTCCCCTTCACCAATAATCACATAGTCAATTATGGGATAGTCTTCTAAAATGGATTGTTTAAGGGCTGAAACATGGGCGCCTCCGAATACCACCTGTATATTTGGCAGAATACTTTTAGCAAATTCGGCAATACGAACTCCGTCTAAAAAGCTGGAGGTCGTGCAACTAAGGCCCAAAAAGGCGGGTTTCTTGCTGAGAAGATAATCACGAATAAGTCGATCTGAATTAGGACGGGCATAGCAATCTATGATCGCTGTTTGAATGCCGCATTTTTCAAGGTAAGCTGCTATACTGGCCAAACCCAGAGGCGGCATAATGTTAGCTTTCCTTGAGATGTCCCGGCTGGCGTCATCAGTATGGTATCCCAAGGGGTGGACCAGTAAAATTTTTTTGGCATTCAAGAATTTCATTTATGAGAAGATGCACCTATTTAATAATTCATTAACTGGTTCATTGTTGGAGCATAATAACAGCTTTTTCATTAAGGCAGTTGTATCTAATGCACTGGATTTTTTTCATTTTAGCCTGCTTAGTTACTTTGCATATATTCACATTGTATGGATTATCCTGAACAGGACAGGCATAGCGGATTTGGTTTTTTATCATAAGAGCGCCTGCTGCACACTGAAAACTACTGCCGGTCATCATACTGCCAAATATCGGTGCATACCCGGCTATATACGCATTTGTTGGCAAGGAATTTCGGTATTGGCTTTCATCACCCGCTATTCCGTCCGCATCAAGGATAGTAATGTCTATGTCCTCTTCTTTTATAGCTTGGCAACCCAAGGTAATTTCCTCTATTTGGCAATATTTTTTAAGAGCTTTATCCCGGCTTACCAGGAAAAAAACGCTCCCCTCGCCAGGCACCGCCCATGGCCTTGCCGAGAAAGTGAAGGGTTTAATTTTACCGTCATGAGCCATTTTTAATTTTTGACTGCAGATATATTCCATAACCGTGCCGCATTCATCAACGCTTCCTACCAGGACATATTCGCATCTACCTTCATGCAGCCAAGCTTTCGACAGAATGAGCGCCTGCTGAAATGAGAGAGAAAATTGGGTACATGTTATTGTTGGACCTTGGCTATCCAACACTGAGGCAATGTATGATGCAGCAGCATTATGAACGGAATGAGAAAAGAGCGTTGGCGAAACATTGGCTTCACCGTAATCAAGAATATCATCCAGAAAACGAAAGGTTGTTACATGGGGTCCGAAGGCTGAGGCCACAATAATACCTAAGGAGAATTTTTTTTTATCTATTTTCAGGTCACTATCCTGAAGAGCATCCATTGCTGCCAATACAGCCATTTTACTGAATTTGTCCGCTCGGCGTGTTTTTCCTGAAATTCCTTTATCTGTTATTGTTTTTTCCTCAACAGGGTAAAGAGGAAACTGTTTATTGGGAACAGAAGGAAGCTCAATAAGGGAAGGTTTTCTCCACCCTTGACGTAAAGCTTCATCGTATTTATTGATTCCTCGGCCGTGTGTAAAAATAATTCCAATTCCGGAGATGTTCATGCTTTATTACCAATAACAAGCGCGGAGTTGTTTCCTCCAAAGGCCAGTGAAGTAGAAACCACATAATTCCCACAAATAGAGGTTTCTTCCATTAGCGGCATTACAGGGATTTCATCATCCGGGTTCTCAAAACCTGGGCTGGCCGGTATCCATCCCTTTAATAAGGCAACAGCAGTAAAGGCAGTCTCCAATCCGCCTGCTGCCCCAAGCGTATGGCCGGTATATCCTTTGGTAGATATAATTTTAATATCCGGTCCGAAAACCCGGGCTAAAACATTTCCCTCGACTTTATCATTGTCCTGCGTTGCCGTCCCGTGTGCATTTACAAAACATATATCTTGGGGGGTAATATTGGCTTCAGTCAGGGCTTTCTGTAAGGCTGCTTCCAATCCTGCACCATCAGGACGAGGAGCAGTAAGATGGTAAGCATCGGCTGCTGATCCGTATCCTGCCAGATATAGTTGAGATTTTTGGCCTCTTTGGCGGGCAAAAGTTTCCGTTTCAAGAATGAGGATGCCTGCTCCTTCTCCCAAGTTTAAGCCCATCCGATCCCGATCAAAGGGAGCACATAACGACTCACTCATAATTCCTAGGGACCCAAAACCACAGAAAGGAACATGATTCAATTCGTCCGCTCCACCGGCAAGGACAAGATCACATATCCCATTTTTTAACCAGGATAAGGCCACTCCAATAGCATCAGCCCCGGATGAACAGGCATTGACCACAGTAAGACATGGCCCTTGTGCCTTAATGATACAGGCAACAGCCCCTGCCAGGTTCCCGCGCAGAAAGCGATCAACAGGATCCATTGGCGCTTCTCCCATACTTCGGTAAGTATCATAAAAATCAAGATCATTCAATTGGCTGGCTACAGTGGTGCCGAGACACACTCCCACCCTTAGTCCTGAAAGATGATGGCGCAATTCGGCATCGTTTAATGCCTCTTCTACTGCACATAGGGCAAGACTCAAAGTGCGCATTCCATCTTTTCGCCATTTCTCAGGTATGTTTTTTACTTCAAAAACCGGATAGGGTAGGGTAGAGGGGAATAGGGAAACCGGACCGGCATTTCTTTTTCCATCTTGAAAGTTATCCAGGGTTTCGGTAAGATTTGCACCGGCAGCCGAAATTGTTCCAATTCCGGTTATGACAATTTTTATCATCTTCACCTATTCACGATGGGTTTATTTTTTTGAGGGTTTTTTTGTATTTTCATAAATGTACTGTGTCAAGGTATCAACTGAAAAAAATATTTTTTTGCCCTGGTCCATGTCCTTAACCTCCAAACCGAAATTTCTCTGCAGTAATACCACAATTTCTACCGCATCTAATGAATCCAGCCCAAGCCCTTCCTCAAATAAGATTTCATCGTCTTTAATATCTTCCGGTTTTATATCCGCCAATGACAAATTGGTTACTAAGAGTTTTTTTAATTTTTTTCGTATCTGTTCCAGCTCTTTTTTTTGGCGCTCTTCCATTGATTTTTGTTCCTTTTTCAAACTGCATGTGGTGGTTTTCTAATAGGATATTATTTCCAGAATAATAAATATAATACAATTTCCTTAACACATTTTCAAGGGTAAGTTCCTCTCCTCATTTTTTAGAATCTTTAATATTATTGACATAATAGGTGAATTTTTATATTATTTAGCAACTGTAAAATAAGATTTTCTATTTTAATTTCAAAGTTATAGAAATAGTTATAAATGAACATTTTACTCATCAATCCGCCTAACTGTGGTCGGAGTATCCCTCAGGAAAAATTTGGTTTTGAATTTACGCCAAAGATTTTTCGGGGAGAACCTTTGGCTTTGGAAGTTTTGGCGGGAAATTTAGAAGGATATGAAACACGCATTCTTGATCTTAAGGCTCAAGAAGAAACACTGGCCGATGTCATTTCGGAATTTAATCCTCAAGTGGTCGGGTTTACCTGCTTGACGTGTGAGGCAAATACAGTTTTGCGCTTAAGCCGAGAAGTAAAGAACTGGAAAAGGGATATTACTGTAGTTGTTGGCGGGATTCATGTCGGCAATGATCCAAATTTTTTTAACCACTCTGCTATAGATTATGTAGTAATCGGTTTGGGAAAAGCAAGTTTTCGTGATCTTGTTTCTGCTTTAGAAGAAAATAAAAGTCCTCTAACAATTCCAGGTGTAGCCAAAACAAACCCTTCAGGTAATCTTTCTTTTATCCCCCGTCAATACAGCCGCGAAGATTTGGTGGAGTCTTCTGCTCCTCGATTCGACTTAGTTGATAAATACAGGAATCATTATATTATTCAGTCTCTTCAAATGAATATGGGTTTTGTGGCCACTGCCTTTGGTTGCCCTAACAACTGCTCTTTTTGTTCCCTAGCACATATAATAGGGAGTAGGTATCTTACCCATAGTACTGATTGTGTAATACGTGATATAAAGTTATTAGGCAATATCCCGATTATTCGCTTGGTTGATGCCAACACTTTTGGAAATGCCCAAAGGGCTAAAGAGCTTTGTCAGGCTCTTGCCAAAGCAAATTTTCAGAAACATTTTATTATTGATGCATGTGCTGATACGGTTGTCCAATACCCGGATCTTTTTCGTGAATGGAAGCAAATTGGTTTACATACTGTGATTATTGGTTTTGAGGAGATAAACAATATTCTTTTATCAGAGTGGAAAAAGAAAAATACCGTGAGTATTATTAGCCAGGCGATTAAAATACTTCATGATCTTGACATATCTATGGTGGGAGATTTTATTGTTTCCCCAGATTATAGTGAAGAAAATTTTCAAGAACTGGCTCGATTTGTAGAAGAGAACAAAGTCCAGTTGCCCGTGTTTACTGTGCTTACTCCCTTGCCGGGTACTCCTCTTTACGAATCAAAAAAAAATAAAATTGTCATTCATGATCTTGATTATTATACTCTTACTAATGCTGTAACCTTAACAAAAATTCCGGAAAAAGAATTCTATTCACTTTTGACAGACCTTACTACAAGATTTTACTCGAAGGCAACTTTATGAAAGGGGCTCTTTGATAATGGAAGTTTATTTAACCGATATTGCCGCTTTTTTACCGAACAATCCTGTAACCAATGAACAAATGGAATTGATTATAGGCAAAACATCGGGTGTATCTTCACGTATACGACGAATTATCCTTCAAAACAATGGCATAGGATTACGCCATTATGCAATTGATCCTCAATCAGGAAAGAGCACCCATACTAATGCAGAAATGACGGCTGAAGCGGTTCGAAGGTTAAATCCTTACCCTGATTTTTTATTAAGGGATATTTCCTGTCTGTGTTGCGGTACTTCAACCCCGGATCAATTTATGCCGGGCCACGCTTCGATGGTCCACGGGGAGTTGGGGAATCCGCCTTGTGAGGCAGTCAGTACTTCAGGCGTTTGTATTTCCGGTATGGCTGCTTTGAAATACGCTTTTGCCAATGTTGCCGCCGGAATTGTTCAAAATGCCGTGGCCACGGGCTCAGAGTTAGCCTCAAGCTTTTTTCATCTTCAGCGGCACCAGCAAGAGCAAAAGTCGAATTTCGTCCCCGGGAAAAAAACAACCCTAAGCTTTAACGCGGAATTTTTAAAATGGATGCTTTCTGATGGAGCGGGAGCAGCCTTTCTTGATAACCGGCCTGCACCCGATCGTCTATCTTTACGTATTGAGTGGATTGAACAACTATCATTTGCTAATGAATTAGAAACCTGTATGTATGCGGGAGCAATAAAGAATGAAAAGGGAAAGCTCAAAGGCTGGCGAGAGTTCGATTCTTTGCAGCAAGCAATTAGTACTAACTGTTTCTCGATTCAACAAGATGTAAAGCTTTTAAACCAGGAAATTGGTAAGACGGCGGTTGGTCGTGCTTTATCTGTGGTTATGAAAAGACGTAATCTCAGTGCTTCAGATGTGGATTGGTTTTTACCGCATTATTCCTCCGAATACTTTAAAGACGAATTTTACCACCGGTTGAAAGATAAAGGTTTTGATATACCCATGGATAAATGGTTTACCAACCTTCGCACCAAGGGAAATACTGGCGCTGCTTCAATTTATATTATTTTAGATGAGCTTTTTCATTCGGGAAAAATCAAAAAAAACCAAAAGCTTCTTTGTTTTGTTCCGGAGAGTGGGAGGTTCTCTATTTGTTATATGCTGCTGGCGGTTGTGTAATTTCCTCAAAAAAGCTGATAGGTACTCATTATGAGAAAAGATGATGTTCCCCAGGATGAGGGGGTGCTTGGCATCTGGCACGAGATTAGTTATGCTGTTAACAAGGAGGGGAAGTATGTTCAAGTTCCAAGCGCAGGATGGGAACCGGCTAATGTCGCCAATGAGCTGGCCCGGCGACAGATTCGTCAACAGATTGAGGAAGTACGTCAACAAGTGAAAAAGGGTGCTCTCAGTCCCTTAGCGTATCATATGATTCGAAATAATATGGATGAAAGGCTTTTATCTCAATATACGGGTATACCCAAGAAAAAAGTAAGGTGCCACCTCACCCCCAAGAGGTTTAAGGCTCTAAACCGGCAGTATTTGAAACGATACGCGGATGCCCTGGATTTATCGATTGATGATTTGGGTCGAATTTAATCCGGAGGATTTTAAGATTCACCACAGAGGGTGCTGAGAACATAGAGTTTATCTAATCTTTTTTTGTGGTCTCTGCGTACTTTGCGGTGAAAAAAACTTAATTTAATTTATAGCAGTGCCGGATATAATAGAAAGGATGCTATATTTTTGCTGATAGATTTTCATCACCGACAAAGCGCTCATTGTGAAAGCGGTGTTACAGCCAATCTTTTGTCTCATTGTGGTCTTGAAATAGACGAACCTTTGGCTTTCGGTATTGGAGCAGGATTATTTTTTGCTTACCTACCTTTTTTCAAAGTGGATCATATTCCTATGACTACTTTTCGTATGCTTCCCGGGATGATCTTTGGTCGTGCTACCAAAATGTTAGGGGTTAAGGTGAAGGTACGTCGTTTTCATGATCCGCAAAAGGCAATGATAGAGCTTAATCGTCTTCTTGCCAAAAACATTCCTGTCGGTTTACAAGTTGGAGTATATTGGCTGCCCTTTTTCCCTGAGGCGCTTAGGTTTCATTTTAATGGTCATAACATTATCGTCTATGGGAAAAAAAATGGAGATTACCTGATTAGCGATCCTACGCTTGACGCACCTGTATCCTGTTCTTCGCGAGCACTTCAAAAGGCCCGTTTTGCCAAGGGACCACTTGCTCCAAAAGGCAAAATGTATTATGTGACCGGAAGCATGGCGCAGCCTGATTTTAGCAGGGCCATTATCAAGGGGGTTCGCCGAACATGCTTCTTTATGCTCAAGAGTCCGCGTCCTTTTGCCGGTGTTCACGGGATTAGATATTTAGCCAAAAAAATAAAGTTATGGCCTAAAAAATTAGGTAAAGAAAAGGCGCTTCTCTATCTGGCCCAAATTATTCGTATGCAAGAGGAAATCGGCACTGGTGGCGCCGGTTTTCGTTTTCTTTATGGGGCATTTCTGCAAGAAGCCGCGGATATCCTCCCCCAAAAGGAGTCTTTGTTGAAAATCTCGCGGGAGATTACCGAGACAGGCGATCGATGGAGAGAATTTGCTTTGGTGGCCTCAAGGATTTGTAAAGATCGGGTGGGTGCGGGGAATACCTTTGAAGCTGCAGCAGATATACTGCTTGATTGTGCTGATCGAGAAAAAAATTTTTTCCAAGAACTCAAGAGGAGTATCAACTCTTAAGCGAATAATGGATAATTCTGTCGAACCGATCATAACCATTCATAATTTAACGAAAAGGTATCCTCTTTTGGGCCGGCCTGTTTTAGACAGTATCTCCTTAACTATCGGCCGGGGTGAATTTTTTGGATTACTTGGCCCCAATGGGGCAGGGAAAACTACCCTTATTTCTATTTTATGTGGCATATTGCGACCTAACCAAGGGAAAGTAAATATCTTTGGTGTTGATATTGCGCATCATACAAAAAGCATTAAGGAACGAATCGGCCTGGTAACTCAGGACATTGCCCTTTATGAGGAACTTACAGCCCGAGAAAATTTTACTTTATTCGGACGGTTATATGGATTACGTGGGAAATACCTGAAGGAAAGAATAGATGCCTGTCTTGAGATAACCGGGCTGAGGGAAAAGGCTGATTTTAGGATTTTAACCTTTTCCGGCGGGATGAAACGACTTGCTAACCTGGTTATTGGTATGCTTCATGAGCCCCCCCTTCTTATTTTGGACGAGCCGACTCTTGGAATTGATACCCAGGCGAGGCATCGTATTTTAGAAATCCTAACTTCTATTAATGAGAATGGGGTGAGCATGATTTATACCACTCACTATATAGAAGAGGCAGAGCGGTTGTGCTCCTGTATAGCTATTATCGATAAAGGGTGTATTCTGGATCAGGGACCACCCCGTGAATTGCTTAGTCGAGATTCAGGATATAACAACCTGGAACAAGTGTTTTTACAGCTAACCGGAAGAAATTTTAAGGATTGAATTAATGTTGAGGTTATTAGCCTTAATTCGCAAGGACATCCTGGTCTTGTTAAGAGATAAGGCAGGATTGGCAGTACTTTTTCTTATGCCGACCGCCTTAGTTTTGGTTGTTTCACTTGTACACGACACGGCCATAAAAGCAACACAAGATCCGACCATGGAATTGCTGTTATTGAACAATGATAGTGGAACATTGAGCAAGGCCATCGATCATAGGCTTTGTAACCTCGGCTTTTTTCAAATTCATACTAAGATAGACAGTAAAACGCCCACCCCTGAAGAGGCTCAAGCCGCGTTATCTAAAGGCAGGTTTAAGGTTTGTATCATAATTCCTGAGGGCATATCTCAGAGATTTGACGCATTGGTCAAGGAACTTCTGCTTGGCCTTATGCCGCTCAATACTTATGCAGCCGATCCATACGCTGCCGGTATTTATGTGCAAGGCAGGTATGCTGAGGAAAGAAAATCGCTAAAAGCCTCTTTAGCTGAGTTGAGAGAAAAGGCTATGGTTGATATTCGGGTCATTTTAGACCCAACAGTTCCTAATGCCTTCAGAGAAACAATTTTAAGCGCCTTAAGCCGAAGTGTGATTATAACGGAAACGGAAATATTGCTTAATTGCCTCTCAAACACAATGGGCCGGTCTATTAATTCAAACCGGCAGTGGACACCGGAAACGAATTCTCTTTCCGGCATTTCAAAGGATGAAGAGGGCCAAACTGGGTATTCAAAGCATGATGGGATATTTGTTAAAATCAGGGAGGATTTTAGTCTGAATCAAGAAAACAGGATGCTTCCCACCTCAACCCAGCAAAATGTGCCGGCCTGGACAATGTTTGCCATGTTCTTTATTGTTGTCCCCTTGGCTGGGCAAATCATAACAGAAAGGCAAAACGGCATCTTAAAAAGGTTATTGGTTACGCCTGTAAGCTATTTTGCCATTCTATTGTCAAAAGTGATAGTATACTTGACAGTGTGTTTGTTCCAATTTTTTCTTATGTTGCTGGTAGGATTTAAGGTCCTTCCTCTTTTCGGCTCCCCACAGTTGGAAATAGGCGCCAACTATTTAGCCTTGCTGGCGGTTGCTTTGGCTGCCGGCTTGGCCGCAGCCGGGTTTGGTGTAGTTGTGGGCACTGTTATGCGCAATCATCAACAGGCATCTACCTTTGGCGCTGTTATCATCATTATAGCAGCCGCTATGGGTGGGGTTATGGTGCCGGTATATGTGATGCCGGAGCTAATGCAAAAAATTAGTGTTATTTCACCTTTGGCTTGGGGGCTTAATGCTTTTCTTGATGTATTCCTTCGTAATGGTAACCTTATCTCTGTGTTGCCGAATTTTGCACGCCTTATGGCCTTTTTTGGTATTGCCATTTCCATATCGCTCTTTTATCGTTTATGGCGGCGGAATTAGTCGCCCGGTTGTAAGAGGTAAGTAGAATTAATATGATGCGATTAGAAGATGAACTGAAAGAACTTATTATATCGGCGCTGCAGATAAAAGATATTAAACCCTCTGAATTAAATGATGATGCCTTGCTTTTTGAAAAGGACGGATTAGGGCTTGATTCTCTGGATGCGATAGAATTAGTTGTAATCTTGAAAAAGCATTACCATATAGAAATAAAAAATAGAAACGTAGCCAGGGGAATTTTTATTTCAGTGGAAACGATAGCCGATTATATAAGAAATCATTCCGGTACCAAAAAAACGGCCACTTAAAAATTATATCCTATGATGAAGGTAAATGATGTCTGTTCACTCTCTATTCTTTGTTCAATGGTTCCATCATAAGCACCATATTCATAGCCAGTTGATATGCCGTCTGTTTGAATATTCATGTATTCTAATTGAGGAGATAAGAACAAGCCGAAATTAAAAGTATAGTAACCTTCTAAAGAAAAAAATGTCGCATCTCCCTCACAATCCCCTTGGCTAACTATAGCATGTTCCGTATATCATGATACTCAATAATTACTCTTGACAAGATTTTTACATTTCCTCTAAATATGACTCCGCCCCCAATTCCTCATAGCGACTTTGCCCCTTGTATTCTTCTTCAGCATTTGCTGCATAA
>DAOURK010000080.1 GCA_030625085.1 Pseudomonadota bacterium
TTTCTTGTTGTAAGATATAGGTAAATATTATCTTATACACGAAAAGAGGTGGGGAGTCCAGTTATTTGTGATTATTAAAGAAAAATGAATTTTTATAACTCGAATTCTAGACAAAGTGTAAAATGGATATTGAAGGATGCCAGAAATTTGTTAATACTTTACTCATTAAATTATAATTTTTTTATTGGCATTTGTTTTGCATATACAAATTGGTTTCTGGCGGATAGTTCATAAGAAAAATTTCTTTTAATAACTACAGGGTTAATTAATTAGTTAAACCACTATCTCTAAGGATGTAAGGGGCAAAAGGGCTTTCAGGGCTCTGCCTTTTTAAGAAATGAAATTATAGATAAAATAATCAAGGGATTTTTTTATTTTTTAATGATTCATTGTCAATTACCATCCATTCACCAATGTCAGGGAAATGGAAAATGCCGGTTACCGGCAAGATATTACCCTTCAGCTTGATGATACAGGCAATGCAGCTCTTACAGAGGATCAGATAGACAACATCCTTGCTCATAGAAACCAACCGGCTAGTATATGTGCTGAATGTGATTTAGGCACTGATGGGCCTGATCACTGTATAAGATGTGAGAAAAATCGTGCTTTTGTGTACCTGCTCAAGGCACGTTCGCCCATAGAAAAAAAGATGCCTAGGAGGTGAGCATACTATAATTTTAATAAAATTTACCGGTAAAAGTAAGTGATGACACCTTTTCCGCATCGCTTTTTCGTTCCCATCAATATCTCAGCGATGCGAAACCCTTGCAAATCGTCTATGATCTTACAAATAAAAAGGCTAAAGGGCCCGCAAAAATGCAGCCTGTGCATGAATTTTTACAAGACTTGAAATTAGCATGATAACAAAAAAAAGGAGGACTAAAATGAGGAAAGGAAGAAAAGATATTGCTAAGAAATATTCAGGATGTCTAGTCGTTATCTTCTTTGCTTTTTTGTTTTTCTCTGTGAGGATTAACTGTTGTTCGGCAGCTATCTGTGATTTTACTTTCTTAGATGGATTAACGATGTGGGATGCCTTACCGGGGCAATGCATTAACACTATTTCAGAGCGGCCAGACAGCCTTACGGTGAACTTGATTTCCGATTACAGCAATGGCGTCTCATTTCCCGGCTCAATCTGGCAGATGAAACAGTGCGATATGCATAATACTGGGCGGGCGGATTACACTGTGCCGGAGAACAGAATAAATGACACCTTCTTTGATATATTTCTCTGGCAGAAACCTTCTCCCGGACCTTTAAGCAGCACCTCAATGGTCTATTATGATGGCGCCGGTCCGGAAGGAAAAGATATTGTCATTGCCGGCTATCACTGGCCGAAAGGGGTTCAGGGCATGGACAGGCACAACGGCGCGCAATTCTGGACAGGCAATCCATCAGGAGGCGAAACCATCGGCACAATTACTCCTGCCTTCTCAAATGATGGGAGTGTGGTCTATGTAACCAACGATGCAACACCGGGACATCCTCTCATGGCTTTTGAGACGAGCAGCGGTCCGTCATCTTTTTGGCACAATGGAGAAGACCCTAATCCGAACCATTTGAGCATGCGGTCTCCCACCATTGCGCCTGATGGGCGAATTTTTTTGCATGCCTGGGGCGACCGGCCCTATGGCGGCATGGATAGCGGAACGGATATTTCTGAGATCTGGGACGCTTCAACGGTGATTGACAGTTGCTACAGTGATCCGGCACTTTATGCGGATGAAGACAATCTGATCGTGGTCAGCGGCGGCCGGTGGGGCATTGTATGCGCTTATGACGGGGAGACCGGCGCTGAGATGTGGAATGTTCATACCGGCGCAATGATGGACGCCAGCCTCACCATTGATCCGGCTAATGGCAATATCTATGTGGGCGCTGGAGACAGTGATATTTATATTATTGGTTTAAACAAAAATGGGCTACCCCTTTGGGGAAGCGCCTCAAAATGTATCTACGACTATGTGGAGGGCACTAACAACCCTCAGCGGGCACAATCAACGGGCTGTCTAAGCCACGACGGGACCACTTACTACTTTCAGACAAATAGCCGGGAAGGCGATGGCCGCCTCTATGCCGTCAATACCCTGGACGGGATGGTGAAGTGGTCCTTCAATACCGGCAGCAGGGGATGGGAGATGCCATCCTCCTCCCCGATTATAACCCAAAACAATATACTTATTGTAGGCAACAACGAAGGTGACACCTATTACGCCATAAAAGATGCCGGCCTTGAAGGGATACTGATTGACACCCTAACGGTAGATCCTGACGGCAATGCCCGAGCAAGCGCCACCATCAGTTCGGACGGCCTTTTATACCTGCCGCTTCGGATTTGCTGGATTTCCGCAAATGGTGATTGTCAGACGCCGATTTACCAGGTGGAAAATCTGTTTACCGCTATTGACCTTTCGGAAGACGCCTTTGCAGAGTTATACCCCCCAAAGGGTGTGGTTGCCGTGGCCCTTAATAATGCGGTAGAGATCTCGTGGCAATCAATCCTAGATCCCACCGGTCGTTTTGCTTATTATGCCGTTTATCGCTCTACTACTGAGATTACCTCTGTTGAAGGACTTACGCCGATTGGAATTGTTCCTGACATCAATACAACGAGCTATCTTGATACAACCGCGGATAATGGAACATCGTATTACTATGTAGTGACAGTAGTTGCCGTGAATGGTGATGAAATTACCGAAGTCACTGGTGTCGGACCGCGCACGCCGCGGGATGAGACAGACATGCAGGTAGTATCTATTAGCCGCACACCACGCTATCCAAGGTATGCGCCCATGTATACGTATTACGAAATTACCGAACCTTCCGGTTTTGGCCCTTACATTTTCTCGGCAGCGACCGGCTTAGGAAACGATCAGACACCGGAGACCCAACGCTGGCCTGATATCGGCGATCCGGTTACCTATACGGCCACACTCCGAAATCGCGGGACCAATATCTGTGATGAAGGTGTAACGGGAAGGTGGCGTGTTGATGGGGCTGTGGTGGATCAGCAGACAGTGTCTCAGTCTGTTGCGCCGGGCGATACCATAGTTTTTACCACTATACTCAACTGGGATGGTCAATCCCACCAGGTAGGCTTCACCATAGATTTAATTGATCAAAGAAGTGAAAACAACACTCTGGCCATTGATACAAAGTCTGTTCCTTTTCTTAGTTATATTGACGTTTCCTACATCGAGGATTTCCGCGAGGTGGACACGCCACAGTATCCCTCGGCATCCACTAACGATATTATTGATTGGCTGAATTATCATATGGCCCGATTCAACGAAATGTTTGCCGCAGCAGGCTGCCAAAAGCGGGTGCACTATGATCTTCTGGAAGTTTTAAATGACCATGACGCCGATCCTGACGTTGATCGCCAGCCATTTGCCATCTTTCCTTTTCGATTTTATGCCGGTGATCCGAGTTGCCGCCAGTCAGGCTATTACCGGCCGGATGAAGATATTGATTACGGACTGCTTCATGAGATGGGTCACCAGCTTGGACTCATTGATCTTTACCAGCTCGATGTCCCCGCTGATTGGAACGATGTCTCGGGTCTGGGTTACAGTGGCCCGGACGGATTGATGCACTCATGCAGTGATTTCATATCAGAACATAGCGCTCTGGCCATGAATCATTGGTTAAACAAGGTGCATGGCTACTATGGGCAATACTTATATAACATACCATCGGAGTTGCGGCTTCGGGTCCTTGATTATACAGGGCAACCTCTCCCGGGCGCCACTGTAAAAATGTACCAGTACTGTGAGCGTCCCGGCCAGGGCAAGGTGATTACCGACCAGATCAAGGCCCAGGGGGTAACCGGCGCCAATGGCGAATTTCTCCTCCCCAACGTACCTGTCGATCCCGCTAAAGTACCGCCGATTTGCACTGATGACGAACTTCATGACAATCCCTTCGGCTACCTTGCCGTCGTCGGCACCAACGGCGTTTTGCTCTTTAGTGTTGAATACGAGGGCAATATGGACTATGCCTGGTTTGATATTACTGAGGCTAATATATTGTACTTCAGTGGTCAAACCAATGTGGCCGTTTTTGAGCGTCAACTGAACTTGGGAGGTCCACCCCAGTATTGCCCACCTGAAGACTTAGCCGAACTCAATGCCAATGACTGGGACGCCTGGGCCCAAGGGTCAACAGCTACGAATACCTATGTTGCTGATGACACTGTGCGGAAAATTGCAGGTGACGCTTCAGTGAAGTTTGTCACCGATGGCGGTTTTGATACGTACGTTCGCTATCCGCGAACATTCAGCGCCCATTGGGATTTAAGTTCCGTTGATTTCCTAAAAATAAGCTTCTATGCTGAAAATTCAAATATCGGCTTCCAGGGAGGAAGCCCCTGGTTACGCCTGAAGGATGCAGAGAATAACTATTTTGAATATCAGTATTACCGGAACGGCAACCCCTTTGAACTGCTCAATGAGGCCCGAGATACCTGGCAATCTTATCAGATCCCGCTGAATGCTTCACCTGCGACCGAAAATGGATGGCGGCGAACAACTACTGGCTCTCCGGATCTTTCCCATATGCAATATTTGGAAATTCATGCGGACACGTGGGACTTTGGCTTTACCTTGTGGATAGACGGTATAGGTTTTGATCCTCAGCCCCCTTGTCCCTGTAATGGTGATTATGACTATGACGGTGATGTCGACGGATCTGATCTGGCTATCTTTTCCGCTGATTATGGCAGAACTGATTGTGATACGGATTTTAGTTGTGAAGGGGACTTTGATAATGATGGGGACGTGGACGGAAGTGATCTTGTTTTATTTGCCGAAGACCTTGGGCGGAACGATTGTCCGGTTATTGAATAATTGATTTTGCATTCATGAGCGGTTTTAGGCACTGCCGGCTTCAATTATGGTTACAGTGAGAGAGCAAAGTGTCGATTTCGCTAAAATTAGCAATTCCGACAATTTTCGATATTCTGTTACGACTCAATCCAAGCATCTGCGCAATCTGCTCCTGTGATCAACCTAGGCGGTTGCCTGAAAAAGGCCCTTTATGTCATTTCGACCAAAGGGAGAAATCCGGGTTTAGAATTGCTGATTTTTTTTATTTATTTTTCTTGAAATAAACGAGAAACTATGGTATAAAATAGAAAATTTAGTGAAACTTAAAATTTTTTATTTGGATATATTCTTCATGCAATCCATGATGATTTCGTGAAAAGTGAAATGACTGTAACATAGCTTATTCCCAAAATAATGCCATATTTGAAAGCAGCATTTTTTTGAAAAAAGTGTAGTAAATCCCGACAATTTTAGATAATAAGTAATATCAATAATATCAGAGAATTATGTACATTAAAAAAAGAAACCCAAAAAGTGTAGCAAAAACCTACACTTTTTTCAAAGACCGTAATTTTTTTAGATAAATAAATTTGTTTAATATCAATACGTTATCAATACAAAAAAAATAAAAAATATGGTATATAATTTGCAGTAAATATCGAAGAGATGAAAAACAAAAAAAATAATAAAAATTTTGATGAGACTCAAAAATGGCCAATAAACTATAGAAGGGAGAAGGGGGAAAATTTTATAGATAAGTTAACAATAATTTAGGGAATAATTTTAACCAGGTTAACTTCAGTAGGTTAGGGAGAGTGATATGAAAGCAAGAAAAGATTTATTTATAGCGGGGATGTTAGTAGGCGCATTTATGTATATGTTTATTATGGCGAATGTCTGCTCTGCCACAGTCGTCTATGACTTTGAGCAAACCCTGGACCAGACGTCAGATTTTTACATCTCAGTTGATGGAACAATAGCCGAATGGACCTTCGACGGGTATCTAAATGGTCCGGATATTATGGATGCATGGTTGGATATAGAAATAAAAATAGAACCGGTATCGGTGGAGATTATACCTGGGCTCTCGATTTATGTGGCATCAAGCAGCGTTGTAGGCGATTCCACTCTTATTGGTACTACTTGGGATGGAAATTACACCGGCGATGAAATAAATGTTTCGTATTCTAAAGATTTAGGTGACACTCCATTCCCTGTTAAGATCTTTGGTGGAATTGAAAATGGAAGCTTTACAGTAAACCTTATTGTTAATAATGATGGCCCCACTTACTTTGGTGAAATCACAGAAATAACATCCTCAACATTAAGGGGTAATTTTGTTGTTCCTATACCCGGCAGTCTTATTTTATTGGGCAGTGCCCTGGTCGGCTTTTTTGTCATCAGGCGAAGAGGAATGGATTTTTCATAGTATTTTTTAATGTACGAAGCTATAGTATATATAGTATAGTATAGTCCATACAATCCACATAAAGTTATCATCAAAGTGAGGTGCGGGATCGTCACCTATAACAAATCACACTCATGTGCATTGAGTGTGAGGTGCCGAAATCGGACCTCATTTTATTATCCGGCGATAATTTCTTTAAAAATTCTCTTATTTATCAATATCAACAAAGAACTAACAGAGGTTAGAACTTATAACGGGGGAGAATATATTTAAATGAAGAGAAAACAGATCGGATGTAAAAGAATAATTTCTTTTACTATAATAATGATATTGGTCTTAATGACAGCCTGTGGATCAAGAGAAAAGAAGAGGGACAAATTTTATAATAAGGGAATGGAATTATTTGAGAAGGCGGATTATGTCAGAGCGAAGTTGGAATTTAAAAATGCCTGTCAAATTGATCCCAAATTTGCCGGCGGCTATTATATGCTGGCCAGGTGCGATTTTCATTTCAAGAAATATAAAGAAGCCTTTATGTCGGCCGGCAAGGCTGTTGAACTTGATCCGGAATTTATAGATGCCCAAAATTTTTTGGGCCGTCTTTATCTTTTGGCCAGGCAATTTAAAGAAGTCAATGAAAAAGCAGAGCTTATACTCTCCAAGGAACCGGAAAATATCGATGCCCTTCTTCTGAAAAGTTCTGTTTATAAATCCGAGCAGAAATGGATGCAGGCCAAAGAGACTCTCGATAGGGTGCTTTCTAAGGATGATACAATAATCGACGCCTATTTATATCTGGCAGGCATTTATATTAATCAAAAAGAGTATACTGAAGCGGAAGATGTATTGAAAAAAGGAATTTTACGAAATCCTGAGAATAAATCACTTTTGATTGTCCTGGCTAATTTCTATACTAAAGAAAAAAATCTGGATAAAGCGGAAGAAACGTATAAAAGACTTCTTGAAATCAGCCCTGATAATCCGGATTATGCTGTACTGCTAGCCTTATTTTATCAAAGGGCAGGTAAGTTTTCCGGGGCGGAAGAGATCTTGCAGGAAATGATCACCAAAAATCCTGCCGAGGAAAAATTCAGAGCTTTGCTGGCCCAACTTTATGCCAAGCAAGGGAAAAAAGAAAAAGCGGAAGAGATTTTGCTTGAAAGTATCAAGGATATATCCCCGGCCTATAAAATCCGCATGGTTCTTGTCGAATTTTATAAAGGGAATCAACATATAGAGGAAGCCATTAAAATTTTAAAGGAAACAATTGATTTAGACCCGGAAAACCCGGTCGCCTTAAAAGCCTTGAACCAACTTGCCGCTATATATCTGGCTCAAGATAAAAGGGATTTGGCCTTTGAGCAACTCGATTTGGTCTTAAAGGAAAACCCGAAGGACTTCCAAGCTCATTTTACCAAAGGGCGGCTGTTTCTGAAAGAGAAAAAGGGAGTTGACGCTGTTGGGGAATTTCGGTTTTGTGTTAATGAGGAACCGAATAATGTATTGGCCCATGATTATCTGGCCCGAGCCCATTTGTTGAATAAAGAAGAGAATTTGGCCGTAGATTATTTTAAGAAAGCTCTTGCCCTGAAACCCGAATTCGAGCCTTCACTTGATACACTTATAAAGATTTATCAAAAAAAGGGAGACTTGACCGGGGCAGTCGATCAACTTGTTTTAATTCAGGAAAAAGCGCCTGATAATATTTATGTTATGCGTAAGCTGGGAGATATATATTTTAAGAGAAGGGACTTTGAAAAGGCGCAGAAGCAGTACCGGCGTATTCTGGAAATAGATGTTGAAAATTATGAAGTCCATTATCGGCTCGGTCTGCTGTTCAGCATACAGCATAAGTATAAAGAAGCGATGCTAAAATTCGAAACGGCCTTAAGGATTAATCCCGAGTTTCCAGGCGCCTTGGAGATGCTGATAAATGTTTTGGTAAAAGAAAAAAAGATAAAGCAGGCTTTACAACGATGTGATGATCATCTTAAGAAATTTGCTGATAATGCTTTTATATATAATATAAAGGGTCGGGTTTACCATGCCGAGGGTGATCCGGTGAAGGCCGAGGAGGCTTTTAAACAGGCTATAAAGTTTCGCTCGGATTGGCAGGTCCCTTATTTTAATCTAAGTCAGCTTTATATACAAAATAACGACTTTGAAAAGGGGATAGATTGTTTTCAGGATCTGAGCAAAGCCTATCCTGAACAGCCGTATCCGGATTTTATGAGCGGCTCTCTTTATTTAAAAAGCGAACAATATGGAAAGGCCAAAGAGGTCTATGAGAAGCTTTTATTGACCTTCCCGGATTTTTTCATTGCAGCTAATAATTTAGCTTTTATATATGCCGAGTATTTCCCCTCAAAAAAGAACCTGGATAAAGCAGAGAAGCTGGCAAACGAGGCAGTAAAAGCTGCTCCCGGCCGGCCTGATCTTATAGATACATTGGGTTGGGTCTATTATAAGAAGAAAGATTATAAGAAAGGGGCTGAAATTTATAATAAGTTAGATCCGGAAAAATTGGATAATCCCGTTTATGCGTATCATTTCGGCATGTGCTGTCTGAAGGCAGGTGATATAGAAAAGGCCAAGGTATACCTTAAGATTGCGGCTGAGGCAGACGGAGATTTGCCTGAAAAAAAGAAAGCCGACATGGAATTAGAAAATTTAAAAAAAATTGACTAAAGATGAAAATTTTTAGTCATATAACCCGTTTTGAGGGCTTAAGCTGATTTCGGCTATCTTTATCTGTCCAAAGATAACAAACCACATTACAGAGTCAAGATGAACGCGTGTTTTAATATACAAGTCTTGATCAAGGTCCCTTGATAAACCCTGCCAGGAACCGTTATTAATATTGCCTACACTGTAATAATAGGCGCAATAGTCCTCACCGGGTTTATACATCAGGCAGTATGTTTTGTCATTATCGCCCTTAACCCCTACATAGACAATAAATTGTTCAATTGTATTGAGCAGAATGGATAAATAAGGCTTGTCGCTGATTTGTAAATTTCCACTAGAATTACTGCCGCCCGAATTGACAATGCCGAATGCCGTGCCCTGGTTCGTTATCGTCCTTAATACATCCCTCTCTAATTCCGGATCATTTTCGTTACTTATGCTTCCCTCACCCGCAAAAATAAACCAATCAGTTTGAGGAATTGATACTTTAAGACTACTATTCAAATCTACATTAACGGTAATAGATGAAAAGGCAGATACTCCCTTCCATTGGCCGTTAATCAAATACCCCACGGCCGTAATAAAGTTTTTTCCAAGGGCCAGAGGTAAATTATCCAGACTGAACTCCTTGTTCCGGATTTCAGCACAATACCCATTAATCGTGATAGTATCCATTTCACTAGTGCTTTCTCCGGAAACATTCACATAAAGGCCCCCGATTTCAGCGCCGTCTTTTGGTTTTTCGAAACTAATATCATCAGGAAATCGCTCCCACAATTTTATTTCGGCTATCTTTATTTGTCCCTGGATATAAAACCACATTACATTGTCAAGATGAGCGCCTGTATTAGTAAATAAATCTTGATCAAGGTCTCTCACCAAAACCTGCCAGGAACCGTCATTAATGTTGCCTACACCATAATAATATGTGCTATGCTCTTCACCAGGTTTATACGTCAGGCAGTATGGTTTGTCATTATCGCCCTTAACCCCCACATAGACAATAAATGGTTCAATTGTATTGAGCATAATTGACAAATAAGGCTTGCCGCTGATTGGCAGTCCAAGATTACTATCAGTGCCTGAATTGAAAATGCCAAACCCGGTGTTTCCCTCGTCTGCCGTCTTTAACACTTCCCGCTTTAATTCCGCATCATATTCGTTGGTTATATTTCCCTTGCCGCTATAAATAAGCCAATCTTCCGCCTTCATTGAAATATCGGCACTGTTCATTACTCCTTCATCTACCGTATCATTGCAGTTATTGTCTTTTCCATCGTATACTTCCTCGGCGGCAGGATTAGTGGAGGAATCAAGGTCATCGCAATCTTCCCCATTCTCTGTATAACCGTCCGGTGGATCACAAGCTTCCACAGTATTGTTAATATTTCCGAATCCATCTGTGTCTTCATCTTGATAGTAGATGTTGAGTACTCCTTCATCAATTTCACCATCAAAGTCATTGTCCTTACCGTCACAAATTTCAGGGGCGTTGGTGGCTATATTTGAATGAGCGCTTTCAAGATTGCTGGTGTCGAAGGCAGTTATGGTGAAATAGTAGATTCCCTCGCTTAGTTCATTAATTGGCCAAGTGCAGGTATTTGGATCGTCAATTTTAATTTTGTCAAGGTAAGGTAAATCAAGAGAGTCTTTTTTGTAATAAATATAATAACCGGCCAGATCAGGCTCACGGTTGCTGTCCCAGGTAAGAGTAAAGTCCATCGCATAATTTTGTCCAATGAAACTAAAAACCAGAATTACAGATACAATTGTGACCTTAGATAAAAATAATAGAACATCAGAGCTCTTATGCAATTTTTTTCCTTTTCCGGCAATCTATCATAGCTACTGTAGCGCATCTTGGCCATAAACCGACATGTCAACTCCCAAGTCTTCTTGAATAAATTTTTATGTTGCCGGCGCTGAAAAGGATATTGTCTTTTTTAGCTTTTATCCACTAGCGAACGATTGGGAATAATTTTAAAATGCTGCCGAAATATTTATTGGGGATGACCTTTATAAGCGTGTAACGTTTTGAAATTTTTTGTTTATTATAGTCCATGGCCTTTTGTCAGAGGCATGAGTTTGTTCCTAAGATCTTTCACGTTTGAGAAGTGCCAGTCCAAACAATCCGCAGGCAAGAAGCAGGAAGCTGCCGGGAATAGGAACATTACTGCTGATTGTGCCCATAAAGATGCCTTCCTCAGGGATTTGATCATCTAATACAAGGTCATTCAGTAATGTAAAATCATCGAAATTATCATCATAATCTTTGCCGCCATGATCAGAGTCAAAAAACAGAAGATTACTAGTTCCAAGAGCTATACATTTAAGTTCAAAGGTCCCAAGTCTAATGTGATCACCGTTTTTACCGCAAATACCTGCACCCGCCCCCCCGAACATTTTGATTTCTCCCTTATCCGGATTAATATCAATACCAGGCTCGGTAAATAGCCAAATATCTTCCATAGATGCAGAGTTATTCACGATTGTAAGTTGGGTGGTATTATATTCAATGGTAAACCCCATATGCCTGAGACCAAGCATATGAACATTAGAAACGTAAACATCAATAATTACCGATTCATTTAGATTAAGTCCCCAACTGGTCTCGTAGCTTATCTCACCTTCAACAGGATTAAAATCAAGATCAAAGGTTAAATTGTCATCTCCGTGATGCATATTGGCCCGTGCTTCGGAAACCAGGAACATAACGGCTGCTAATAATAAAAATATCGTTGATAGAAATAGTATAGACTTTTTGTTCATATTGTTATTCCCTTTCCTTAACCTTATAATATGGTAAAGTATATTATATGTTGTTGTAAAAACTCGTTGAATTTATCTTATTATCTAAATTTTCCCCTAAAGTAACTGCACCGGGATTACCAGCCTTTCATTTGTCAAACGAAAATTTCCTCTCTTGAGGCTAGATAAAAAATGCATTGGAATACCAATAAGATAGCTAAAGTTTTTTCAATTTTAATTGATGGTCTTATAGTAAATAAAACGTGAGAGGACTTCGGTCTCTTGCTATGTATTATGTCCTTTAATAAATTAATACGCAGTTATGATATGCATTTTTCATGCCATATTTGTATATTTAACTAACATATTGATATTTAAGGTTAATTATGCTGAATAAAAAATGATAATGACGAATAAAAGTGTAGGGAATTCCTACACTTTTATTGATTATTTTAACTCTTTGATATTATAGAGATTATTTGCAATAAAATTGTAGAAATTTCCCACACTATATTTACTATATTCATTCACTAGGTTCAGCCTGTCCTTCTTTCGATATAGACAATGGGGTGACTCACGAAGCCACTATTTTATATAATCCGGGGAGTAACCATTCAGTCCCCTCAGATCCTCCCCCTTGATGGGGGAGGTTAGGTTGGGGTGACTGTTATATATTCCCCCTCCCTCAATCCCTCCCACCAGGGGAGGGAAGTTGAAAAGATTCATCAAAAATGGGGACAGATTTAAAATCTGTCCCCATTTTTGATTTGTATGAGTCCATCAAGGTTAACATCTTTGCTAATTTTTTAATGGTCTCCAAAAACTGAACTGACAAGAGAAATAAAACAGCCGAGCTTTGCTTCTGCAGGAGGCGATTGATAATAATTTACCACATCTGGCTGGGATTGCGTGCTGGGATCTAAAGGAGTAGCATAAATTAATTGTGACGGCGTACTTTCAGCCCCATACTCATTGTAAGAGGTAAGGACCATTTTGTATTCGGAGTTATTCTGTAAATTAATTAATTCATAACTTGTTGTATCTCCAAGGTCAATTTTATTATCATAGTTATCAGTGGTATTATTGTCACCGCTACTGCCTCCGCCTGAACTATCATTGTCCTTATCTCCACTATCTCCACCACCACCTCCGCCATCGTTATCATCCATGCTTCCGCCGTCGTCACCACTTCCGCCGTCGCCGCTGCTTCCGTCAGTGCTGTATCGGCTGGTGGATGGCAGAGCTCTGATCACAGAGACTTCATAATAAAGATTATAGCCTTTAGCTTCAGGAATTTTAGCCCAACTGAGCTGAATATTAGCGTTATTAGCAATTACCATAATAGAGTTTGGAGAGGTTGGGGGCTCGGCAATTCCCTTAAGCCCGAAAAATTCTGTGATTAAATTTTTATTTTGGCCGCTATATTTTGCTTCATCAACAGCAATAACATCCAGGAGAAAATCCACATAGCTCGTTGGTTCTGCGTACATGGCATATAAAAACAGGGTGTCCGCAATTTTTATCCCATTATCTCCATGTGTGCTTCGAAGTGCTTGTCTGAGGTCCCACATGGCCCCGGAGAGAATAAGACTGCTTTCATATAATTCATCTCCATAGTTTAATCGATAATGCAGATCATTATTGAGGTTACGGATACCACCGTGATCGATCCAGAAGCCGCCCTCGGCAATTTCCGAATCATTATTTATGGTACCGGCCCAATAGTCGGAAAAGGCTTCGTGCAAGGCATCAAAGGCGGTAAAACGATTGGGGTTTGAGCTGGGTTGGCTTTGGTAAATGGTGTCAGTAATAGCATGACCTACCTCATGGTAGATAATATCGGAAAACTGGGCAAAATTTCTATAATCAATGCCATCGCCTTCTCCAAAGAAAATCCCGCTTCCCTGAAGCCAATAGGAATTGTTATTTTCCGTTGTATTATGAACGGTTATCTCAATAGGGAAGAAAGAGGCGTATTGATCAAGAAATGTACTATCTATATTTTGGACATATTCAAGCAGATAATTGGCGTGATAGTAGGCATTCAATTCGTCTATATCAGTTGACGCACTTATTATGCCTGTATCTGTCTGGGGATCATAATTGTTAGTGGGAGTAAGAGTGACATTTATATTAGTGGTATTGGGGTAAACATTATTTCTGGTGTAGACCAGGCCTTCCCCTATACCATTTTTTACCTGAAAGTAGCGACCATTAAGATTTATATCTAAAATATTATTTGCCGCTTCATCAGGAAGAGAAAAATTACCATTATTATCAGTCACTCCCCTGGCACTGTTATAGATGCCGATATCATCAATATTCCACCCGCAGTAACTATAGGAGCTATCGGTGGTGCCCATTCCCCAGCGTATAAAAACCGAGTCTTTTCCATCGCCCATGGACGAGAGATCATAAAAGACTAATTTCCATTCTCCATCATAGATCGGCGCTTCGGGATTTGACCAGATTTTGTTCCAGTTGCCAAGGAGATTGTTACATATATCAACGCTGGCCCCATCGGAATCCGAACCCTCAACGCCAATCCACCGCCAGAATCTTAAGACAATATTTTGACCGCTGCTGCAATCAATTGCAGGGGTCATCAAATATTCGGGGTTGGTCATATTATTGCGGTAATTGCCGTTCAGATTAAATCCATAGACATTGTCGCCGGTGCGTCCTTGGTCGGGGTCAGGTCCTCCCATCCCATAGTTCCCCGGAATCGGCTGACCATATTCCCAGCCGTACAATGATGTTCCGGTCCAGGCCGGGTCTGTATTTAAATCTTTGTACATCAAGGGAGATTGTTTG
Source organism: Pseudomonadota bacterium (assembly GCA_030625085.1). GTDB lineage: Bacteria > SZUA-182 > SZUA-182 > DTGQ01 > DTGQ01 > DAOURK01. The sequence continues at coordinate 14,491 of DAOURK010000080.1, forward strand.
TTCAGAAGGGAAATGTTCAGATTTGGAAAGGGTGCGTTAATAGAATAATCGTCGTAGTATTTGGGCAGGATTTGCCCTCTAATTTTTCCGGAAACAAGGTAGCGCGCCCTGTCATAATTTTCAATAATAGTTCCCTGATGGGCGTCGATAAAGTATTTCCATCCCTTGGCCTGCTGCTTTGAGTTCAGGTTAAGTTCCCAACACAGATCATATGAAAGGGGCTGATTTTGTTCGTTTAGTTGAGGATAGACAACTAATTGAAGTTTGTCTCTGATTAAAGAATCCGGCGAAACTCCAAGATGTTTTGCGGCAATACCAACCGCTTCTTCCTCATTTACTTCATAACGAGGATCGATGGTTATTCCCGGATAGATATTTCCTCCGAACAGAAAAAGCATACCCGATTCATTATACCGCAGGGTAAGGCCCCCTCCATAAACAGGGACAGTATTGTTGTATTGCTTGAATCTTACATACCAGACATCACCTCTTTTATTTATGGTATCCAGGTGAAAGTCCTGATAAGGTATTTTTAAGATGGATTCGTTTTCCTGTAAAAATTTTTGTGATTCTTCCACAAGATCTGACTGATCAGTAATCTTTCGCAAGCTTTTTCCGGTAATATTATTGCTGTTGGTAACTCGAAAAAGAGAGTTTGTTCTTGTATCCCATAATACCTTCCAATCATTCCCATTTTGCTCTAAAAAGGGCCCCCAGCTCTCATTTTGTTGTAATTCCTGAGCGGACATACTTTTAATGTTTTGTGGAGTATTCAAAGCGGTTTTATTAGCTGAGATTTTTTTCCGGTCGTCATCTAGGAGTGAAAGAAAAGCATAAGAATTAGCAATACCGAAAAATAATCCGCCCACAAAGACAGGGAAGGCCAGTAGTAAGGCACAACGAGAAAAAAATGACTTGAGTAGCGATTTTAGATACAGCGCCATGATGAGTTTTCCCCCCTCAACGTAAAATTAAATGTTCATAACTACTTTCAGTTTGATTTTCATGTAAGCATATCCCATACCAGATATAAATTTTTTGTTATTATATTATTTCTATATAGTTTTTATAGAATAGAAGCATAAAATGAAAAAACCGGGCGGTGATTTTCATTTTATTCCGGAGAAGAGTATATGATATTAGTCCTAAAAAATGTGGATTTGTTTATTTATTGAACAGAAGCAAGAATGGGGTCAGGTCTTGAATTATAAGTTTTTAAAACTTATAATTCAAGACCTGACCCCATCAGATTATTTCGTTAGCTCTCAATAAGGCAAATAAGGATTGCTCCCGTATACTATGCCGTTAGGTGTCAATAGTGATGAAATCGGCGGCGCCGGGTTCAACAAAGCTGCAAAGATTGGATAAGCGGCCAATGTACTACCCAATACAAGTTCATAAGCCTGGGCATAAGAGGGATAAATAGTATTGTACATAAGATTGCCTACAGGAACCAGCCCATCCAGGAGACTTAATTCCGTTGGCGGCAGGTAAGCATAAGGCCCAAAGTTATAGCTTATTGAATCAAGATTAAGAGGGGAAGCATTGCCTGCGTCATCAAGTAAACTCGGTGGCGGCCATAAATCTACGCCTGAGGAAGGAGCATAATAAGCCATACCGAGGGGAGTATTATAGAGCAACCAGGGATAGCTTTGCCGTGGGTCCCAGGTCAGACCGGGCTGAACGGGAAGATACGTATTCGGTGTAAGAGAGGTTACTATGGGTGCCGGGTTACCGAGAGCATCAGCCGGGGAAAGAGTAGGCGACCACAAAGGCCATAACGTATTATATGGGGCTAAAGGCATCCAATTCTGAGCGTTTGAAATGAAAGCAAATGAAAGGACAATCGAACATACTACAAAGATAATATAAATTTTTTTCTTATACATTGATTTTTCTCCACCTTGTTATATCTTTATATCCTCAAATTTAATAATCTTTATACCCTTTTTTACTAAATATTTTTGCCTTATACCCTTAAAAACCTAAGTTATAAAGGCGCTCGGTAAATAAGATCCTGATTTTTATACACCTCCTTTGCCAAATGTCCGAGACAATAAGTCAGAATCTCCCCCATGTATTTAGTTTTATATATTTATCAGAATCTTAATTAAGCATTACCTGTGCCAAAGAAAAATCTATACAGGGGAGTGTAGAGGGGCGATTTTAGTCATAATATCTAAGAAGAGTAATTATTTTTATGATTTAGAATTGTTGCTGAGTTTCTCTTGAGTCTTTTATGGTTTAAGGGTATATTGGGATAGTATAGTAATGTGTAAAATCCTCATATACCTTAACGTCCACAAAGGTCATGGCAGACAAAGAAACTGATTCATGGAACGAAGTTTACGATATGGAGCAATTGTAGCCTTCTTTTTGGCGGTAATTTTTTTCGGCCTATTCAAAATCGTCAATTTTGATTTTGGTTGGCACCTTAAAGCAGGGGAGTATATTTATTCCACCCAGTCTATTCCCAGGCAGGATATTTTTTCCTATATTGCCCAGGGAAATCAATGGGTTGATTCTCATTGGCTCTTTCAGGTGGTGGTATATATCTCTTATGCTCTGGGCGGGATTGTGGGCAGCATTTTACTGCGGTCCCTTGTGGTTGTTTTCACCTTTATCCTTTTATTTTTCACCATATACAGGAAGGAATATTATCCTGTCTCCATTGTTATATGTTTATGCGCCCTTTTTATGTCTTTCCAGAGGTTTCTCTTACGTCCGGAAATTTTTTCTCTTTTCTTTTTAATACTCTTTTTTTTATGTACAGAAAATTTTCCTAAGCATCCCCTTCTTTTTTTGATCATTATTCCTCTGAGTCAGGTTATCTGGGCGAACATGCACGGCCTTCACGTTTTGGGGATTGTTTTTCTGGCCCTTTATCTTTTTGGGGACCTTGTGCAAACCTTTTTGAGTAAATATATCTCCATAATTCCCTCCTTAGGGATAAAAAAGGGGGAATGGAAACAAAAGGGCCTTTTGTTCGGATTGACCTGTCTGGCTGTACTCTTTAATGCCAATGGCATGGAGGGGATTGCCTATCCCTATAAAATTTTTGCCGAGCTTCAAACCAAGCCCACTGTTTTTTCCAGAATAACAGAGTTGGTTTCCCCCTTTTCCATAAAACATGCTCCTTTTCCCGACCCGTCGGTAGTATATAAAATTTTTCTTATCCTTTCACTGGTGGTTATTATCTGTCAGCTTAAGCGTATTCGACTGGCCCACCTTTTTCTTTATGGGGCTTTTTTCTATCTGTCAATGAAGGCGGTAAGAAACGTGCCCTTATTTGCCATGATAGCTGCGCCAATAACCATTTGGGGGATATATGGGATAGCGGATTTTTTCTCTGTAAAGAAAAAAGTGACCTGGCCGATGTCTGTGACCATAGGCCTTTTTCTCATTGCGCTTTCATCTGTCATTTGTATCTCTATAGCCGGTAATGGCTTATATCATCGATTACATCTTTTGCGCACCTTTGGCTTTGGCATATCTGATGATTATCCAGTGGAGGCGGTTACTTATCTGAAGAGTAAAAATATTGAGGGGAATATTTTTAACAGCTCGGATATCGGGGGTTATTTGCTCTGGCAGATGTATCCTCAAAAACAGGTCGCCCTTGATGGAAGATGGGAGGTGTATGGTGATTTTTTAAAAAATATTCCGCGTTTGGAAAATCCTCTTTATTTCAGAGAATTGGCAGAACAATACACTATCAAGACCATTATCTTATACAAGCGTTCCTGGGAAATTCGTCTTATGGCCCCCTGGCTCAAGATAAGTCCTTTCTGGCAGATAACCAGGGAAACCCCCAAGGCCATTATTTATGAAAAGATTGATTACACATAGGCAAGGGTACACGTAAGTTACTGCGCTTCTCCTTCCAGCAGCGAAGTTTAAGGAATATCAGACGTGGCAGCCTCGCTACCCCCAACCAAATTTATTAAGCGAGTCATAAGTGTAGCATTTTGGTAAAGTATTTATATTATGAACAATATGTAGTATTTGGAGGAACCATATTTATAACACGTGTTATAAGTGTAGCATTTGGAGAAACCATATTTGTGTGACCCGGGTCACAAGTGTAGTATTTGGGTTATTGGCCCGGGAAACTGTAAAGTGTCTGCAATAAATCGGAAACGCCATTTTTAGCGAAATCGATATTTTACTTTCCCAGGAAGATACATTTGAACTATTGGAAGGAGTTTGATAATTGCAAAGAGATCATAATGAATGGATCAAACCTTAAGATAAGATATTGGACCATCATTATCAAAAAGATAGAATCAAAATCGTCTAGAAGTTCGCAACCCCCCATTAGGTAGGGGAACATAATAATAGGATAAAATATGGCAACTCGAAAAAAAACGTGGATATATAATCCGCCGAAACCTACAAAAACTAAGTTCAAAGTATCAGAAGAAATGAAGCAATATCTGAAAAAGAAGGGCGACGAGATTGTGGAAAAGATATTCAAACCAGAATATTTAAAACCTGTTCCCGAAAAACAGACACACAATCATATCGTTGATATATATACAAAATGGTATAGGAATTGTTTTTATTTTTGTGTTAAATATCAATGTCGTCCGAATTCCTATCCATCATTTTTTGAAAATAAGTTTGTAAAGTTGGAATATCTTGGCGATGAAAAATTTCAATACAGTTATATGAGGCATACAGGACAATGGTGGCCAACATTTAAAATGACTATAGATGAATGTCTGGAACATGTTACTACAGCGATTCCTTATTGATAGAAGGAATGGGGGCAGGTCACACATTTAAGATAACAGAGTAAAAATAAAAAAATGTCTAACAAAGTCAAAAAATACCAAAGACTAAAGACACCAAAGACTAAAGACATTAAAAGCAAAAGTCATACGGACAGGCCGAAAAAGAGTAAAGGGAGCCAGTGCGGGCCGCACATAGTTTTAGGCACTTAGTTCTTAATTTTGTGATTTTTATGATAAAAATTTCAAAACTTTTTTGGTTCCGGCTTGTCCGGGTTAGGAGGTAAATTATGAGAAAGCAAAAGAAAGCCATAAATAAAGAGAAGAAAAAGGCCATAGATTCTCCAAAGTGTGGATTGTGTGGGAAAAGAAAAAAATTAACAAAAACAGCATGTTGTGACCAATGGATTTGTGATGATGAAGATCAATATGTTCTGTTTTCATATGCCGCAAATAGCTGTTATAGGAATCATAGACGATACACATTGTGCGGTTATCATTATACCGAGGAACATTCAGGCGATTGGAAGACATGCCCAAAATGTAAAGAAGATATTAAAACAGAAATGTATGTTTATTATGGCACAAACGAATACAATTTTGAAAAACTAGAGAACCCGCCAGACTATGAACCAACGAGATGTTCGAAGTGTAATTCGATTATAATACTTGGCGAAGACGGATATTCGGTGCAGGGAGATAAGTATTTCTGTGCTAAATGTAATCCGCTGGTATTTCGGAAATAACCCATAAAGGCACAAACATATCCAACGTATTAAGAACTAACTGTTAAAGGCATGAAAAGTTAAATATATAAACATCAAAAAAAGTCTTTAAAAACAACATCCTGCACTAACCAATGAGCGATATTATTAATACTTTACCTTGGTTAGTATTAAACATAATGAGAGAATGAGTACGATATATAAGGAGAGAATATGCCTATATACATTGTTCGCTGGCCCCAATTATGTGCCTCCCTGATTAAGGCCCAAAGCGAAGAAGATCTAATTGATAAGTTAGACGAGGTGGGTGATCCGGGAGGTTGCACCTGGAGCGAGTATCAAGGGCCAATCTGGATCGACTTTGATATTCCTGTAAAGTTTGTACCACTGTTAGGCGAAAAAAAACGACCCATGTCTATGGACGAAATTGATATTGAAGGGGTGGAAGAACTAGCTGAATCAGGTATTGAACTCTCATTGTCTCAGCCCGCGGGAGATACCGGCAGCGAGATGAAGCATGACATTATAAAGCAGGCCTTTCCTGCTGTTGCATCTTTTTTGGAAGCTGAAAAGGGCGCAGAGATAGATGCCACCGGATTGAAGGCTGCATTAAGGGAGGAACTAAGGAAGCTTGTTGAATACGATTGGCGTTTGGCAAAATTAGATAAAAGAACAGACCCAGAGGCTGAACTGTTCAAGCAACTTGGTATCTCGATGAGGGTGCCGGCGTTGGGATTTGATAGTGCTGATGAGGATGACTCCGATTGAGCTTATTTTCCGTTTAAAATAACTGCCTTGACTTTCTCACCCACCTATGAAGTGAAGGGGCTTATTTTATTTTCACCATTATCAAAGCTCACTGCTCCGCAACCGGCACACCCATATTTATGACTCGAGTCATAAGTGTAGTATTTAGGCAAAGCATATTTATTACGAATAATATGTAGTATTTGGAGAAACCATATTTATGACACGTGTCATAAGTGTAGCATTTTGGTAAACCATATTTGTATGACCCGGGTCATAAGTGTAGTATTTGGAGAAACCATATTTGGAGAAACCATATTTGTGTGACCCGGGTCATAAGTGTAGTATTTGGGTTATTGGCCCGGGAAACTGTAAAGTGTCTGCAATAAATCGGAAACGCCATTTTTAGCAAAATCGATATTTTACTTTCCCGGGAAGATATATTTGAACTATTGGAAGGAGTTTGATAATTACAAAGAGATCATAATGAACTGATCAAACCAATCTTTGCTCTTGACAGCATAAAAGTAAATGGAGGT
>DAOURK010000236.1 GCA_030625085.1 Pseudomonadota bacterium
AGACGATTTTCTCTTTATTATCAAAAGTAACTGACGATATCAGATTTTGATAACAAGATCATAAAAATTTAATTTTATGGAAACGAGCAAATTATTTGCGATTGATATTAGCTCAAAAAGCCTAATTTACTGAGTTTTGGACTTTGGAGATTTTTGGTTGTACAAGGGAACAGTTATTGGGTCAAACCCCTTTTCGCTTCTCACCCGCAATACAGCCGGACGGCCACAATTCAAAGGAAAAAGCACAGGAAATAATCACTCTGGCCCTTCAAGGTGTGCCCCAACACTTTGATTGGCGTCATATCCGTTACGATGGCACGCCATTTGATGCTGAAATTTCTCTGAATCGTACAGAGCTATCGGGTCAGATGTTTTTGCAAGCCATTGTGCGCGACGTTACTGAACGTAAGCGTGCAGAAAAGGCCTTACGAAAAGAAAGAGACATGACCCAGAAGTATCTTGATATCGCAGAAGTAATATTTGCCATTATCAATACAGATCAAAGGATTGCTCTTATGAACAAAAAGGGGTGCGAGATCTTAGAATACCAATTAGAAGAAATTATTGGCCGGAAGGTCGATATTCTTGCCCCGGAAAGATTGAAAAAGGAGATAAAAAACAGAGCGAATAAAGTCTTTACCGGCAAGATGGAACTAGCTGAATATATTGAAAGGCCTGTTTTGACTAAAAGCGGCCAGGAGAGAATTTTTGCCCTCCATCAAACCCTTTTGAGAGATGATGAAGGGAATATCACCGGCTTCTTAAGTTCAGGAGTTGATATTACTGAGCGCAAGCGAGTGGAGGAGGAATTGCGAAGGGCTCGGGACGATCTGGAAGCCAAGGTGGCAGAACGAACCAAAGAGCTTACTCAGGCTAATCTGCGCCTCCAGGAGCTTGATCGCCTCAAGTCCATGTTTATTGCCTCTATGAGCCATGAACTGAGGACACCCCTTAACTCTGTTATAGGATTTTCCAGCATCCTTCTTGATGAATGGATGGGCCACCTTAATGATGAGCAGAAGAAAAACTTATCCATTGTGCTCAGGTCTGGTCAACATCTTCTTGCGCTGATCAATGATGTAATCGATGTTTCAAAGATTGAAGCAGGCCAGATCGAGCCCTTTATAAAGGATTTTGACCTGCATGAAGTCATCTCAGAGGCGGCCACTTTTCTTTCCAAACAGGTAAATCAAAAAAACCTGGAACTGAAGGTAGAATCTGCTCATCATATGATGCATACGGACAAAAGGAGGCTCCTTCAATGCTTGCTGAACCTTATCAGTAATGCTGCCAAATTTACTGAAGAGGGATACGTTTGCCTGGATGCACGAATTGTGGAATGTAGCCAAACCCCTCCATGTGCTCAGATCTCTGTTACTGATACCGGGTCTGGCATTAAGCAGGAAGACCTGCCCAAATTATTTTTTTCCTTTAGTCGGATTGAATCGCCTTTCAGGAAAAAGGTACCGGGAACTGGCCTTGGCCTCTATCTCACCAAGAAACTTGTTACCGAAATTCTGAAGGGTGAAATATCGGTAAAGAGTGATTATGGTGTGGGCAGCACGTTTACTATAAAAATTCCTGTAAGGATAAAATACAATGGAGAAGTAAAAAATGTATCGAAACAATAAAAGAAATTTTGTATGAAAAAGGTTTTAGTAATTGAAGACAATGAAAACAATCTGAAGCTGATAACTTATGCTCTTCAAAGAAATGGTTATCAGGTTGTGGCTGCAGAAACTGGCGAGAAAGGAGTTGAGCTTGCTCAAAAAGAAAAACCTTTCTTTATTATTGTAGATATTGATCTTCCGGGAATAGACGGCTATGAGGTAACAAAAAGAATTAAAAATTCCAAAATGATCAACCATATACCCATTATTGCCATTACTTCATACGCTATGGTTGGTGATCGGGAGAAAGCTGTTGCTTCAGGCTGCAACGGATATTTTGAAAAACCTATAGATCCCCTTACCATTGTAGATAAAATCCATGAGATAATAAGATAAAAATTGTCAAAGTAAAAGGCCGCTTCTTTTTTCAGATAAACGAGCCAAAAAAGGCGCAACCAAGCTACCAATGTATAAATAATCTTTCGTTTCAATGACACTGGTATTCATTGGATATTTTCCATGAGGGTCTTGCAAGTCTTCTAAGATGTTCCCCTCCCCGTCAATGGCAATAATATGCCCATATGAAGCAGCCTTAGGCCTTAAAAATAATGGCAGGCGCTGGACTACTTTTCTCATAAATGGATTTCTGGCGAATTTATCAAGAACAGGATTACGTGGTGAAATCAGCGCCACCCAAAAACGACCACAAAGCCCTCTTGATATATTGTCCGGAAATGATGGCAATTCGTTAATAAAAACTTCGCCCTGCCCTCTCTTTAGGCCGTCAATCCAGTAACGCATTATCTTATAACTGCCGGTTTCATTCACCAAAATAAAGGTTTGATCATGACTGACTGCGACTCCGTTAGGAAAATTTAATCCTCTCAACAGAGTCTTTACTTCCCCGGCAGATGGATCATAGACAAGCAATCGCCCATGAGCTCCATGTTCAATAATGTCTAGTAGACTTGCTTCATAAGTTCCTCCCCATTCTTCAGCGCCAAATTTGGTTGAAGAGTCGGTGAAATATATTTTCCCATCCAGGGCCACATCTAAGTTGTTGGCATATCGTATGGGCACTCCATCAGCCATGGTAGCTAATTCAATAATCTCACCACCCGGGGTAATAGATAAAAGGCCCCTATAAGCATCAGCAACAATCAAGTTGCCTTCATGGTCAAATTCAATGCCAAGGGGTCGACCTCCAGTATTGGCCCAATTTTCCGGGTTGGAACCATTTGGCTGCAAACGAACTATGTTTTCGGCATGAGTTGAAGTATAAATGAAACCTTTGGCATCAATTGCAATGTCCTCCGGCCCGTGATTATGCCCAATTGGAAAAAATTTAAGGGCTTTCAGTCGATTATTAGACGACAATTTTCCAATATATCCTGTATTAGATGGAGATTCCCAGGCGATAGGATCGATTGGCACCGGCCATATTAGGAAATAAAGGATAATTGTGGCAAAAATGATTAAAATTACCCACCACATGTTATTGTTTACCATGAAAATGCATTTTGAAAAATAGACTTTACTGAAAAAGTCAATATTTTCATCCTCGGGGGTGAACAACTCGTTCATGAGCGTTTATTTTTAAACTGGTTAACAATAGTTTATTCAATAATAGCTATGTTTCTGTTTTTAAAAAAAGAGACAAATTGAAGATATCTTTTTGTGGTAAAAATATATCGGTTATTTTTTATAATCATGACTATCTGCCCTCTAAAGCACATAAAAGGTGTATATTTGCTGTCATATTTATTAATTTTCTTGACTTCTCTGTCTAATAATAGGAGGATATTTACTCTTTTTTGTAACTAAATTTACGGTTCGATTGTATATATACTTGGCAAGGCCATAATTTGAGATTTTTTCTATATTATAATTTTTTTAAGAACAAATGTCTCATTTATATGTATACTACTTTGAATATTTATAAATTTATTATTTATTCAGAGGGTATATATTATGATTCAAATTAATTGTAGCCTGGAGGA
>DAOURK010000225.1 GCA_030625085.1 Pseudomonadota bacterium
CCTTCCAAAATGTCATCCTCATACAGACATAAGGAAGCCCTTTATCTAATTTTTATCTAAAGTCACCCTCAATAGTTCAAAAAAATTGGGGGAATCTTATCCTGATTGCTTAAAAAATGTTAAAATTAGAACTGCTGCCATTATAACGCTACATTGGAAATTGAAACCACTTAACTATTACCACTACATCTTAAGCTCTACCAAAAAATTAACTATGGCGCAAAAAAAAACTTCAGGAGAAAGCCTGGTCGAAGAGGGTAAAATAACGCCTGAACAACTTAAAGAGGCACAGACCCAGGAAAAAAGCACTGGCCAACGATTAGGCAAGGTGCTGGTTAGTATGGGCTTAATTCCCGAAGAAGAGATAGTAAACTTTATAAGTAAAAATTTCGATCTTCCCCGAATAGAACTTAATAACTATGTAATAAATTCCAAAATAATTCAATTGATCCCGGAAGACCTGGCCAGGAAATATTTACTCATTCCTGTCCTTAAGATAGGTGACAGGCTTACATGCGCTATGGTTGATCCGTGGAATGTATTTGCCCTGGATGAATTAAGGATGAAGACCAATTTCATTATAGAGCCTGCCATTGCCACTAAGGACGAAATAGAAGCTGCTTTGGATGAATATTATGGCACTAAAGGCACTATTGAGGAAGTGGTTGAAATTATTAGCAGTGACGCCCTTGGCCTCAAAGAGGGCGAAGAAATGGATCTTGAAAAACTGGAAGAGATTATTAAAGAGCCTATAGTTATAAAATTAGTAAATCTCACTATTTCAAAAGCCATTAAAGAGGGAGCAAGCGATATCCATATAGAACCTGAAAAAGACGAGCTTATAACCAGGTTAAGGGTTGACGGCATGCTGTACAAAATACCTTCAGCCCCTAAATACCTGCAAGCCGGCATAATTTCACGACTGAAAATATTAGCTAATCTTGATATTGCAGAAAGAAGGGTCCCTCAAGACGGCAGATTTAATATAAAAGCAGGGAATAAAGAGATTGACTTTCGTGTATCAAGTCTACCCACTATATATGGAGAAAACATTGTTTTGCGCCTTTTAGATTCATCATCTGCTCTTGTTCCTTTAGAGGATGTTGGTTTTTCCAAGGAAAACCTGGTCATGTTTCATAAATTAATTAGCAAATCACACGGCATCATATTGGTTACCGGACCGACAGGAAGTGGTAAGACCACTACTCTTTATGCCTCCCTGGATAAAATAAATACCATTGATAAAAACTTAATTACTGTCGAAGACCCTGTTGAATACAGGCTTGCGGGCATCCGCCAGGTTCAGGTAAATCCCAAAGTAAATCTGACTTTTGCCAACGGCTTACGATCAATATTGCGACAAGACCCTGATATCATTATGATCGGTGAAATCAGGGATTATGAGACGGCTGAAATTGCCGTTCAAGCCTCTTTAACCGGCCATCTGGTTTTCTCAACCCTTCATACCAACGATGCCCCGGGATCAATAACCCGTCTGGTTGATATGGGAGTTGAGCCTTTTTTAATTTCCTCTTCTCTTATAGGAATATTGGCCCAAAGGTTAATTAGAGGCATATGCCCAAAATGTAAAACAAAATATACTCCCACTAAAGAATCATTGCGTGAAATTGGCATAAGTGAAAATGAAGACATTGATTTTTATATGGGAAAGGGTTGTACTCATTGTATGAATATGGGATATAAGGGAAGAATGGCTATTTTTGAATTAATGACAATGGATGATAATGTACGTCATCTAACTGATGCGAGAAAATCCAGCGAAGAAATAAAAAGAGCAGCCCAGGCCGGTGGTATGATAACCTTACGAGAAGATGGGATCGGCAAAATAAAAAAGGGGCTGTCTACCATTGAAGAGGTACTCCGCATCACCCAGGACTAAAAAAACATGGTTTTTATCACCCATTCTCATTTCAACATTTTTCTGTATTTAACATTTTTTTATATTTAACATTTTTCTGTAGCGCAGGGCTTTAACCTTGCTAAACAACCAATTTCAGCCTTTTTATGTAGTGCAGGGCTTTACCCCTGAGCTAACGTATGCATTTTAAAACTGACAGATCAATATAAAAATCGCTGTTGCTGATGCTTTTATTTTGTACTTATTCTCATTAGATGATATAATAAATATGTATAAACCGTCAGTGTTTTAAACTTTGTGAAAACCTTGCTGAGGCTATCAGCAATTCACAAAAACAAAGAAGAGCAAAGTTTAAAATATTGGCGGTTATTTTTTTATCAGTTATGGTCTCGCCCTGCTTTTACCCCTTCTACCATAAAAGGGTTATCAAAGGTGTAACGAATTTCCCTTTGTTAAAGTATGCCTTGCTTTTACCATAAAAGGGCTATCAAACCCAGCACAGAAATGGAGACAATTATCCAGGGCAAAGGATAAAGGAATGAATGGGGCAAGGGCGGGGAATATTCAACCTTACTTTTTTTGGCAGGATATAAAAAAGCCAAAAGAGATGTTAAAAAATAAACAGCCAGAATCCAAGGCAAAATCGGATAAGGCTCTATCTCTTTTATGATCTCCTCAATGCTTTTCTCGGATTTTGTTTCAGCTTTAATCCTCTCGGCTTCTTTCTGCGCGCGAAGTTGAGCCACCTGGATGGCCTTTGTAGAGCCGAGAGGCGTTTTTGAACACTGGTAAAAACCCGCATATATAAGAATAGGTATTCCCAAAATGAAAAGGGTAATTACAGCCCTGTTAAATATATGTGAGGAAGGGAAATAGGTATTTTGAAAACGAAAAAAAAGGCGCATAATATACAGAGAAAATCCGGCCAAAACCAATAACCCTCCGGTCCAGGCCAAGAATAAGGCAGCGGGATATTTAACCAGACAAAGCGGATCGCCATAGTGATAATAGGCCCCAAGAATCAGATATTGCACCTGGCTTAAAATACTCACTGCTGCCAAAAAAATCCCGAAAAGGATAAAAGAAAAAGAGAGTTTGCGTTTTTGAATAACCAGCAGCGCCAATATTCCAATAACGAGATTTACTGCTATTCCGCCCATAGAAACACAAAGGGAAGCCGTTTCATTAAAACTTCCATAAAAATGTGCTTTGCCGCCGGCAAACAAGGTTATCCGGAAAGCCTCAAATGTTCCGCCAAAAAATTCGGCCATAAGACCGTGGCCTACAAATTCATGAAGAAAGGCCCCTAATCGTGTAGAGAGAATGAGCGCTGATTCGGCTAAAAGAATCCAGATAATAATTTTTTTAAAAAAAGGGGGCAGATTTATTTTTTGCATAGTGAACCCCATGGCCTGAAGATGCCTAACATCCCTTTCATGAAAAGCTGTCGACATTTGGGCAAAGATTAGGGCCGTAATAATTTATCAATCTTCTTCTTCTAAAATATAAAAAGAAGCGACTGCACTATATATAATACCGAAACTTTTATCAATAACTCAAGCAATTATTTATTTATAGTGCTGCTTTTCAAAAAAAGCAAAAAAAGGGGGTGACCCCCGAATATAAAATTTTTATCTCGGGGGTGAACAACTCCTTCATGATCGTTTATTTAAGGTATATGTCAGAATCGTTGAGTATACCCGAAAGAAGAAAAATCAATCCTGCATGATGGTTGGTTATCTTAACAGAGGAAAGACGATTCCTCAGGACATCAATCCCCGGAAGAGCGCAATTGAAATACCCCCCTTGTAAAAATTCCCACATGGCTTTCACAGGAGAAGCAAACCAACCGGAAGGAAGCCGGTCATCGACAAAAACCATGGTTGCCCCTGGTCTGGCCACTCGAAAAGCTTCTTCAATGACTCTTATGGCAGGCACCGTGCTGAGTAAATAATTGCAAAAGAGAGAATTAAAGCTTTTATCTTTAAAGGGAAGCTCCGCCGCATTGCCCCGGACAAGAGTAATATTGCTATATTTCCGGCAATCGATTCGCTGGTAAGCTCTATGCAACATCCCGCAACTGAGATCATACCCCGCCACCCATCCTTTGGGACCAACCCTTTGGGAAAGAAGAGGAAGATCAAGACCGGTGCCGCACCCAAGGTCCAGCACCCGATCACCCGATTGAAGGTGAAGCCTTTGTATGGCCATCTTCCTGTAATGTACATCCATATTCAAGGAGAGAATATGGACCAAGGCATCATAATACTTGGCCCTCCGATCGTAGAGTGAGGCTATCATCCGGCTATCAGAAGAAAGCCGTTCCTTCCAGCTTTCGGAGGAAGTCCTCTCCTTTGATTTCCTAAAAAAGGACCTTTCCTCCCAACTTTCGGAGGGGATCCTTCCCTTTGATTTCTTAAAAGAGGGCTTTTCCTTCCCCATTTTTGGAAAAAAGTTTTTCTTCATTGAATATATCCCTTCCCTGCCCTTTTCAGCTTGCTTTAATCCCGCCTGCTTATTAATTATTAATAAATATAGTGGCACCGGTAATAAATTATATAGTAAAAAAAATTACTCTAGAAATCAAATCGTAATTTTTGGGGTCTTGAATTATCAATTTATGCCGAAACTTGTTTCGCAATTTATTTGAAAAATATTACCGAATAATTAGACATCTTTCCAAAATAAATACTGTAATTCTTGGTTATAAGAAAGATTACAGGATTACTTTTGTATAAATTTTTCATATTCATTATTTTATGCGGGACATTTCGTTAATTTTTTGATACCTTATTCTCGTATTTCT
>DAOURK010000012.1 GCA_030625085.1 Pseudomonadota bacterium
TTACGCTGACTTCGCCGATTCAACCACTTGTACATGATCTCACAGACCTGATGATAAAATTGCCTCAACATCTCGTAGTTACCGCACACACCATAGTAGTTCCAGTGTCCTTGGAGTTTCTGCCTTAGCTTTGTGAAAAGAGCACTTGTTCCAAGTTTGCTGCATTCCGCCTTGATCCAGGTGAGGATTGCTGCTATAGCCAAACGAAATTTCTTCTTCGATGTTCGCATCGTGACCAAAGGTTTACCGGTTCTGCCCCGGCCCCAGCGAAATTCAAACCCCAGAGAGGTAAAAGATTTATTGTTTTCAATCTCAAAACGCGTAAACTTGATGATTTGTGTCTTCTCCTTCGACAGTTCAAGTTTAAATTTCTCTAATCGTTTGCCTAGAACGTTGTAGAACCGTTGAGCTTCATGATGGTATTGAAAGCAGCAGATGAAACCATCAGCAAACCGCATCATCATCACATCACAACGACAATTTGCTTTGATCACTTGCTCAAACCACTTATCAAGCACGAAGTGTAAGTAAATGTTTGCCAATACTGCCGAAACAATTCCGCCTTGAGGGGTTCCGGTGACAGGATAATCAACCCGCGCATCTTCCTCAAGGATTCCGGCTTTCAACCACTTGCGAACCATACACCCCAAATAGCACCTCTTCCGATAAAGAGACCGAGCGCATTAATAAAAAAAATGCATGGCGGCTTATGGTCCCATATGTCACGATAAGGGATATCACCTTTTAAAATTCTTTGACCAATGTATAAAAACGCTCCAGAATCTCTGTTTGGAATTTTGATACCATTTGGGAGTAATATCATTAAAATTAGTAAAGTAAACATTATCAGAACCAGAACACTTTTCCCTCTATCTATTTTTTTTGCAAATCTTATCTTCGTAGCATTTTAAAGCGGCTAAGATAGTTTTATCCATATCATAATAAGCATAATCTCCAAGACGACCGCCTATGATAACTTTGTTTTCTTTCTGCATAAGTTCTTTATATTGGTTGAAAAGTGTATGATTTCTCTCAGTGTTGATAGGATAATAAGGGTTGATTGGATCGTATTCGGATTTTTCATAAAAAATTACTGTTTTTTGTTTTGTATATCTTCTTTCTGGATGCAAATGTCTGGGTTCATGAATTCTAGTATATGGTACTTCAATATCACCATAATTCATCACAGATGTTCCCTGATAATCTTCTATTTCAATAAGTTCCTTTTGGAATTTAACAGTTCTCCATTCCAAATTGCCGTATATGTAATCAAAATATTGATCTATAGGGCCTGTATAAATTATTTTTTCTCTAACATTGAAATCGTTGCGGTATTTAAAGTAATCACAGTTTAACTCTACGTGAATATTAGGTGAGTTCAGCATCCTCTCAAATACTTTTGTATAGCCCTCTAATGGTATACCCTGCCATCTGGCATCCACAAAGTAATCTTCTCTGTAATTATACCTTAAGGGTAAACGGGTAATAATGCTCGGTGGTAATTCTTTGGGATCCTTTCCCCATTGTTTGAAGGTATAACTTTTTATCAAGGCTTCGTAAAGTGATCGTCCAATCAAAGAGATTGCTTTCTCTTCAAGGTTTTTGGGGTCTTTAATACCTTCTTTTTCAATTTCCTTTTTTAGGAATTCTTTAGCATCATAAGGGTTAAGATTAAGGTTATAAAATGAATTGATGGTCTCAAGGTTAATTGGCATTTGATAAACTTTGTTTTTATGAGTTGTCAAAACCTGGTGGTGATAACTGTTGAATTCAGTAAACCGTGTAATATAATCCCATACTTTTTTCGATGAAGTATGAAATATATGTGTACCATATCTATGAAACTCAATACCACTCTTTTCATCTAATTCAGAATAACAATTACCACCAATATGAGAATTTTTGTCAATCACTAAGACTTTAGAGTTTAATTCATTAGCTATTCGCTCAGCTAATACACTTCCAAAAAATCCTGCGCCTACAATAAGATAATTGAATTTCATTGTTTACCTTTCTAATTTATCTCTTTAAGCAGGTAATTTGATCATTTATTTATAGAATTAATAACTGGGCGACAAAATAATGTTTGCCAAAACGATTTTACAACAAATCGCCAAAGTTTCAATTTAACAATGGATACCTCTCCAGTCTTACGCGTCACATGGGGAACAGGATGTTCATAAATACGTAATCGTGTCTTTGACAACACACCGGAAATTATGATATTAGGTGCAAAAGTATCATCTGGAATTTGGCCCACAATTTGTTTTAAAATATTTGTGCGAATCAGTCGGAAGGGAGTGTTCACGTCAGTAACGCCTTTGCCAAACAACATATTTATAGTAATGCGAGAGAAGGCACTGATAAACTTTCGGCTTATATTTTGATTTCGTCCTTTTCTTAACCCAAAAAGAGCATCGAATTTTGCTCTTTTTTCCCAAAGAATGGAAAAATAGTCAGCTTTCATCTCATTATCGCTGTCGCATTGAAAAACCCACTTCGAAAGTTGTATGGCCTTTCGATAACCCATTAGGATTGTCGGACCGTGACCACCATTTTTTTTATTGATAACTTCAATACATTTATTATTTTTAAAAACTGCCAATGCTTCAGATGTACTATCAGTTGATCCATCATTTAATATCATTATCAAAAAATTAATATTAAGATGAGACAATACAGAATACCAAGATTTGGCTACAGGAACGATACATGCTTCTTCATTATAAACAGGCATTACTATTACTAAATCGAGTAACATAGGTATTTTTAATTCTAAATTATATTAAGTTTATATAAAAATTTATCAAATAATTATTTTATTTTAAATTATTAAGGTATCCGCTTTACCGCTGCACTACCGTAAGTTATCTAAAACGTATTGATTTTTATAAATTTATTTACCATTTAATTGTATCTTTGTAAAATGCATTAATATTTAAATAATTAGAGGAAACTATTGGGAGTGATAGCCCAAATTAATTAATTTTTATCTATTTTTTCCGGCTAACTAAGGATAAATCTACCGCTTTAGGTACTTAGGTACTTAGGTACTTAGGTACTTAGGTACTTAGGTACTTAGGTACTTAGGTACTTAGGTACTTAGTTCTGATTTTCGTGTTTTTTATGATAGAAAATTCGTTTTGTAAAAGTTTTACTATTTCGCTAATTCCGGGATGATAAAAAATTGGTTGAGTTTTAGTGCCATAGTTATTACCTGCATACCAAGCTTTGATATGTAATATTTGTAGGTACCAGCAATTTTTCTAATTAGGCCATGTATATGAAGTCTTTTTAATAGCCAAGAGATTTGAGAACTGGTTTTTCCTGAGAGCTTTTGCCGAAGGTGTTTATTTTGAAAACCACTGATATTGAATTCTCCACTTGCCATGGTCTCAAACAGCATATGATCATCATTGATGAGGAAGTGAAAGCCTTTATAGGATCGATTATTTTCAACAATTGCCTTTGTGATTTTGTTCAGCTTGTTGACTCCACTGCTTACATCTTCAATAGCAGAGATAAACTGCAGGTATCGGCGATTAGCCGCAAAGAGGAGTTGTCGAAGGGCAGAGAGGCTATAAATACCCTTTTTTATATGCGCAAGCTTTTTGGTATAGGTGCCATCCCGATGTTCTACCTTACTGTAGTGCTTAAAAAAGGAAACATCATTGACTGTAGTTTCTATTCGGAGGATTAACCCAAATTTATCATACATTTTAATTGAAACCGGACCCATCCGGTGTTTAATCCTGGTTCCCATAATCCTTGTATTAAAATTGTTACCCATTTCATCCTGGTAGTTGCCATGAAGTTTTCTGCCCAGGAACGTGGCGATATTATCAGGTTTAACAGTATGAATGGCAGTACGTATCAGATTACTATAAATTGTTTGTAAATCTTGTTGGCATTTGAAAATAATATCCGTTGCATATTCAACCTGCATTATGCTCCAGTGATAGCATAGTTCAAATTGTTCGATAATAGGGCAGTACAATTTAGCAAAATGGTCGAATTTTTTATGAAGAATATCAACACTCAAGCTATTAGCTACTGTTTGAGCTTTAATAAAATCATCAATGTGTATAAAGGCGTTATCCATGGAGGTGAAATTGTTACCCTCACTTTTTAAAGACGAAGCCAGCCAGCTATGCCCGTTGAAATATATCTGGAGGCGGAATGGACACCATGTAGGGACACGAACATAACACAGCCCTAACTGTTGATCGATGAAATAAAAATAGTAGTGCAAGCATTTACCTTGAGTAGGTTTGAGATAGGTTTTATGAGTTTTTTTGTCATGCCATGGCTTATAGGATTGACAAGTTTCCATTGCTGAAAAAATGTGAACAAGTCCAGGATGTTCACCACGTTCATTCAAAACACTTCGAATCCGATCTTCTTTGCGAAGATTTTTTTTACGGATGAATTCTATTTCCAAATCGTTTTCCTTTGCAATTTGTTCAGCGTTTTTGCGAAGTGCATCGCGTAAAGGTTCAGCAAAGTGAGGATAATCGAAAATACGGATACCATTTATAGTCAAATAACTTGCCATTCCTTGCGCAAAACAAAATCCTGGAAGTGTTCCCTGGATGACAATACGATCATAGCAAGAAATTATCCCAGCTATGTTCTCAGAATGTTGATCTGTTAAAAGCATAATTTTGACTCCACATTATTGTTAATTTGTGCTATGGAGATTAATATTACACTTTTATGAAATTTTTATAAACCTTTTTGGTTCCGGCTTGTCCGGGTTAGGATCACTCATATTTTTTACTGTAGGCATCTTTTTTTTGAGTCATTTCTTTTGCCCAACTTTTATGGGCTGCCTTGATGGTTTTATCCCTTTCATAATAAAAATAATAAAGGTTATGTTCTAATGTGAATTAATAGTTCCTAAACTTTTATAATTTTTTTACTATTTTTTATGATAAATGTAAAGCAATATATTGTAACGTTCTCGAATGCATTTATTTGACTGACCCAAAACAAAACAAAACAATTATAAATTTCTTGAAAAACTTATCATATTCATATATAATTATATAAATATTGAACTTCTGATTGTGCTCTATACCATAGCCAACTATAGACAAGCACAGGCCTCAGTTTTAGTATGAATGAACAATAATGAAAAAAAAAACTATTCCCAATAATAGCCGTCAAAAAATCTTTATTGATATTTTTATTATTTTCCTTTTCATTTTAGGCTCTTATTTTATTATATCTTCAAAATATAATTTCGTTAATGGTGATGAAGGCACTTATGCTTTTAAGACCAAAATTTTGTATGAAAATCATGAACTTGATCTTAAAAACCAGGCAGCCTTATCTATTGGACAACTTGTTATAGGGTATGTATTTAGTACCATTTTTGGTTATAGTTTAAAAACACTTCACAGATCAGTATATTTCACTGTTTTTTTCTGTATCATCTCTTTTTATTTCCTTTTGCTACAAACCGGAATCGAGAGATATTTAGCACTCATCGGCTCCCTATCTCTGTTTATTAATCCATTAACACTCCGATTTATAGACTGGTATATAACAGAACCTTTCTTTTTATTATATATACTTATTGCCCTCAACCTTTATGTAGCCGCTTTAAAATCAAGCAAAGTCGGCTATCTTTATCTTGGCAGCGTATTTACAACGATTGCAATTTTTACAAGACAACATAGTATTTTCCTCCCTATTGCTTTAATAGCTTTCCTCATGATTAAAAGACAACAATTCAAGGATTATTTCTATCATTTTTTCTTATCATCTGTTATTCCGCTCATAGCAACAGCAACATTTTATCTTCTGAGCACCACCCAAGGAGATTATGCAATCCGTCTTCAACATTTAAAGAGGTTGACCAACCCGCTTTATCTTTCCTTAACTTTACTGAAGGACTTACTCTACAGCCTTCATTATTCAGTCCTGTATACCTTACCTTTGCTCATGATAATCTTGATAGGAGCCCTGATAAAAAAAGATTATTTGAAAGATTTATTCCTAAAAAGACCTTTCTTACTTGCCATTTCAATCAGTTGCACTTCTTTAGGGACGATAATAGTCTTTTTTCAGTTTAAAAAATTGATGCCCTATTTACCAAATATATTTTCCATAGGTAATATAACCTCACTATTTGGCATCAAAATTCTCAAAAATAAAACAGCTTCTGTTCTCCTCACTATTTTTACCGCCTTTGGTGCAGCGCTAATTTTATCAAGAATTTTTGAATATTTTCATTGGAAAAAACTAAAAAAATTTTTTACAGAAAAAAATCAAACCGAAGCTACAATATTAATTCGTCATTTTATGTATATCAGTGGAATTTTTTATTTTTTAACAAGTGTAATACTATTACTCTTATATGATAGATATATTTTCCCATTAGCTATCTTTGTAATATTTTTTATTCTTATAAAATTTAGTTGGATTACAAATTTCAAAAAAACGGGGTTAATTATTTTCCTCATAATTTATAGCATCTTTATTGTAAAAATAAAAAATAGATGCCCAAGGGCTGAAAATTTATGGGATGCAGGAAATCTTTTAATCAGTAAGGGGATAAATCCAAAAGAAATAAATGGTGGTTCCGGTTTTGGTTTTTACCACAACTTTTACTCTGTGAGAAAAATTTATAAAAACGTCAAAATAAAAAGACCCATCAACTGGCACAAATTTCATCCTATGGCTAACTTCTTTTTATCTTCTAAATCTAAATTTAAAAAACACCCCGGCTTAGAAATCTTTGATACTGTAAAAAATGAAAAAAATACAATATATATTTACAAACGAAAACCTAATTACCAAAAACCGATTTGGATACATTGAAAAAATTTCTCCAGGAGTTTACACAAAACAGTAAATATGCTTAAAAAGACAAATAAACTACCGCCCCGAGCTTGTCGGTGGTTTTTACTAAGAATAAACACTGATTTGAGCTTAAATTAATGATATTGACTCCAATATTGGAGTTACAGCAACAGGGACAAAATTGGTAAAAAAATGTAAGACAATAACTGTAGTCAGACTTTTTTGCCATAAAAAAAGCCGACAAAATACAAAGCCGATATAAGCTACAGTCACCATCCCGGCAGACCCCTCATACACATGCCCTAAAGAAAAAAGCAGAGTAGAGAGTAAAACTCCCATAGAAGTGCTTTCTGTTATTTCCTCAATTCGCACCAGTAAATATCCCCGAAAGATAATCTCTTCAGCAAAAGCTACCACCAATACCAACAAGCATCCCCAAAAAATTTGCCATGCTCCATGAGGCATGAGAGAAGTGGGGACCTCCTCCAGATGACTTAAGCCAAGTTGAGTAAAACCTTTCAGCACAACCCCGACCGAAAAATAAAAAAGGGGGAAAAGGGCAATCCCCAATATAAAATACTTTTTCAGTTTATATCTTGTCCAGCCAATTTTAGAGAATGGTTCTCCCCTTACTTTAAGAAACCAAAAAACTAAAAATGATAATCCCAAATTTCGTAAAATGGTGATAAGCGCCAAAATAATAAAAGAAGAAGATTCCAGGCTATAAAAAAGCGCGGGAAAAACCAAAGAAATAAAGGTGATAACCAAAAAAAATATCACTTCTCGAAGCTTACTCTTTTTAGAACTTACACTATACTGTCGATAATTATCCATAAATCCCTATTGCCCCTGCCCCTTATCGTGATTACTATAAATTTTCAAACAGTAAATTTCATATTGTCGCGCAGGGCTAAAGCCCTGCGCTACTTTTGTCTAAATATCGATTATAAAATTATTTTTCTAAAAATCTACAGATTGCTTTCTCCAAACGCATCACATTCTGAGTGTTCATTATCCTAATTTTATTCGGTAACATATTAAATCATATTCTACCGATTAAAAAAAATAGAAAATAAGGAAATAGAAAATCAAAGAGGAGAGCTATCATGAAATGGTCCTTTCAAATAGGACAATTTTTCGGCATACCCTTAAAGATACACATCACCTTTTGGCTGCTCCTTTTATTCATAGGTCTAGTCACTGGGCAGCAAGGGGGGCTCCGGGGAGGAATACAAGGGATTCTATTAGTGATTCTCCTTTTTGGTTGCGTGGTATTACATGAACTTGGACACAGCTTAATGGCCCAACATTTTGGCATCGGGGTTCGAGATATTATTCTGCTTCCTATTGGCGGAGTTTCTCAGATGGAAAAAATTCCTGACGAGCCCCAAAAAGAACTCTTTATTTCCGCCATTGGACCCCTTATCAGTCTAAGCCTGGCCTTTTTCTTTTTTATTGTGGCTCGTATGTTTGAATTAAATTTTTCCCTTCAACAAGCATCCCTGCTAAGTGGAAATTTACTGATAAATCTTTTTTGGATCAATCTGATCTTGGGAATCTTTAATCTTTTGCCTGCTTTCCCCATGGATGGAGGAAGGGTTTTGCGAGCCCTTCTGGCTATGCGTATGGAATATCTTCAAGCCACCCATATAGCCGTTAGTATAGGACAAATTTTTGCTGTCTTTTTCGTTTTTTTCGGTATTTTTTACAATTTCTGGTTGGCCTTAATCGGCATCTTTATTTATATGGGGGCTGAAGCTGAGGAACATGAGACAATATTACGAAGATCTCTGAAAAAAATCCCGGTAAATCAGGCCATGATTACTAATTACGAAAAATTATCCCCTGAGGATCACTTGAGTCAGGCCATAAGTATTGCCTGTCACAGTCTACAGATGGATTTCCCGGTAATTCAAAACAGCAGCCTCATCGGCATTCTTTCACGAGACAAGCTCCTTTCTTCAATGCGAGATGATTCTCCTGAAACCCTCATCAAAGAAATTATGAGCACAGATTTTATCACCATCTCCGATACTGAACCCCTGGAAGAAGCTTATGCTATGATTAATGAGATCAAAGGCGGATTTATTCCGGTAATGCATGGAGAGACTTTTTTAGGATTTATCAATCTGGAGCAAATCGGCAAATATCATATGCTCTGCGGATTAGGGGAAAAATAGTATTCTCTTGATAATGTAATTGTAGAGAATTTCTCACTTTCGTTCGAAATAACACGTTAATGAAACTTTTTACGACTTAATCAATCTTTATATAATGACGTATAGCATTAAACGTACTTGGACCAATGCCGCCCACTTTTTTGATGTCCTCAATCTTTTCAAACTTCCCCTGCTGCTCCCGGTATTCCAAAATTTTAACAGCTATGACCGGCCCGACATTGGGAAGTATAACCAATTGGCTCAGCATCGCTTTATTGATATTGAGAGATGATACAATTGGTTCTTTAAGCGTCTCCTTCAAAAATTTTTGATAGTGGTCTTCAAGATGTTTTCTGGCTTCTTTTTTATTCTTCCTCTTATACCATGTTTCCAGTTCAAAAGTCCCTAAAACATAAATAAGCTGCTCTATATCCAGCTTTCCGTTCACATCATGATGAGGACAGTGCTTTAGTTTTGCACCATCTTCTCCAATTTCAACCAAGGCAAAAGAAAAATCAGGCAGCTTCATAATTTCAAATTCCGACCAGTTTTCGGAAAAAACAGGCGTAGAAAAAATAATAAGAGTAGAGAAGATAATAAAAACAGTTATCAAAATAAGTGGGCCTATAAAAAATTGATACCATCCTTGATTACCCATAACAATCCTTCCTTCAGGGATTCTCATTTAAAAAAATATCGGGTTTTTGCCAATCCGGGTCAAAATAAGAATTGCTATTCCCCCTTTTCTAACTTCAATAAAAAAGTCTACCTACTATAAAAAAACTAATGCCTCGTCAATTCTAAGGGTTGGTCAATTTCAATAATATCAGGGTTTTTTTCTAGAACTGACAAAAAAGCTTCCACTACTTCAGGATCAAATTGTGTGCCGGAGCAGCGCTGAAGTTCAGATATTGCATAATCAACGGGCTGTGCATTTCGATAAGACCGGGTTGAAACCATAGCATCAAAAGAATCCGCCACTGCCAAAATTCGAGAAGCCCTGGGTATCTTATTTCCTTGTAATTTATTAGGATATCCATTTCCATCCCATCGCTCGTGATGATGTACCACTATACTCATCTCCGGTTGCAGCAGGCGCAGATGTTTGAGCACTTTGATTCCCATAATAGGGTGCTTCTTAATTTCTGCAAATTCCTCATCAGTAAGACGTCCGGGCTTATTGAGAATATCATCGCTTATTCCCACCTTCCCAATATCATGAATCAATCCCGATTGATGCACTTGTCCAATTTCCTCAAGAGAAAGCCTCATTTCTTTAGCAATTTCCACAGCATATTTCGTTACTTTTTGAGAATGCCTCCGGGTATAGGGATTTTTAAGTTCAATCAACTCGCACAGGGCTTGAATCATATTCAAGTATTCTTTTTTGAAAAACTCCTTTTCCGCTTTCTGCAAGCTATGCTCTTCAATATTCAATTTTTTCTGTTCGCTAAGGACAAGGACCTTTTCGATACGTTCGCGTATATTAGACACATCATATGGCTTAGCGATAAAATCACTTGCCCCGAGACGATAGGTTTCTATATTCCTTTCATATGTGCCCACTCCGGTGATTATAATAACAGGTAATCTCTTATCCTTCTCTCGAATTCGACGAAGGGTTTCAATGCCGTCCATAGCCCCCGGCATGCTGATGTCCAACAATACCAGATGGGGTTGATATTTTCTAATGGCCTTTAAACATTCTTCTCCATTCCAAACCTGGTATACACAATATCTATCTGTTAAAATACCGATTAATATTTCCCGATCTTCCTCACGATCATCCACAATTAAAATCCGTGTATGTTCTCGATTATCTTGATCCACTATTTCTCCTTTGTCCGAATATTTATATATTTTATTATTGGCTGCTATCTTATTATTATCTTATTGATTGTTATGGTCTTTCTCTATAAATATTTAATCTATGTCATATTTTCATTGGATATGTTTTCTTCTTATTTTCAACAAATTGGGATTGATCACTTTCTTCTGTTGAATCAATCCATTTTGTAATTCGTTCCCGGTTCTCCCGGCTGATATCGACAAATTCTATACCAATATCATAGGGTAGCCCCCGGCGACCGAATATTTCTTTAATCCAAACAACCTTACCTAAGGCAAGAATTGGCGACGAATTATTGGGGAAATTGATTAATAGCTTAAATAAGTAATCATAGGCAATATATTTTTGGGAGGAAACACGAAGTCCGGTCCCGCTGATATCCTGGGCCAACAGCAACTCTTTCTGAGGTATCCGATATACTTCCACAGAGGCCACTGATTTTCTGCGCCATATCCTCTTTTCCAAAGGCAAACTAACAATAAAGGATACCCCGCGATCTTGATTAATTTTTACTTGAATATCCCCGCCATGAAAAGTAATAAGACGTTCGACAATTGACAAACCTAAACCAATACCATTTTCCTTGCCATGGCTTGCAAAAGGTGTAAATAAATTTTCTTTGATTTCATCGGCAATTCCCTGGCCAGTATCAATAATGTGAATTTTCGCCCATTGTTTTTCCAATTCAGTCCGGATAATCAATTCTTTCTTTTTCGCCTTTTCCATTGCTTCTATGGCATTCTGAATCAAATTAACAAATACCCTGGTCAGTTGTTCATATTCGCCTGGAATAATTAACTCATCAGCAATATATTCTTGAATTATATGAATGGCCTTATTTTTGATTGTCTCTGCAAAAATCTCCGATACTATCTGATCCAGGAGTTGATTCACGTTAACCTGTTCAGTTTTTGATCTAAATGGTCGAGCATACATGAGCAGATTATTAATAATGGCTGTAGCCCTTTTAATTTCTTTTTGCGCAATAGGGAAAAATTTATCCGAGAGATCCGAACTAACTGCATCCTTCCACCCGGGACTTTGAGCTAAAAGCTGAAAAAAAACACTAATGTTATTAAGAGGGCTATTTAAATCGTGAGCAATTTGAATGGCTATTTTCCCTAAATTTGCATAAACACGTTCCCCAACCATCCGTGTATAGATGTTGATCTTATCGATAGTTAAGGCGACCTGATGAGCAATATGCTCTAAAGCATCCAACTCCTTATCAGAATAAGCCTGCTTGTTCTTTTTTGGGCCCACATTCAATAAACCGACTATTTCATTTTTATCAGATCTAAGGGCAAGGCAAACTTCAACATTAAGATTTTGTAATTCCTGCTGTAATTTTTTCTTCTGAAGACACCCCTCATTGAAAACCTTATCATGGACTAAAACTTTAGATCCATTAGCCGAAAGCCACTGAAAAATTTCACTTTCATGTTCGAAAATACAATTTTTCTGAAATTTCGTACCTCGCTGTGAATGAAGAAAAAAACCTTTCTTATTCTGATCCCACAATAATAATGATATGGGACTAGAAAAAAATTGATACATAACATCAGTAATATAGTCTGCTAAATTTTCTAAATCTATGTATTGACCTATGCCCTCGATAATGTCTGCTAAAGTCATGCTCAACCCTTTTCAGCTTATACCAGTTAAAAATCTTTAAATTAGATAACGATTATTTTCAAATAAAAATTTCTATACAAATAAATTATCGACCACTTTAGTAAAAAGCTTTTTATAAAAAACAAATAACCCGTCGAATATCTTTTTTAAAATATGAAAAAAAATTTTAGTAATCCTTACTCTAGATAACGTTTTGTAATTATGAATATATTAATAAAACAATGATACTCTTTATAATTTTTATCAAAAAATTTAAAATAATAAATTTTTTTAAACAAAGTGACAAACAAATGAGCCGAAAAGATTGTTAGAATAGTAAACTCACTTTTTCTAACAAAAGAAAAGGAACAATGAATTATGAATAGTGAATTGGATTATCAAAAATACCCAATTTTATTGGTTGATGATGACATTGAGGTCCTCGAAACCTTCGGGGCCCTTTTGCAGGATACTTTTTCAGTTGACACTACTGACGATCCGGAAAAAGCCCTTACTATGATCCGGACGAAAAACTATGCAGTAATTCTTTCCGATCAAAGGATGCCTAAGATGGCGGGAACTACCCTTCTGAGTAAAACTCACCAATTATCTCCCGAAAGCATCCGGGTATTGATTACCGGTTATACTGATCTGGACGCGGCCATTGAGGCCATCAACAGCGGTGAAATATATCGCTATATTCCCAAACAGGTTTCCAGCACAGATAAAGAAATCCTTATTAGACAAGCTATTGAGCTTTATCACACCAGAGAAGAAAAAGACCGTTTGCAAAAAGAAAACCAACGAATACTTAAAAAACTTGCTGTTCAAAAAAAGCTTTCAGTCATCGGTTATTTTGGCCTCAGGCTTAATGAGTGGTTATCTTCAATTTTGGGAACATTAGAAAAACATCTGGGTAAAGACTATAATGATCAAAATTTTACGAAAGAAATCAATCGACTAAAATCCCTTATGCAAAGAATTGAACAAATATACCGGCAAACAGATTTTGATATCCCTGGCCTAAAGAATCAAATGGAATTAACTAATTTAAATGAAGTTATTACTCATTCGGTAAATTTTTCCAAAGCCTTTGAAAAAAGGGGAATCCGACAGGATTGGCACGGGATAAGGATCATTACAAAAATGGATAATACGATCCCGAATTTTCGCATGACCAAAGGATCTATACAGATTGCTATTGAAGAATTATTAGTCAATGCTAAACAAGCTATTGAAGAAAAGCGTCTCAATAATACCAATTATTCCGAGGAAGGGGTTATTGAGCTAAGCACCTGGCATAAAACATGTCAAGGGAAGAATCATATCTATTTACAAGTGACCGATAATGGTTGTGGGATAGATGCAAAAAATTTAGAGGATATTTTTAAACCCTTCACGAGTATGAGTAAATATCCTGTGGATCGGGCAGGGATTGGCCTTACTATTATAGAACAGGTGGTAACTTTTCACGATGGGCAAATCTCTGTTGTAAGTAATCCAAACCAGGGCTCAAAATTCATTCTCGAATTCCCCGGATGATTTACCTTAATCTTCACTTTTAATATCATAACTTGTGCTTAACTAATCTCATGTATAGATTCATCTCCTTTTGCGTAAAAATTTAGGTTTGAATTTAGGTAATATTTTTGATCTGAATGAAGGACTTAAAAAATAAAATACGGATGGTTTGAGGACAATTTTTAAGGACTTTCACCATATTACAATTCAGTCCCTTCCATAATGATACCCATATATGATTCATAAAAATATACTCTATCTCTTCTCTTCCCACTAATCTCTGTTAATATTTTAAGTTCCTGTAAATTATTTATAGCCTTACGTGCTGCCGGCTGGCTAAGGCCAAGATTGATGGCTACTTTTGGCACTTTAATAAGGGGTTTCTGATAAAGTAAATCGAGTAACCTTAAGGAATTTGCTGAAGTCCTGCCAAGCGAATTAATTTGTTTTCTATGCTCGATTTGCAAATTCATTATTGCTTTAGCTGCTTCTGTAGCTTGCTTGGATATCTCAAATATTCCACGCAAATAAAATTTAATCCAGCCTTCCCAATCCCCCTTTCGCCTAATAGCCATTAGACGCTCATAATATTCATCCCGGTGTTGTTTAAAATAAAGGCTTAAATAAAGCAAAGGCTTTTCAAGTACAGCATCGTGACAAAGAATAAAGGTAATAAGTAATCTGCCAATACGTCCATTCCCATCAAGAAATGGATGGATCGTTTCGAATTGTGCGTGAGCTAAACCAGCTTTGATTAACGAAGGAATGGAATTTTTTGAGTTATGAAGGAATTTTTCTAAATTGCCCATGCATGACAAAACTTCATGTGGAGGTGGCGGCACAAAATTTGCGTTTGAAGGCATTGTACCACCAATCCAATTTTGTGTTGTTCGAAATTCCCCTGGTGCTTTATGTCCACCCCTAATTCCTCTCATTAATTTTGCATGAATTTCTTTTATTAATTGAAGACTCAGCGGTAATTTTTTAAGTCGATCAAGGCCATAATTCATTGCTGCAACATAATTAGAGACTTCTTGAACATCATCAGGGGAGGATTTTTCTTTTATATCATTCTCGTATTCAAGCAAATCAGATAATGAAGCCTGAGTCCCTTCAATCTGTGAACTCAGAACAGCCTCTTTCCTGACATACATATATAAAAACAAATCAGGATTTGGTAATATATACGTTGCGCCGTCCAATCTACCAAGGGCCCTGTTAGCTTTTTCTAATAAATCATTCATTTCATAGTCAGATTCAAGAGGATGGTCAAACGGCAGGGGATGAGGGATGAAGGCCCTATACCCTTCAGGCCCTTTCTGTTGGACGATTAATTTTCCAGCTCTGGGTGATGCTTTAAGGAACATTTTTTTAAAAGTATATACATTTTCAAGAATTAAAAAATTTACCTTACTAAGAAACTTTCGTTTCTTAAGACTTATTACTAAGAAACGATAACAGAGAATCGTTTCTTAGTCAAGACGACTAAAAAATCTTTGATCATTTATTTCTGCAAGTCTGATAAGAAGAATAATTGATAACTTATTGATTTAATATAAAAATAGATGGTGGAGGCGGGGGGAATCGAACC
Organism: Pseudomonadota bacterium; assembly: GCA_030625085.1. Taxonomy (GTDB): domain Bacteria; phylum SZUA-182; class SZUA-182; order DTGQ01; family DTGQ01; genus DAOURK01. Next base: position 15,545 of record DAOURK010000012.1, read on the forward strand.
CCCGTCCGAAAATATTCAGCGAAGAACATCTACATGTTTAGCCTATAATTTATATCTCGCGAATCCCCCACTCCTATAGGCGCGGATTAAAGAATTCGCCAGCTCAATAAGGTTTCATTATCCTTATCCTTGAGCAAAAAAAGGATAACTATCCTCTGTATATGACATCCGATCTTACCCCCACAGGAGAAAGGTAAGCGGACGTGGCCACACTAAGGGTTAGTTAGGCGGCCAGAGCCAATTCATTGTTGGCAGTTGTGTTTTCCCTATTGTTTAACGAGAAAATAGGAATCTCGACATGCAGTCCTTGCTTCAACTATCCCCGTCGAAACCAGATCGCCCCCTTTTTATAAAATTTATCCAAAAAATAACCATATAACTCTATAAAAAATAACATTTTCATAATTCGTGGTGGCTCAAAGAGCCATGAATGTTTGATTATTACAATACCTGACTCTTTTTTCTTTTTTTATTGATTCTTGGCTTTTAAGGCTCGAGATATTTGTCGCTCTTCCTCTTTACGCTTCATAACTTCACGTTTATCATATAATTTTTTCCCTTGGGCTAAGGCGAGTTCAACTTTCACCAAATTTCGCCTTAAATATACTCGCAAGGGTACCAACGTCTGCCCTTTTTCTATAGCCTTACCAATGAGTTTTCGAATTTCCCGCTTTTTTAAAAGAAGTTTTCGTTTTCTCATCGGTTCATGATTATATAAAGCACTATGATTATAAGGACTGATATGACACTTGTTTAAAAAAACTTCACCCCCCTCCAGCTTAGCATAACACTCTTTTAAACTAATTCTGCCCTCACGAATAGATTTCACCTCTGTTCCCTGCAATACAATCCCTGCTTCCAAAGTTTCATGGATAAAATAATCGTGTCGTGCTTTTTTATTTACAGAAATAATTTTTTTATCACTCTTATCACTCATTTGTTTCATGTATTTATTCTATCACTTTGTTTTTAAAATGGCAATGGATAGGGGATAGAAATGCAGCCCCAAACAATTATCATTTTGACCTATAATTATATTAAAGTTGACAAAGTCTCCGCAAAAGAGATTATATGAAGTTTTTTAACCTTTTTAAAGCTTCTGAGCGAAGATGAAGATTAAAAATTGCTGAATAGATCCTTTTGTGTTGTTTTTGATAATTATTCCCCACGAAAAAACACACGGCTTTCTAAAACCATATCCAGATCCAGTTCCGCGATTATCCCGCTCTCTCTTTCCCCTGCTTCAGCCAATGTTTCTCCCCAAGGCGAGATAATGCATGAATGCCCACAAAACAGATGCCGGCCATCACTACCAACACGGTTACAGCCGGCTACAAAAATATGATTTTCAATAGCCCGAGCCCGAAGCAATATCCTCCAGTGATCGAGCCGTGGATGCGGAAACTGGGCTGGAATAAAAACAATTTCTGCATCTTTTGAGACCAAATCAGCAAATTGGGCCGGGAATCTAAGATCATAACAAATACAAATACCTATTCTCCCCAAAGAAGTCTCCATCACAGGGCAATCCTGGCCTGGGGTAAAAAAGGTATCCTCTCCCATAGGAGAAAATAAATGTATTTTTCGATATTTACCCAGCACAGTGCCCTGATCATTGAAAAAAAAGGAAGTATTATAAAACCTTCCCTCCTCTTTCTCCGGAATGCTTCCGGCAACCAGGTAAATTTTCAAAGAATGGGCCAAATGCCCAAGCCAACTGATATTTTCAGTAAAAATGCTTTCTGAGTAATAATTTTTGATCAATTCAAAATCATAGGCTGTAGTAAATAATTCAGGCAAACAAACTATCTGTGCCCCCTGATCTGCGGCTTCACTGATCATCCGCTTGGCAACAGCCCGGTTTTGATCGACCTTCCCCGGTAAGATGTCAAATTGGATAGTGGCCAGCTTAATCTTCATGTAACAATATTCCTTTCAACGATCAGTATAAACTTTTCCCTTTACTCAAAAAAAGCACCTATTACTTTGTTGCCAATAGTCTTTTGGATTTAAAGCAAAAACTTCCTCCATTTAAGGGACAAATCATTTCCGAATCAATTAAGGCTTCAAAAATACCCAGCAGATGATTCTGTAAATTATGCCCCCTAAACAAATCTCCTTTTCGAAAATCATCAGGATAGTGGACTGCTTCGTCTGCCAAAAGAGGCGCCCCATGATAAACTTTTTGCTCTGCTTCTGCTGTAACTTTAACTATTGGCAAGGCTTTCAACATTCTATCCATGGAATAGAGCTGGTGAGTTAATACCTTTGAGGCATTCTCTGAATTGACCGTATCATAAGGGATAGCTTCCTCTATAGTTAACTCTCCCACCCGCAGCCGCTGAAGAGAAGCCATGTGCCCCCCGACCCCCAATTTCCGCCCAATATCGGCACATAAGGTCCGAATATAGGTTCCCCTGGAACAGGAAACATCAAAGCTTAGATAAGGATAAACAAATTTTTGGGATATCAGACGATAAATTTTCACCTTTCTTGGCTTTCGCTCTACTTCTACCCCTGCCCTGGCCAACTCATACAGCCGTTTCCCTTTATATCTGAGCGCCGAGAACATGGGTGGAATCTGTTCGATATCACCAACAAAAGCATCCAAGGCAGATGAAATTTGTTCCCGGGAAACAAAAACATTCTCTGTTTTTTGTAAAACTTTGCCGGTAGCGTCCTGAGTGTCGGTAGCAATCCCCAAATGTAAAGTAGCCCGATATTCTTTAATATTATCCATCAAAAAAGGAACTATCTTGGTAGCTTTACCCAGGCAGACAGGGAGTACGCCTATGGCTTGAGGGTCAAGGGTGCCGCCATGTCCGATTTTTTTTACTTTCAATATTTTTCGCAACCCGGCTACAACAGCAAATGAAGTCATCCCCTCAGGTTTATTAATATTCAATACTCCATCCGGCATATTTACCAAATTCCTTACGTTCCTACTTTTACAGGTTCCACAATTCCCTGAAGAGTGGCGATACCGGAGAGGGCAGCCAGATAACTGGTTTTAGGGTTAAAGGCAGAAGGGACATTCTCTGTTCGGGTAATAATTTTCCCCGACTCTCCTATTACTTCAATTTCGTGACTATTAGTGGTTGCCTGAGGATCGGCAATGATCCGTACCCGGGTTTTATCCGGTCCTATGCCTGCCAAACTTAGAGCTGCGGCCACATTAATATTTTTTGGGAAAAATCTTGCTGCTTCCCGCGCGGACCCCTCAAAGACCACCATTTCCTGATCCAGAGCTTCAAGGTTAATGCCCTTATCCACACAATAGGAAGCTCCTTGAAGCCCCCTGGGAGGTTTCCGAGTGGTAAGCGTTACGCTTTGAATGCCCACTAAGCTGGCTGCTCTAACAGCATCAAGACCGGCAATTGCCCCGGAAGGAACATATAAACGGCTGCCGGCATCAAAAAACCGTTCCTTAAGTGACTGTATAGGCAATAATCCCCCTACACTCATAATCAGCATCTCTTTCTTTTGTTCCAATACCATCTCAATAAGCGAAGAAACAACCCCTTGGCCAGCCGCCTCCACCACAAAATCCGCCTGAAAAACCAAATCAGGCAAAGAAAGAATAGGGCAGGAATGATTAAACTGTTTTACTAACTCTCTGGCTTTAGATTCCTCCACATCAGCCACAGCTATCAATTCAGCCTTAATTTTCCCCTGGTCAATGGCTAAACAAATCTGTGTTCCTATAGTCCCACACCCAACCACTCCAATTTTTTTCATCTTTTTTAATCCCTTAAATGATGCATTCGTAAAAAGTCGTTTTTAGAAAATTTGGGTTGCATAAATTCAAGAAGTTATGTTGTACATATATCCTTATTTTAGACTTTTTACGAGACCATCAAATTATATACAAAAAATTTCGTTGTACCCTTAAGCACAGAAGGTAAAAATCATATTTCGGTACTTTTCAAATATCCTCACCCCATGGGCTCCAGCGTCTGGAACAAAACATCCCAAATAATTGATCGTGAAAATCCATGCCGTAATAAAAGATTAGATAAGTTTTGACGTAATTTCTTTTTCTCTTTCATCCGAAAACCTTCCTTACCTCCCCTTTGAGAGAAAAAATTTTCATCGTCCTTTCTGTCCGGTTTTACATAGGGGATTGTTCGGGATGAAAGCCTCTCCTGGTAACGATGGATTCGTTTTTGTAAGAGCTGAAGAGCCAGTTCTTTTTCCCGATCTTCCGAAACATAAACATCCTGTATTACTTCTTCAATAATGCCCTCTAAAACCCCTTTCAAACGAAGCTCCCGGCGTAAAAATATCCGGCCTACTATTTTATGATTTATCAAAAAATCAGCCCAGTCACGAGCAAATTTGCGATCATCCAGATAATGCCGCTCAGTTAAATATTCCACCACCTCCCGAACTATGCTCTCCGCATACCCTTTTCGACGAAGCCTATCATACACTTCTTTGCGGCTTCGAGGTCGGTAAGAAAGATAGTTCAGGGCAAAATTTTGAGCTGCCTGCCGCTCATCCTCTCCAGCCATAAGCATACTCTGAAAGGTTAATCGGAGGTTTCACTTTTTGGCGTATCCTTGGATTGTCCTCCTGCCTGCGCTTTTACCCCTTTAATCTTATTTTCAATTTCCAAGCGAATATCCGGATTGTTTTTAAGAAAAAGTCGGACATTCTCCCTTCCCTGCCCTAACCTTTCATCTCCATAACTAAACCAGGCCCCACTCTTTTGAACTAACTGTTTTTGCACAGCCACATCAAGCAAGGCCCCCTCTTTGGATATTCCTTCACTATAGAGAATGTCAAACTCGGCGCTTCGGAATGGAGGTGCAACCTTATTTTTTACTACCTTTACTATTACCTTGTTCCCGACCACCTCTTCCCCGTTCTTGAGCAGGCCACTCCTTCTGACATCCATCCGGATTGAAGCGTAAAATTTTAAGGCTCGCCCACCAGTAGTAGTTTCCGGGTTGCCGAACACGATACCGATTTTCTGTCGCATTTGATTAATAAAAACCACGCTTGTTTTCGATTTGGAGATAGCGCCGGTCAACTTGCGTAAAGCCTGCGACATTAAGCGAGCTTGAACACCCATGTGTGAATCCCCCATATCCCCTTCAAGCTCTGCTCGGGGAACCAAAGCTGCCACCGAATCGATTACAATAATATCTAAAGCGCCGCTGCGAACCAATGTCTCGGTAATCTCCAACGCCTGTTCCCCTGTGTCGGGTTGCGATACCAATAGATCATCAATATTAACCCCTAATTTTTTGGCGTAAATAGGGTCTAAAGCGTGTTCCGCATCAATGAAAGCGGCAATACCTCCCAGCTTCTGCGCCTCAGCCACAATATGCAAGGCCAGGGATGTTTTTCCTGAGGATTCTTGACCAAAAATTTCAGTGACCCGTCCTCTTGGTATTCCATTGACCCCCAAAGCAATATCCAAAGTCATTATCCCTGTGGGAATGGAGGGAATATCTATGGCAAAATCCGATCCCAATTTCATAATCGAGCCCTTGCCGAAAGATCGCTCGATCTGATGCATAGCCAAATCAAGGGCCTTAATTTTTTCTTTTTTAATATCTTCCATGATTAAAGTCTCCTTGTGAAAATTGTAATAATGAGGTTTAAATAAAGCCGTCAAGCTCTTTCGTTCAACATCTGGAACCGACAAGTCGCATTAAAAAATTTCTATACTATACATTTGCCCTAAAAAAAATCAACCCAGCGAAATCCGGCCTAACTCTGTATGAATAGCCCCGGAAGGGCGTAATTCACTTTTCATCAGCCTGATATCTCGAACCTCTGATAAACCTGCCACCGGAGAAGGAACTGAAAGCAAAAAATCATGTAAGGCCCTTGCATCTTCCAGTGTGCGTATTCTTCCTAAAGTAAGATGGCCGCTAAATTTCTTTTTTTCTCTTGGAATACCCGTCTTGGCTAATTCCTGTTCCACCCTTAGATGTAATTTTTGAAGAGGGTCTATCCCCCCTGAAAGCCCAATCCAGATAACTCGGGGTTTTTGAAGATTTGGAAAAACCCCCAAACCTTCGAAATTCAAAGAAAATGCTTCAACTCCATCTGCCGCCCTTTGCAGAGAGGTTATTATGGAATTAATCTGATTTACTGGTATATCTCCCAAAAATTTTAAAGTAAGATGAATGGTCTCCGGTTTAACCCAACTTACCCGATTAGCTGTTTTTGCAACCTTTTTCTTTAACTCTTCCTGAAAACCTCTGATTTTCTCTAAAACCTGGGGGTCAATAGCTATAGAAATAAAAGATCGAATAAAATCCCTTTTCATATTCCCCATGAAAAAATATCATCCCTTCTGATGATGGCTTCGTAAAAAGTATCATCAAATATGATATCTGCGCACCAGATCAAGGGCCATTTGGGAAGACTGCAATTTTATCTGCCTGCGAGAGCCTCGGAACTGAAATTGAGACACTTGAAAATTCCTCCCATTATAAAGGCCAATATAAACCAACCCAACCGGTTTCTCAGCGCTTCCACCACCTGGTCCGGCGAGGCCACTGACTGCCAAAACAAGATCAGCCCGGCTCAACTGCTTCATACCGCTACACATTTCACACACTACCTGTTCGCTGACTGCTCCAAAAGCTTGTAAGGTTTCCTCCCTCACCCCCAAAAGCTCTTGTTTGGCCTGGTTGCTATATACCACCACCCCCCTAAGAAAATACTCGGAACTGCCGGGGACATCAGTAAGTCTATCGCTAATCAAACCTCCAGTGCAGGATTCTGCTGTAGCCAACGTATGATGGTGTTGCTGCAACAGGCTGCCTACCACCTCTTCCATCCGCTGCATCCCCTCTGAATAAAGGTCTGCTGCCAATTGCCTTCGAACCTTTTCTCTCAGTGAAATAAAAAAATCCGACTCAGTCCGCTCCAGGCAATTTAACCTCACCTGCACATCTATCCCTTGAATATGATTTATAAGAGATAAAGATATTCTGTTGCTGTTACTTCTCTCTGTGAACAAATCACGTAATTTGGTATGAATTTGAGCTTCAGACAACCCACAAGTCCGAAAGGTAACTTCTTGAAGGGAATCAGCCGATTGAACACGCTCTTTGATCCAGGCAAGTCCTTGTTCCAACTGAACAGGGAAAAGATGAGGGCAATCGTCCGGAAGACAAAGAAAAATCTTCTGCTTATATTCTACCAAAAAACCAGGTGTACCCCCCTCCTGATGCTCAAGTGCTATTGCATGTTGGGGTATCAGGGCAGATCCCACCAGATTTTCAGCGTTGTCGGCTGTCGAGCTGTTTAAGGAAATCTGGCCTCCCTTTTGTACCAATGTGCTTAAAACTAATTTTCGATCTGTGACTTTAGCCACCACCTTTTTAGCCACATCCCCTACATTTCTTCCTAAACCTCCAATAATAATGGTAAAATTTTCATTTTCGAGGCTAAAACCTACTGCTTCTTCTAAAGACTCCCCATCCTTAATCAGGTGAATGGCTGAAGTGCTGATCCCAAGGGACATCAGTTGGCGGGCAATCATTCTTTCGTCAAAAGTAAAATCACTCTCAATGAATCCGGCAGGATGAAAACGAATAATCTGGGCGGTTCTGGTTAATTTTTTTGGGGTGATTTGGTTTTTCATCCGATTTTTTCTTCAAAGTTCAGATAAAAAAATGCATACTTCCTTATGTTCTGGATTAAAAATATCAAAAAAACAATAATTAGTATTTAAAGTCATTATATAATTTCGTTTTTTTTCTGTCAACCAATGTTACCTCGAATGATTTTCAATATAATTCGATATAAAAAGATAGGGGGGATTAATCCTGTCGAATACATTGTTTTATTTAAGGGGGCAGTAAAGGTTTAAACCTTATTCAGCCCATCATTATTAAAACATTTTTTTTGACAGAGCTAAAGCCCTGGGCCCCTTAAAAGTTGATGGAGTCCAAAAATGAGAATTACCGGTCACAATTGATTTTCTCTTGCGTCCATAAAAGGTTTTTGTTAGAATGAACAAAATTTTTGACAATCATAATCACACCCGAGATCATCGATAAAGTGACCCGACAAAACTTATAGCCATAACAAGCGGCTTCGAAAAAAGTATGAATTTCAGCCTAATAGGAATGAGAAGTAATTAAAAGAGGAGTATAGCTATTATGATATTTGACTCGTTGTTTGGGCTATTTTCCAATGATCTGGCAGTTGACCTTGGTACGGCAAATACTTTAGTGTACGTAAAAGGAAAAGGGGTGGTCCTCAGTGAACCTTCAGTAGTAGCTATTCAAAAAAATAGTAAAAATGTTATTGCTGTAGGGAAGGAAGCTAAAAGGATGCTGGGCCGAACCCCAGGGGGAATCGAAGCAATCCGCCCTATGAAAGATGGCGTTATTGCCAATTTTGAAATGGCCGAAGCTATGTTGCGTTATTTTATTCGCAAAGTCCACAATAGAAAAACACTGGTTCGGCCTAGGGTTATTGTATGCGTTCCTTCCGGAATTACCCAAGTGGAAAAACGCGCGGTCCGAGATTCCGTCCTGCAAGCCGGGGCCAGAGAAATTTATATTATCGAAGAGCCCATGGCAGCAGCTATTGGTGCTGGTTTACCGATTCAGGACCCTTCAGGAAACATGGTGGTAGATATCGGAGGGGGAACTACGGAAGTTGCGGTAATCTCTCTTTCAGGCATTGTTTATAGCGGATCAGTAAGGGTTGGCGGTGATGAAATGGATGAATGTATCGCTCAGCATATTAAAAGAAAATATAACTTGATGATTGGCGAAAGCACATCGGAACAAATTAAAATAGCTATTGCTTCTGCCTATCCTTTGCCTGAACCCAGGACCATGGAGGTAAAAGGCCGTGATTTGGTTGCCGGAGTTCCGAAAACTTTGGTAATCAATGATGAAGAGATGCGCAATTGCTTAGCGGAACCAATTTCATCTATTGTGGACATAGTTAAAATGGCTCTGGAAAGAACCCCCCCCGAATTAGCTGCCGATATTGTTGATCGAGGCATTGTTCTGGCTGGTGGCGGGTCCCTTTTGACCGGCCTCGATTGTCTGCTGCGAGAAGAAACAAAATTGCCTATCCTTTATTCTGAAGATCCCCTTTCCTGTGTAGTGCTGGGAGCTGGAAAAATTTTGGACGAAATTGATTTACTTAAAAAGATTTCCTTGTAACCTTCCGGCATGGAGGAATCCATCATTCAAAACCAAAAAACCGACATGCCCGGGAAAGATGAAAAATGTTTAGGATATGGATTTAAATCTCAATAAACATCGTCCCCTTTCCCTCCTCATTTTTTTTCTTTCTGCATCCTCTTTTTTAATTATCTTTCAGGGGAGTAAGGGAAAGCGGTGTAATACTGTTATCGAATCCTCTATGACAATATTTTCTCCTCTCCAAAAATTAACCATAAATATCGCTCGAGGAACACGATATGTCTGGTCCGATTATATAGCTTTGGTAAATATCCGACAAGAAAATAGGGAACTTAAAAATAAAATTGAAATTTTAAAAAATATAAACAATCAATATATTGAGGCTGTTCAAGCCAATAAACGCCTACGAAAATTGTTGGCTTTTCAAAAAAAAATTAGCGAACTTACCATTTCCTCAGAAATCATTGGGAAAGATTCCACCAACTGGTGTCAAAATATCCTTTTGGATAAAGGCAGACAGGAAGGCATCTCAGTAAATATGCCGGTCGTCACTTATAATGGTGTGGTCGGTAAAATTCATGAAGTAACCAATCATACCGCCAAGGTCCTGTTAATCAATGACATCAATAGCAGTGTAGCCGTTTTAATTCAAAGAAATCGAGCTGAAGGTATTTTGGTTGGGAAAGCCAAAAATTACTGTACTATCAAATACTTACGCAGAGATGTAGAGGTTAAAAAGGGAGACCGGGTCATTACTTCCGGTATGGGGGGTGTTTTCCCAAAGGGATTGATAGTGGGCACAGTCAGCAAAATTCATAAAAATAATTATGGCCTTTTTCAATACGCTGAGGTAATTCCGGAAGCAAACATTTCAAAACTTGAAGAAGTTTTTATTATCAAACGGACTCCCGCTTTCAGCCTTAACGAAAAGTGAATACAAAAAAAATATTTATAATCTGACAATTGTTCTTTCTATAAGCAGATGACCTTGAAAAATTTACTCTTTTTTGTTTCAGTCATATTTTTTACTATATTTTTTCAAAGCTCCGCCCTCAATATTTTAGTTATTGCTCATATCAAACCAGACTTGGTGCTGATTGTGGCCTGTTATATTGGCTTATATTGGGGCGAAAAAACCGGCACTTGCCTCGGTTTTTTGCTGGGCTTACTCCAGGATATTTTTTCAGGAGGGCTTCTTGGGCTTAATGCCTTAACCAAAACGCTTTTTAGCTATCTATGCGGAAAAGCCGGCAAAAGGCTGAACATTAAAAATATGATTGTCCAAGTACTTTTGATCGCTTTTTCTTCCCTCCTTGAAGGTATACTATTTTTATTTGTTTTGCGGATTTTTCATTTACGTAAAGAGATTCATGAAACCTTTTTCCATTTAGTTCTCCCTCAAACCCTTTACACTATGATTTTAACCCCAATAGTTTTTCGCATCATAAACTTCCTTCACCAAAAATGGGGCCTCTGAGATGACTAAATTAACTCAGGATAAAAACAAATCACTTTATCGACGAATCGCCTTGATAACGGGATTTGTACTCATAGCCTTCCCTATTCTTATCTTACGCATCTTTTTTTTACAAATTGTTCAGGGGGAAAAATACCAGACTCTTTCCCTGAATAATAGAATTCGGTTAGCCAGGGTTAAGCCCTCTCGCGGCATTATCTATGACCGAAATCGACGTGTTTTGACTACCACTCGACCTTCCTATGTAGCCACTATTATTTTGGAAGATGCTGCAGACCTTGATACTGAATTGCGCTCTTTGAGCCAAATCCTGGAAACGCCTGTTGAGAATTTGTATGAAAAAATTAGCTCTTCCTCCCGAAAAAAACCATACCATCAAATTATCTTGAAAAAAGATTTAACCTTTGCCGAAGTTGCCGCACTGGAAGAATATAAACTAGATTTACCAGGAGTAAATGTAGAAGTAGAGGCAGTCCGTAGCTATCCCGAAAATAAATTAGCTGCTCACTCACTTGGTTATATGGGAGAAATCACTGAAAAGCAACTGCAAGAGGGTAAATATGAAGGCGTCCGCGGGGGCGATCAAATCGGACAGTTTGGCCTGGAAAAAGTCTTCAATAGCTATTTAACAGGCCATGAGGGGGGGAAACAAATTGAAGTTGACGCCCAGGGTAGAGAAATACGCATCCTGGGATCCAAAGCCCCGGCCCCGGGGGATAATTTGATTTTAACTATCGACCTTCGATTGCAAAAATTTATTGAAGAATTGTTGGGTGATCAGGCAGGGGCCATTATTGTCATGAATCCTCAAAATGGTGATGTCTTGGCTATGGTGAGCCGGCCGGCCTTTAACCCTAATTCCTTTGCCTCAGTAATGAGCCGCAAAGAATGGTCTTCTCTTATTAAAAACCCATTACGACCCTTGCGTAATCGAACCATTCATAGTCATTATCCACCCGGTTCAATCTTTAAACTTATTGTAGCCATTTCAGGCTTAGATATGGGAATACTTGATGAATCCACTGCCTTTCATTGTGGAGGGCAAGTTCAAATCGGACGATGGAATTTTCAATGCTGGAAAAAAGCAGGCCATGGTCAAATCTGCCTTCATGAGGCTATTGTTCATTCCTGCAATGTTTTTTTCTATTCGGCAGGAAATAAAATTGGAGCAGAAGCTATCGCCCACTATGCTCAACTTTTTGGCCTGGGACAACCAACGGGTATCTGTCTGAAAAATGAAGAACCCGGGTTTATTCCCACGCCAACCTGGAAAGAAAGGGTGTTACGAACTAAATGGTATCCGGGTGATACTCTGTCCATGTCCATAGGGCAGGGATATATCTCGGTTACCCCTTTGCAGTTAGCCAATCTCATATCTTCTATAGCCAATGGAGGGACATTGTATCGTCCTAAATTGATTCGTTATATCCTAAACTCTCAAGCAGAAATAATCCACAGTTTTCCTTCTCAAATCATTCGCCAAATAAAAATTTCTCCATTGACCTTGCAAATCATACAAAGGGCCTTGCTGGGTGTTGTTAATGATCACGGCACCGGCGCCCGAGCTATGATCCCAAACATTGAGGTAGCCGGTAAAACAGGTACCGCTCAAATCGTCAGTCTCAAAGATCAATCAGATGATGATAAAGAATTGCCTGAGAGACTGAGAGATCATGCCTTGTTTTGCGGTTATGCACCTTTTGAAAACCCGGAAATTGCCCTGGCCATTTTAGTTGAACACGGGGGAAAAGGAGGCGCAACCTGTGCTCCTCTGGCTCGGGAAATCTTTCTCAAATATTTTCAACTAAAACAAGAACCAGAAGGGGAAGGGAGTGTTTGATCGCAGATTATTAATAAATTTCGACTGGTCTGTGTTAATTGCCGTGTTATGCCTCATTGCGTGCGGCATAGTCTTGATTTACAGTGCTACCTATAATGCAGTCAGCGCCTCAACAAAAACCCTTTATATCCGACAAATCTATTGGGCTTTGATTGCCTTGGTTGGATTTTTTCTCACTATCATTATCGACTATCACCGGATAGTACGTTATGGGGTAGCACTCTATATTTTAAACAATCTTCTGTTGCTGTATTTATTGATTTTAGGAAGTTCCCGAGCCGGTGTCAATCGATGGGTAAGCTTTATGGGTATCTCTTTTCAGCCTTCGGAATTTATGAAAATCATTTTGGTGCTTATATTGGCTGAATATTTATCTCGCAGATATAAAGAAGATATTAAAACACGAGAAATAGCAACTCTTCTCATGCTTGTAGGGCTCCCCTTTGTCCTTGTAATGAAACAGCCGGACCTCGGTTCAGCCATACTCCTTATCCCTATTTTTATTGTGATTCTTTTAGTGGCTGAAGCACCCTTAATATGGTTGATTTCTCTAGCGGGAGCAACTTTCACAGCAGCGCCAATTATTTGGCGACGTCTGAAGCCGTATCAGATCAATCGGATCTTAAGTTTTATCAAGCCGCATCTAGACCCTTTAGGGATTGGTTATCAAGTTTTACAATCCAGGATTGCCGTGGGATCCGGAGGAATATTAGGGCAAGGATTTCTATCCGGGACTCAAAGCCAACTGAAATTTATTCCCCAACACCATACTGACTTTATCTTTTCCGTATTAGCCGAAGAATGGGGATTTGTGGGCTGTATCATCATAATAGTGCTTTTTTTATTCATCATCTTAAAAGGGATAGACTTTGCCCTCCATGCCAAAGATCGACAAGGTACATTGATAGCTATGGGGATTGTGAGTATATTCATCTTCAATGTAATCATAAATATCGGCATGGTCGTTGGTCTCATGCCGATTACCGGTATACCTCTCCCCTTTTTAAGCTATGGAGGGACCTCCCTGGTATCTAATATGGTAGCTATCGGGCTTATATTGAATATTCATATGCGTCGATTTAGCTGACAGATATGCATCTTGGCCATAAATTCATTAATGCTTTGTGCCTTCAATCTGCAACCCGCTCAGTCCTATATCCTTGATTACCCAATCTAAGTCCGATAAAAGGTGAAGAGTCATTTTTTCAACCAAGTTTACAGTTTCCTCGTCATGTACCTGGCCACTAATCCTTTGAAACTCTTCCTTGATGGTTCCAAGCTCATCCAAAAAACGCTTATTGTATTGTACCTCAGCCCATATCCGACAGCCGTTGAGAAAAAGATCGAGAGCGCTGTACATTCTTTCATTTAAATTATTCATAGTCACCTTTTTTAATAAAAAAATACTCCCGACAGTTTTTGAATGAAGGTTTAACTAATTCTTATTTTAGCGTTTCAGCCATATAAAGGTGTACTTTAATCCATGGCTTTCCCTGCTTTGTTCCTTATGAAAACGATTTTTTTTGCATGGCTAAAGCCCTGCACTACATAAAAATGGTTAAATGAGAATAACTGCCTTCTCCTCATTAAGGTATCGGTTGAAAGTGCCCCCCAAACCGGAAACAGCGCCTGGCATAAAAAAATGTTTGTCATTGAAGCTGTATTTTTAGTATGATAAGAAACAGAAAAATTTTTGTGGAAAAAATTTATCCTTATCCCGAAGAAAAATAAAAAATCATGAAAAAAATTGCTAATTTTCTTTTTGAAACAGGAATGTTAAAAAAAACTCCGAGAACCGGGTATCAATTCTTAGGGTCGGGAAAAGAATCTGTTGCTGAACATACCTTCAGGGTAGTATGTATTGGTTACACATTATCTAAGCTGGTCTCAGAAAAAATAAATGAGGTGCGACTCTTAAAGATGTGTCTTTTTCATGACCTTCCTGAAGCCAGGACCGGAGACCATAATTATGTAAATAAAAAATATGTATCCATCGATGAAAAAAAAGCCATCCACGACCTTACCTCCCCGCTACCTTTTGGTAGTGAGATAGCCGAATTGATACAGGAATTCACTCTTCAAACAACTCTTGAATCCAGGTTGGCTAATGACGCAGACCAGTTAGATTTTTTGCTCCAACTCAAAGAATACGGCGACCTGGGAAATAAATACACCCATGACTGGAGCCAGGCTGTTATGAAACGGCTGCAAACCAAGGTGGCCCAAAATTTAGCGAAAGAAATTTTAGAAACCGACTCGAGTGCATGGTGGTTTCATGATAAGACAGATCCCTGGTGGGTTAATGGGAAAAAAGAAAAAAATAAAGGATAATCATATACCATTATGATCATGAATGATTTAAAAAAATTCATTACTCTTTTAGAGAAACAAAATGAACTCATCCGGATTACTGAAGAAGTAAGCCCACACTTAGAAATCACTGAAATTACTGACCGGGTGTCTAAACTGCATGGTAAGGCCTTATTATTTGAGCATGTTACGGGATACACAACGCCGGTACTCATGAACGCTTTTGGTTCTATGAAACGAGTAGCCTGGGCCTTAGGAGTTAATGAGGTTGAGGAAATCGGAAAATTATTTGAAGAACTTATGGAAAGCCGGGTACCTGTAGGATGGCTTGAGAGATTCAAACTTTTACCAAAACTAAAACGATTTCTCGCCATGTCCTCCAAAATAATAAAAAACCCTCCCTGCCAAAAAATAATCTATAAGGGAGAGGACATATCTTTATCTCAGCTCCCTGTCTTATTTTGCTGGCCAGGTGACGGCGGCCCTTTTATTACCTTGCCCACAGTTTTTACCAAGCATCCGGTTACAGGAAAAAGAAATGTGGGCATGTACCGAATGCATGTTTATGATGACCGCACCACTGGAATGCATTGGCACACCCATAAAGATGGGGCTGAGCACTATCGTCAGGCTGAAAAACTCAACCAGCGGCTGGAGGTAGCCGTAGCTATCGGGCCGGACCCAATTGTTACTTATGTAGCCACAGCTCCCCTTCCTCCGGATATAGATGAAATCCAATTTGCCGGCTTTATACAAAATGCACCTATTGAAATGGCCAAATGTTTGACTATTGATCAAGAAGTGCCGGCCAATGCCCAGTTTGTGCTTGAGGGATACGTAGAGCCCGGAGAGCGACATACTGAAGGCCCTTTTGGGGACCATACAGGCTACTATTCACCAGCAGACTCCTATCCGGTTTTTCACCTGACATGCCTCACCCATCAGAAAGATCCTGTTTATCCAGCCACTATTGTCGGCAAACCGCCTATGGAAGATTGCTTTTTGGCCAAGGCAACCGAACGAATCTTTTTGCCTCTCATAAAAGCACAATTGCCTGAGATAGTAGATTTAAACCTTCCTATTGAGGGCGTATTTCATAATCTGGCCTTGGTTTCTATAAAAAAGTCATACCCTGCTCAGGCACAGAAAGTAATGTCTTCCCTCTGGGGAATGGGGCAAATGATGTTTACCAAAATCATCATTGTTTTTGAAAGTGATGTTAATGTCCACAATCTTTCCGAGGTCCTCTGGAGATTAGGCAATGACATTGATCCAAAAAGAGACATAATTTTCTTCGAAGGTCCGGTAGATGCATTAGACCACGCAGCCTCCAACCCGCACCTTGGTTCCAAGATGGGTATTGACGCCACCAGAAAATGGCCGGAAGAGGGATTTCCCCGCACCTGGCCGGATCTCATTCGCATGGACCCGGAGGTAATAAAAAAAATTGACCATTTATGGCCTAAACTCGGAATTGATTGAACATTACTGACATTTTACCTCTGGAATTGCCTGCAACAATATAAATATATTTACTATTAACTTATAACTTATAACTTAACTCAAGGACAAAAAAATAATTGTATGGCTGATAAGTCTCAAATACAAAAAATGTTTCGGACCATCTCTCCCACTTACGATTTATTAAATTCACTTTTAAGCTTTCATATTGATAAGTGGTGGAGAAAAAAAACTATCGCTCTTTTTCAGCCACAATGGCGGCAGCAAAACAAACAAATCATTCTCGATCTTTGCAGTGGAACCCTTGATTTATCACTTCAAATAGTAAAAAATAGCAAACCACATATTAAAGTAGTGGCCTTAGATTTTTGCTATGAAATGCTGCAGGAGGGAAAAAAGAAGATACCTGCCGATTGGAAAAATCGCATTTTTCTGGTTTGTGCTGACATTGAACATTTACCTGTCCGAGACAATGTGGCGGGTGGTGCGGTTATGGGCTTTGGTTTGCGCAACCTGATTGACCGCCAAAAAGGCTTGGAACAAATTAAACGCACCTTAAAGCCTTTGGCTAAATTAGCTATCCTGGAATTTTCCCAACCTAACTCCCGTTTTTTTCAAGCCCTTTATTATCTTTATTTTTTGCATATTCTCCCCATGATCGGCGGATTGATTTCCGGTAATAGCTACGCGTATAAATACTTGCCAAATTCAGTGCTAAAATTTTATACCCCTAAACAACTACAAAAAATCTTGCAGCAGGTCGGGTTTGGAAAGGTCCGATTTTCCCTTTTAACCGGTGGTATTGCCACCCTGCATGTGGGGAAAAAATATGTCACTTGATTTAAAAACTAACCTCAATAAACCCCGGCGTTATATTCTGGCTATTAGCGGAGCAAGCGGTATGGTCTATGCGCTCAAATTCCTCAATTACCTTATAAAAGCAGAATTGGAAGTACATTTAGTAATTTCCCGGCAGGCAAAAATAATCTTACAAAAAGAGATGGGTCTGGAAAATGATTATTTTCAGCAACTGCCGGTTATACACCATGATTGCCAAGACTTTTCCTCTCCCCTGGCCAGTGGGTCCTTTCACACCCAGGGCATGATCATCCTCCCCTGTTCTATGCATACCCTAGGAGCTGTGGCTCAAGGACTTTGCTTTAATCTTATTCACCGGGCCGCTGCCGTTTGCTTAAAAGAGCAACGTAAATTAATTTTAGTGCCACGAGAAACTCCCCTCAGCAGTATTCATCTAAAAAATATGCTGACCCTTTCTCAGACAGGGGCAGTAATCCTCCCAGCCATGCCTGCCTTCTACAATCGCCCAAAAAACCTGGATGAGCTGGTAGAATTTTTTGTTCAAAGGGTCCTCAACCAGATTGGCTTGACCTCTCCTCGGCTTGAAATGTATGCTTGGGCCCAAAAAGACGATGAGAGAAAATAAATGATTGATCGGTTAAAAATTATTCTGGAGATGATTAAATTTGAGCATAGTATTTTTGCCATCCCCTTCGCCCTTCTGGCAGCTTTCTTGGCTGCCGAGGGAATACCCTCTCTATTTAAAATATTTTGGATACTGGTAGCCATGATAGGAGCTCGTAGTGCGGCTATGAGTTTCAATCGGCTGGTGGATGCTCCCTTTGATGCCCAAAATCCACGCACCCAAAACCGAGCTCTCCCTGCTGGAAAAATCAAAAAAAAAGAGATAATTTTTTTTCTTTTGATTTCGTGCGGCCTTTTCTTTTATGCGGCCTATGCCTTAAATCTTTTATGTTTTTTTCTCTCGCCCTTTATATTATTTATTTTACTCGTTTACTCATATACGAAACGATTTACCTCTTTCTCCCATCTGGTCTTGGGGCTTTGCCTAGGATTGGCTCCTGTTGGAGGGTGGATTGCTATTGCCGGCCGAATTGATTGGCTTCCCGTTGTGTTGGGTATTGGTGTTTTATTTTGGGTGGCCGGATTCGATATTATTTATGCCTGCTTGGATTATGAATTTGATCAAAGATCGAATCTTTACTCTATCCCTCAAAAAATCGGCCTCCAGGGAGCATTATGGATTTCGGTTTTATTGCATCTTGCGGCCGCCATCTGTTTTTTCCTTATTTGGCCAATGGCCAATTTAGGTGCAGGCTATGTTATTGCCTACCTCATAACCCTCTTTTTTCTTGTTTATCAGCATTGGATTGTCCGTCCCTCGGATTTATCTCGCGTTAACATCTCTTTTTTTATAGCTAACGGCCTCATTAGTATTGTCCTGTGCAGTGCTGCCATTATTGATATAATAATAATGGCAAGGTAATTAATTCCGATCAACAGAGAATCTTCTTCCCGAATAATATAAAAATAAGACTTTTAAATTAAAATACAAACAAAGCTTTTATTAAAAAGGAGATACTATGTTTAGTGAAAGGACAGAAAATAGAAAATATAACCGGATTCGGTCTAAAATCTCCTTACGCTATCATCGAGTAATTAACAAGCGGGTGTTGTCGGATTTCCAAAAATCTTTCATAAAAAATATTAGCGCTTCAGGCCTTCTGTTTGAATCAAGGGAGATTATACCTCTGGGAACAAAAATAAAAATATTTTTTGTCCTCCCTGGTCAAAAAAAAGAAATTGCCGCCTTAGGAAAGGTAGTACGTATTGAAAGTTTAAAATTAACCACCAAATATAATATTGGTATAAGCTTTCAAGAATTGGAGGCAAAAGATCGGGAAGAGATTCGAAGACGAATCGAAATGATGGATCTTTTGCGATTGCTTCAATTAGCACATGAAAACAATGCCTCCGATCTGCACCTGACTTATGGCCAACCACCTATTTTACGTATATCGGGGCATCTTCACCCTTTGGATATGGAAAAGCTGGATCAGGAAGATTTACGAACTTTGATTTACAGCATCTTGAGCGACGAACAAATTAGACGTTTTGAAAAATGGAAAGAATTAGATTTAGCCTTTTCCCCAAACCCCAATATTCGCTTTCGGGTAAACATCCACCAGCAAAGAGGAAATGTAGAAGCTGTTTTCCGTACCATTATGCCAATTATCAGATCCATCCCTGATCTTGGATTGCCCAAGGTGGTGGCGGACCTGGCTTTAAAACAAAAAGGGATTGTTATTATTGCCGGACCGACCGGATCGGGGAAAACCACTACCCTCTCAGCCATGGTAGACCTGATCAACCGAAAAAGGGAAGCTGTAATCATTTGCCTGGAAGATCCTATTGAATACATTCATAAAAACTTCAAGTCTATTGTCAAACAACGAGAAATCGGGACAGATACACTTTCCTTCTCACTGGCACTTCGCTGTGCTTTAAGGCAGGACCCTGATGTTATCTTAATTGGAGAATTGCAGGATGCAGAAACTGTTAGCGCGGCTATTACCGCCTCCGAGACCGGTCATCTGGTATTGACCTCCATGCATGCTCCTGATTGCGTTCAGGTAATGGATCGGTTGGTGGGAATGTTTCCCTCTCACCAACGCCAGCAAATATCTAAGCAATTAAGCAATTGCCTTCAGGGGATTATAGCTCAAGCCCTGTTGCCAAGGAAACAAGAAAAAAATCGGGTAGTGTCCACCGAAGCCCTCATTGTTACCGAAGCGGCAAGAAATATAATTCGGGAAAATAATACGGTTCAACTTCGTTCCATTATCGAAACAGGCGGTAAATACAAAATGCACACCATGCAAGAATCTGTCCGAAAACTTTACCTGCACGGTATCATCTCTGAGGAGGTAGCTAAAGAATACTGCCGAGACCTCAATTTCGATTTTAGACCGGAATATGCAAATACCGGATCCAATTAAATTATACCTAATTTCTTATCAGTCTCAATTTATAGCTATAGTGTTTCCGATATTAAATTTCACAAACTATTTTTTTATAAAAGTAGCACAGAATTCTAACCTTGCCAAAATGCAGGGCTAAAGCTCTGCGCTACTTTTGACTGAATATCAATTATAATTATTTTTCTAAAAATCTATATTTTGTTCACCCATTGCTTAAAAATAAATCCCACGGGAGGAGCTCTGTTTCATCACGAGAACGTAAAGCATAAAACTCCGGATTAAGATTAATTGTCCGGAAGACGCTTTTCCAATTCCCACCGGCTTTATAAACCTGGTGAAGGAGTTCTCCTACTTTTCGGTCCCCACGAGCCAATATCCCTTGAATAAAGGCCCACTTAGGTACATCATGAATAACCTGAACATTGGCAATACTCTTTAGTCTTCGAATAAGAAATTTGAGTTTTGCCTGTAAAACCGACACCTGGTCCATAGGACAACGCTCAAACAAGCTTAAGGGTTTAGGCACGAAGCAATTGATGCTGACAGTAATTTTGCCCAAAAAAGCTTTCCTGCGAGCGGTTTGAAGCATAACATGTTTGATCCGCTTAACCAAAGATTCAATAGCCCCTATATCGGCATCTGTTTCCGATGGCAACCCAATCATAAAATAAAACTTCAGGTTATGTATTCCACCGGCAATAATCTGTTGAACTTTATCGAAGATTACCTCATCAGTCATATTTTTACCCAGATATTTTCGTAACCGCTCACTGCCGGCCTCCGGAGCCAGGGTAATGGTTTTATGACCACTGACAGTTAAATAGCTCAAAAATTCCTCAGTAATTGATTCCGCTCGCAATGAGCTGACCGAAATCTTTCCTCCTTCAGCTAAAATCGTCGAACAAATTTGAAGTATTTGAGGGTGATCTGTAGGCGAAGCGCTTATCAGCCCAATAGTATCTTTATACAAAAGTCCGCGGCGAATAGCCGGCAAAATGGCCTCTAAACTTCTTATCCGAAAGGGCTTATATAGTTCGGTCATCAGACAAAACCGACACCTTCGAGGACACCCTCTACCGATTTCTATCAAAAACATATTCCCAAATTCAGTGTTTGATGTCACTACCCGGGTAGTTGTCTCATAAGCATTAAGATTAGAGACCCGTGCGCGTGAAATATGTGAAGAAACGTTTTTATCTGGTATAATCCGAGCCAGGGTGCCATTGGAATAATATTCCATGTGATAAAATCGTGGAACATAGAAATGTGATCTTCCAGCCAGGTTCAAAAGCAACTCTTCCCGACTTCCCTTACCCTGCCAGGCCAAATATTGATTTATAAACTCCGGGACCGTTACTTCTCCCTCGCCTACCAAAAAACAATCCGCAAAATGAGCCAAAGGTTCACAATTAAAGCTTGCACATACCCCGCCAATAATCACCAGGGGATCATTATCTGTTCGGTCTTCAGCCCTTAGAGAAATCCCAGCCAAATCCAAAATCTTTAAAATATTTAAGTAATCATTTTCATAGGAAACAGAAAAAGCCAGAATCTCAAATTCACAGATCGGCCTCTGCCGTTCCAAAGAGACCAATGTCTCCTGTGCAGATAGAGGAATATCAGGCAAAAAAACCCGCTCGCAAAGCGTATCTTCCCGATCATTGAGAAGAGTGTAAATTGTCTGAAATCCTAAATTGGACATGCCTATATAGTAACGGTTTGGATAGGCCAAAGCCACAGACAGCCTGCCTCCAGGATCTTTAATCACATTATTTTGCTCCTCAGCGAGTACATTTTTGGCCCATTCTATTTGCCGCCGGGAAATCATCTGCTACTACCCTCTTTATTTTTTATTGAAAATATCTTTTTATTATTGATAACAATATATTATGGATATTATGGCAGGCTTTGGTCGGGGAATCAAGAAGTATAGGTAAAACATATTACAAAATGATAGGACTAGCGAAGGCGGTAATAGGAAGGCAAAGAAAATGGAAGATGCAATTCTTTTTCATTCTTCATGTGTACAAAATATCCCTCTCCCATCCTAATAGGAAAATCGATCCCCACAGGGCTATCTCCAATCCAATAAGCGCTTTCATCCTCCCCTGTTTTCCCATTGTAACGACACATACTTACCACACTCTCTTTGCCGAGTTCACGTAAAAAGTCATAGGCTGAATATTCCTCAGCTAATACTACGGGAATTCCTATCAGATTGGTACCCTTAAGCAAATCGTAATCGCAGGAGGTGAGATCGCCGCTCCGGATTTTTAAATTGACAACGACTGATTGCCTGGCATATACAAGATATCCTTCCAAAGGATTAAGGGAGAAATTATACCCTTCAATTATACCATTTTCGCCATAGTTTACCTTCTGATCAGGGTTATACCGAAGAATACTTTCTACCTCATCGGGGTCCCCCAGCTTCGGTAATAGATCATAAGCAAATTTATTTGAATCTTCAGGATAACAAATTCGATTAACACCCGGTTCTAATTGCAAGTCCATATGATAAACCACGGTTACAGAAATATATCTGATAGTTGAATCTTCCGCATCGCTTACAGTAATCTTTATAATATGCTCACCCACATCAGCCAAGGTGGTTTCGTAAAAATAATTCGGGTTATTGCTGGTTGGCCAGGATCCGGCCCCTTCAATACTATAAGAAAGAAGGTCATTTGGGCCGTCGGGATCATCAGCTTCCACTAAAAAATCCACATTTTGGCCGACCTCAATTTCCATGTCCTCAGAAGGTGATTCTATAACAGGAGGTTCAGGATCTAATTCATCCATTTCAAAGGTATAATTAAGTCCTTGAAGTGGAATATTAAGATAATATATCGTCTTTTTTTTATATCCCTCTGCCGTGACTTCCACCTTATATGATCCCACCGGAAGAGGCGCTTCGAATTCCCCATCACTATCAGTCATAATGTCGCCCACAGGAGATCCGGGGGTAATATCAATGGTTGCATCTTCTATACTTTCACCGTTTTCACCTTCAACTTCTCCCCTGAGCAAGGGCATAGGAAATGCAATATCTCGGATCGTATTTTGCGAAGAAAAAATTCCTATCGAATCTATGGTTAAAATTCCCCCACCACCTTCAGGGGGATAGGTAACCGTCACTTTATAATCACCTTCCGGCAATTTAAGCAAGTACTTTCCTTGAGAGTCGGACACTATATTCACTGTCGGAAAATATGAACCATCAAGGGATTGTGCTGTAATAATAACTCCGACGAGGGGCTTGCCGGTAACTTCATGTTCGACAACTCCCTTAAGATTGCCTGATGTCAACTCAAGGTCTAAAAAATTACACACTATAGGCCCATTGACATAAATAATTTTCTCACCTAAAAGCTCGCCATTATACATTACTGTTACTGAATAAGTACCTCCCAAGAGAGGATAGGTTTCATAAAATCCATTAGAATCAGTCCGATATGAGTCTACTATAAGATTTGATCTTACAGTGATGTCTGCATCATCTAATGGTCCATTATTTTTAGTTGTAACTGAGCCCATAATCCAGCCAGAAGTTATTGAATACGCAGAGGACGACCCATAAGGCTGATTACTAAAAAATCCATATGGGTATGTGCCGGCAGTTGAGGTACCCATATACGAACCAGCAGAGCGATCATAGTAACTTCCACCATAAGGGGCGTTATAAGGAGTAGTATAAGGAGTAGTATAAGGAGTAGTATAAGGAGAGTAATTTCCCCCCAAGTTAAAAGAAGGATATCCTCCATAAGAATTTCCGCCCCACTGTGACATTCCTCCCCCCATCCCGTAAGGAGACATTCCATAAGGAGTACTATATGAGGTTCCACCCCCCTGTGACATTCCTCCCCCCATCCCAGACGGAAACATTCCATAGGGAGAACTATATGAGTAACCGCCGGACTGAAAAAAGGGACGTTGCGATCCTCCAGGGAGATAAGTAGCCCTTGAGGTATTATAATTAGGGCTATAAAATCCAAACAATGAATTTATGGTTTGGGGGAAATTGAAAGAAGGTGAGAATTGAGACAACTCAATGGGAAGATTAATATTATTAAATCCCCCACCACCAAGATTTAGTGGGGTAATTCCCTGTCCTGTTAATCCTATAGGGCCTCCAAAATTCATAAAAGACCCACCCCCCATCAAAAGTTGGGTACCTGAAAGACCTGGTAAATAAAGCCCCCCTCCATCACCGCCTCCAAGAGAATACCCTGCAGAAGTATGGGGAAGACCGAGCATAGGATAAGGAATCAAGGAAGAAATAAGCATTTGGTTGCCGAGGGTTGCGGATGCGGCCCCGGGTTCTTTGAGAATTTGTGCTTGCCCAACCCTTTGTATACTGGGCCCTATAGTCATAAAAACTATCAATAAGACAATAATATATATGTATCGTCCCTGAACTATTTCTTTCATTATTGTCTTTCCTAACCGCTCTTTATTCTTTCTTTCTATCTCAAATCACGCTTGTTTAACTATAAAAAATCTTAGTCTATTTAGTCCTTTTAACTTCAGACTAGATTACCTCATAAAAAAATTGTTGCAACATCAATGCCTGTTTTTACCTATATTGAAAAAAAAATTTGTTTATCAACCTACTGTGATTTAAAAGAATAGCCAATCAAACTATCTATTTTGATGTTGCCTGACACAATACAATCTGAAATAAAATGCATATATGCACTTTTTTTCTTATTAGATGAATTAATTAAAAATATCATCCTTTACCACTCTCAACCCTGATAATAACCTATTTATAAAGATATTCTCCTAATATCTTACTCAAAATTAGAAATAAAATATCAATGAAGACAAAAGGGAATGCTGCCGAATTTTCCCTTTTATTATTTTTAAACCAGTATTTACATCACCAGTCGGCACTTCACTGATAACATCACCGAATCGATATTGATATGAAAAATCTATAGCTAGTCGATTAGTGACAATTCCAAAACCAAAACTCACTCCATAAAAATCCTCTGGTGCACCTATAGATGGTTCGGGATCGTAAAATGCCCCACATCGCAAGGGGAGTATAATTTTATTCATTATCTTTGCATATTCCACTCCCAAGCGTATTGTATTCGTAGGGTCTTTATGAGGCACAAGCCCATCTGCCCCAACGAAAGGGCCTACTTCTTCCCCGTTTGCGTTGGTAATGATATAATCTTGCCATTCGGTTCGAGTTATATCTCCCGCTAGGGTCCAAGAATCCCCAATTCGAAAAGAAAAGCCCAGCCCATAGGCAGCAGGGAAATCAATTTGATAGCTTCCTTCGCCAATAGGGTCATATAGATTTCCATTTGGGTCTTGGTGTTGATTTGGTCTTCGTAAAATCGTATATTCACATTTTACTCTGGCTCTAAACGGTGTTTTATATACACAACCCAATTGAAACTGCGGAGTAATTTTCCATAATAACCCCAAAGTCCAATTTTCCGCTCGAAAATCTTTGTAATGTAAATTGACTTCTTTTGTGCTCCAAATACTATTATCCGGCTGATTTGTCCATATCTCTTTTCGCTCGCATATCCATTGACTTTTCCCTGTAATATGATCAGACCAAATATTATAAGTACAACCAAAATATAAACCGGGCATAAATTCTACAGCCATGGCTGGAGAAAATGTATATAGAGAACCTTCCTGATGAAGATATAATTTTTGAGTACGGTTTCTTTTTTCAATATGATTTACAGCTTCAAACTCAAAAAAGTAATCTTTCTCAAAATCGTACTCTCGACTAAAATCAAATAATTTTTGATAATTAAGCGAAAAAAATACATTTCTTCGCCATATATTTCTAGCATACGCAATACTCAAATAATTGAGATCAAGAGAGGAAATGCTACAAGTTCCTGTATTGGTAATAAAATCATTACCACTTACTCTCTGAGAAAAATAACTCCCCACTACAGACACTTCGGGTTTCTGCAATTGACCCAGCCCACCGGGGTTCCATGAAGCTGCTGTAGCATCGTCAGCAACGGCAATAAAAGTGCTCCCCATACCTTGTGCTCTGGCCCCTGACCCTACGGAAACTGGAGGAGAGGTAGACCAAAGATCCCCTTCAAAGGCAGCCGGCAAAGAATATACCTTACCCGGATATAAAAAAATAATTCCCATGATTAAACAAATTATGAACCGGATAATTAATTTCTCCTGTTTCATGAGCGCCTTCTCTTCCTCATTATTGTGTGTAACGAAAAAAGCGTTGAACCCGAATAAGATATGAACCTTGCTTTCTATCTTTCTGTATAGCTTACTTGGTAATAACATGATCTTTAATCCGAATGTCCTCTTTTGGCTGAAGCAAATTTGCCTCGGAGATTTGCTCAAACACCTTCAAAATTTTTGCCTCCCCCAGAAGATGGGGCTTTTGTTCCAACACCTGGCGAGTTTCAGGGTCTTTGATGCTCTCTTTAGGCCTAAAAACAATATATTTGGTAAATTCTTTAATATTCTTTTCTTTTCCAAGATTGACCAAGATATTTTGGCCTTCCTTTTCAATAATCATCCCTTCCAACAGAGGAAAACTATGTTTAAATTTTAATCCCAAGCCCTCCAGCAAAGATTTCACATTTGTCGGGTCTTCAAATCCATATACATCCTGCGTATCTAAAATTACCGAGGTTTCCGTATCAATAAGCCGGGCTACTATCTCTATAAAACCTTTATTTTCATAAATACTCCCCGCCAAAATAGATTCTGCCGAAACCAATTTTCCAATTTCCAAGGGAGAAAAATGGGGTTCATCAGGGTTTTCTCCTTCAAAACGTTGAACAATCCGATCAATTCGTTCACGATCCACCACGCGGAACCTTTTTTGCCCAACAAAGGCATGAATCAGGTGATCGGCAACAAATTGTTGATTATCAACGTCTTCCCCGCGATATTTGAAAGGAATGATAGCCACACTCATGCGGGAACCAATCCGATAAACCGGATTAATTGTTCGTTCTATCTCTAAGGTTTTTATCCTTTCATTCCCTGAAAGGTCTATGGCTTTGATGGTAATGATGTTTTTCCCCGGTTGAAGCTTTAAGGTGTAATTAAAATAAATCTTTTTCCCCTCCTGAGAGAGAATGGACTCCTCATTCACTAAAAGATCCTGAATCCCTTTAAGATCATGAACTTCACCGCTTATAAATAGGGTTTCCCAATCGACAACTAACTTATCAGTGTTCGGGGTGTCAAGGACAATAGTAGGAGGATGAGAGTCAGCATGAGAAAGTCCTGCTAAATTTAATGAGGCTACTCGAAGCTGCCGGTTTAAACCGGCTTTCTCCGGCAAATAATCGGGGATTCGAATTTGACCTTTAACCCTATTACCCAACAGATCTTCAGCCACAAAAATAAGAGAGTTCGAATGTTTGGGCAATGCATATCGAAAGGAAAATTTACCTCTATTATCCAAAAGAGGGACTGTCTGTTTATCAATTTGGAAAATCTTAATACCGCATAAATCATCTACATGACCCTCAATCTGAATCTCTTCAAAGGCGGTTGGGCTATCAGCAACCCGAGTGGTGAAAAAATCGTCAATATAAAGTAAGGGGGCCTGTCGATCAGCAATCAATCGTATGCTCTCTTCTGTATCATGTCCAACTAAATCTTTGGCTACAATCCGAATTTCATTAAGCCCTTGATGTAGCGAAAGGATTGTTTTAAAAGCAATATCAGGTTGGGCAAGTTCGCAGGGATAAGGGAAATCATTGATAGTGATCTTTTCTACGAACCAATCATCCTGTGCTTTTCCCTCTATAGTAGCCTCAAATCCACTGACGAATTGCTGATCATCATGAGAAGTTATCCAAATCTTGGGTGGAGTTGTATCTTGCCGGGTTTGACGAAGATTTGCTTCTCGAGCGCGATTTAGATAGTATTTTGCCTTAGCCGAAGGATAATAGGAAAGGGAAAAAGAAAGTTCTTGAATGGCTTTTTGTAAGTCTCCTGTTTCATAGTAAGCGATCCCTAGCTCTCGGTGAGGAAAATAATCATCTAAAATATGGAGACCATAGGTACGCACTCGGCGCTGATCTTGATTTTTTAGCCGAATGGCTTGTTGAAAATCAGCTATGCCCAGAGACCAAAATTCTCCTCCGGAATAGGACGACCCTCTTTGGTAAAAATCCCAAAAATTTCCGCCCCAAATACCTTCTGTTCGGCCATATTCACGGCCATCTTTGATTAAAATAGGACCGGATTTAACCGCACACCCTACTGGAAGGCTAAACAAAATAAGGGCAATAACAGCCCTGAGTATTACATAGAAAGATGGCGTAAATCCTACGTGTCTATTCATATTCGAATTCTCTTTTTGGAGGTTAAAGGTTCAATTACGTACTGGTGTCACTATAGGAGTCACTTTCATGCCTGCAACCAAATCTTCAGATCTACCCAGGACTTTCGAATAGCTATAACCTGACTTTATGTCATTAACCTCAATCTCCCCAACTTTGACATCTTCTTCACTAATAACTTCTCCATTTTGATATATTTTATTATTTTTAATAACCTTGAATTTCATTCCTGATTTCAAGCCATGTCTGGCCCCAATATTCAAAATAACATTATCATAATCGACCACGGCTTTAATCTTACCCTGTAATGGAAAATACCGCTCAATGGCCTCTATGATTTTTTTACTGAGACGATCAGCCATAACGTCTGCTGTTATTGTGCTTCCCCACTCTTCACTAAAGGCAGCCTTCACCACTGTAGTTTCATTCTCAATAATACGCATATTAACCTGCAGTGCGGAATCAACTCGGTAAAGGTTGCACGTGTTAAATAGGGTACTTGAAAGCAACTCTCCCAAACGTAAGGCAGAATCCGAATCAACCAGGTCAGTAGAAGCCAGAGCCAGTTCTTGTAAGACAATATCCAGTTGCTCTCTTTCCAGAACTGTAATTCGAGGATTATGTTGCAGGTTCTGTATAATTTTATGAATTAAGATGGCTGTATCAGCCTCTTCATTGCTCTTAGCTGTATTGAAAAAAATAGTCAAAGGACGAGAAGTCCATCTATCAGCAGTCTCCTTTTTCCCGGGCTGCAATTGATAGCTTTTGAGAAGCCCTAGAAAAAATCCACTTACAGAATTCTCATTTGCCCAATCGACAGTTAATA
Source organism: Pseudomonadota bacterium (assembly GCA_030625085.1). GTDB lineage: Bacteria > SZUA-182 > SZUA-182 > DTGQ01 > DTGQ01 > DAOURK01. Next base: position 44,714 of record DAOURK010000012.1, read on the forward strand.
ATTTATCTGTAGCTTTAACAGCAACAAGATCATTTACGAATAAACCCGATCGAGATAATGACTTTTGGTACTTAGTACTCAAAAAGGAAAAAAGCACCCCGGCTATAGCGAGTATCCCTATGCTGACTGCTATATATCGGAACCGAAACCAGCACGATTTAGTTACGTCACGTGCCTCCGATTGACTATTCCTCTGATATTGTTGTTCCGCCTCTCGACTTTTCCCCATCAATTCTGATGGAGAACGTGTTTTCCATAATACGCCGCTTTGACTCTTTTCTTGAATTAAGCAATCCGCTTCCGGATTCCATTGAGGATTTGTCGGCAAAGAATTTATGGTAACAGACTGGGGCTCGAACTGCCAATCCTGTTCTGCTACCTCTGCTGATCGGGGCTCAAAATATTTGACTGTAGGGTCTCCATAAAGCAAATAGCTGGCCCAAAACACATTCTCTCTGCCATACTTTTCCTTAAGCGCCTGCCGAGCTGATCGCATGGCTTTGCCAATATTTTGGGAAGCAAAAAGCTGCCGATAAAATTCAACGGCAAAGCTTGTGCTTGGTTTATCCAGTACTTTCCAAAAAGTACCTATATAATGCTGAACTCCGGCCAATAGAAAGGCATTGGCCAAACCATAAATTTTTTCTTCCTCTGATGTTTCAACCTGCCATTCTTCAGTAGTTCCAGATTGACAAGCGTTGGAAAAAACAAGGGGAGGCAAGGGATTAACCCCGGAAAGTTTGCGGATATCCAAGGCCGTAAATTTTCCATCATCGAGGATCCACCCGCTGGACGAAGGATCTTTAAGATTATAATCAGCATGGCCGGCATAATGGATGAGATCAAATTGAAGAAGTTTTTTCTTCAGATAATCGATGCTCACTTCAGAGCTGACCACAGTAATGGACACGGTCTTTAGATTGAATCTCTCCCGAATCCGATTCCCTTCTTCATAGGCTGACTGCAAATCTCCCTTAGGATCGGCAATAATTAACATCTTGAAAGGAGGATGGAGTTCTTTTCTGGCGATGCTGGAGATAATCTGTTGAGTCTTAACCATGCGGCCAATATTAAAACGCTCACAAAAGAATTCTCCTCCCATGTACATCAATTCCCATGGGATCTGAACCAATCGATTATCAATCCTCAGGATAAGGTCTTCAGCAGAAGTATCAGTCAATTCTTTTTTAATGCGGAGTGGAAAAATTTCGTTATATAAAACCTGCCCTATCTGCTGGAGTTCCTGAAAAATTATAGGAGGGATTTTCCCGTGGCGAGAAACAGAATTCAGGAGGTGAAGAAGTTCACCGGATCTGTTTTGCAAGTCATTACTTGGAACCCGGCACTCTTCATAATGGACTACCGTTTGTTCTCCCTCGCTGAGGCTAATCTCCAGATTTTCAGCTTTTCGAGAAATTTCTAGATACAGCGCATCTTTCATCAGTCTTCACCCATTTATCCAGGATTTATTCAGGATGCTCTCCGCAGATCCAACCGAACTTCACCTAATTCTTTATCCTCAAACAAGACCTTAATGAGATATTCCCTGAGTTTCAAATAAAAGATAGCCTCGCTCTCCTCGACTGAAGAAAGTTCTTTACCCTCAGAATAAAGGGCCAGACGAGTGTCTGTTAAGGGCAGATGATTAACAGGGTCTGAAGTATTCAGGATGACTTTGTAAGCATCATTAATACACTCGATATGAACATCCATCTTCAACCCCTCAAATTCTTTGGAAATACTAACAAAATCATATAATTGATCATGATTAGCCCAATTCTCTTGCCCCCGAGCAGGTTGCAAGGCTGGTGCCGGAGCCAATAAATCTCCAGTATTTTTAATGATCTTAATCGCTTTTTTGGTAGCGGTGAGGACAATTTCCAAAACTCTGTGAGACCCTCCGAAAATCATTTGCTTAGTTTTATCTATAACTCGCTTTGGCACCTCAAAGGATTCAGTTACACTCAATCCATCAAGGATGAAAAGCCTATCACAACAAAACCGGCAACCCACAAGATGCTTATCAATTTCCGTTCTCTCTGTTTTAGACAAGGTCCCCCGATAATACTCTTCCAATCTTTCTTCCGCCACACAATCAGAAGCACGCTGAGGCAACTCACCCTTTTTCCGGGAAAGGCCGATTCTGCTCAGCATCCCGACCAATTTTTCAGTTTCTTTTTCCATGACTAACTCCTTACTATCAGGTGAAATATTTTAAACTCTTCAGATTTAATTTCCAAAATCAATGCCAATATCAGTTTAATAGACGCTTTCCTTAAAAATCCCTTATGAAGATTTCTAAGTCCTGGTACAAATTTTTTTTCTTCGCAATCTGAATAAGTTTATTAACCAATCGAAACTTCAATTGATGGATAGCATTAAGCTTCAACTTCATAATTCTGCTAATTTCCTCGGAACTTAATTCCTCTTCAAAAAGCAATTTAAAAAAAAGTTGATGCCTAGGGTTAAGTTCTTTTTTTAGTTTCTCAATAATACTCCGCAGTTGTTTTATCTCCAAATTATTAAATCCCGCATCGTAAGAAGAAGTTTCAGGGACATCTTCGATATTTATAAAAGGTTTCCTCTCTCGAAGAAAATCTACTGTATTGTGAAAACAAATTTCTCGTAAATAGGCAGTAAAAGATTTTTCATTTGTTCCCCGAAAATTTTGCAGCCGGCGACAATCATTTTCCAACAAAGACGCAAAGATACGATTATAAACCTCCTCCCATTCATCTGAATGAAACTGGAAATTATATCTTTTCAAAGTCTTTATAATATAACTATATATAAGTTTACTATATTTGGCAACAAACTCATCCCAAGCCTGTTCATCTCTATCAATACAGGTCTGAAGAAATTTGCAAAAATTTTCTTCTTGAGGGTAACTATTCATTTAGTGCATCCTATTGTTAGTTTTTATACTGATAAAAGACACCTCTTAATCATAAATTTTATACATGATACATGCTTAAATAATATTAATAATTCACTGCTTATTCATCTACCCCATTACATTTCTCTAAACTTTATATTCTTTTTTGTACTCTTAATTATACCATTATATCGTAATAATAGTAAGGGAAAATCAAAAGTGTAAATTTTTATCACAAACCCTGATTGACCCTACATCAAATCAGGATCACAATGTAATCTAAATATTACAATTCATTCGGATATAAATTAAAAACAAACACAGAATAAATGACAGGGAAAAATTTGATGAAATAAGAAAAAAAATAAAAATGAATACCAATAGGTTGCCAAAAGTCTTGATAGTGGTCAAAAAGGCAAATATAATACGCCCGGAAGGATTTGAACCTTCGGCCTCAGCGTCCGGAGCGCTGCGCTCTATCCCCTGAGCTACGGGCGCATAACAAACTAATGATAATAAAGCTACCCGAAAAAGTCAACCAGACGCTCCTTTATTCTCAGCTTACAGATTTAAAAAGCTCGCGGTAAGGGCTGTAGCAATTATGCATAAAAAAAATTTCTCCTTATATTTATTTGTAGTACCGATATAATATAAGATTTCTTCTTGCATTTTGAGCAATGGTATAATAAAATTTTAATTTTTTAGTAAGCTGAAACTTAATAGGAAATGAAATAGTGAGATAAAGAAAAATTTATGAAAAAAGGTATTTATATACTCCCTAATTTATTTACATTAGGAAACATGCTTTGCGGATTTTATTCAATTATATCAACCATTGAAGGCCGCTTTCACCATGCGGCTATAGCTATATTTATAGCAGCCCTGGCTGATGGACTGGATGGGAAAGTCGCCCGGCTTACCGGAACATGCAGCCGGTTTGGGGTAGAATTTGATTCCCTGGCTGATTTACTCTCTTTCGGCATAGCTCCAGCTCTTCTCATTTATATTTGGGCTCTTCGCCCATATCAAAGAATTGGCTGGCTAGCCGCCTTTTTATTCGTTATTTGTGGAGCTTTACGCCTGGCTCGATTTAATGTTCAAGTGTATACCTCTGAAAATAAATATTTTACCGGCCTACCCATCCCGGCAGCGGCGGCTACTATTGCTTCCTTTGTTTTGCTGCACCAATTTCTTTTTAAGGGAGAAGGCAATAAGCCGGTTTTTATTGCCGCCCTGGCTTATGTTTTGGCCTTTTTGATGGTTAGTAATATTAAATACCGAAGTTTTAAACATTGGAAACTCCGAGAGCGAAAACCCTTTTATTTTTTGGTATTAATTGCTTTACTCCTTCTGGTTATTTTAGCCCAACCCCAAATCATGGTCTTTATTTTAATATGCGGTTATGTACTTTCCGGTATAGGAGAAAAACTATTTATACATAAGCCCAAACCCTTTACAGCCAAAAAAAATTACCGCCCCGGATTCCCCTTTCATAAAAGAAGAAAAGAATGAGTCAGGTCATCATATTTGACACCACCTTACGGGATGGTGAACAGTCCCCCGGAGCCAGCCTGAACAAAGATGAAAAATTGATTATTGCGGAACAATTGGCCAGGCTCCAAGTCGATGTGATCGAAGCCGGATTCCCCATAGCTTCGGAAGGAGATTTTCAGGCAGTTAAGGAAATCGCTCAAAAAATATCCGGCCCTATTATAGCCGGATTAGCACGAGCTACGACCAAAGATATTGACAGAGCGTGGGAAGCAGTTAAATATGCTCAAAAACCCCGCATCCATACTTTTATTGCCACTTCGGATATTCACCTAAAATATAAACTTAAAAAAAGCCGGGAGCAGGTCCTGCAACAGGCCGCAGAAGCAGTACAATACGCTAAAAAATATACCCCCGATGTGGAATTTTCTGCAGAGGACGCTTTTCGATCAGACCGTGATTATTTATGCCAAGTAGTTACCGAAGCCATTGAAAAAGGAGCAACAACCATTAATATTCCCGATACAGTAGGCTATGCCATCCCTTCAGAGGTGAGGGCATTAATTGATTACCTTTTTGATAAAGTTCCGAACATCACAGATGCCCGTATCAGTGTTCATTGCCACAACGATCTTGGATTAGCTGTAGCCAATTCTCTGGCTGCCATACAAAGCGGTGTAAGGCAAATTGAATGCACTATTAACGGCCTGGGTGAAAGGGCCGGCAATGCAGCCTTAGAAGAAGTTGTTATGTCTCTAATAACGAGAAAAGATTTGTTTAAAATCGACACTAAGATACAAACTCAAAAAATCATGAAAACCAGCCGTATGGTCAGTCACCTGACCGGTTTGGTTGTTCAACGCAACAAAGCCATAGTAGGAGAAAATGCCTTTGCCCATGAAGCAGGAATTCATCAGGATGGATTTTTAAAGGAAAAAACTACCTATGAGATAATGACCCCCGAAACCATCGGGCTCAAAGAAAGTAAGCTTGTTTTAGGCAAACATTCCGGCAGACATGCCTTCTCGGATAGACTCAAGGACATAGGGTATAGCCTCGATGCGGAAGAATTAGAGAAGGCTTTTACTAAATTCAAGGACTTGGCTGATAAGAAAAAAGAAATATTCGATGAAGACCTTCAATTGATTATTGAAGAAGGTATACATCAAATTCCTGAAGAATATACACTGGATTACATTCAGATCAGCAGTGGAGATAAAACAATCCCAACCTCAACAGTGGGACTTCGACGAGTTGACGGCCAAATGTTTTTGGATGCCTCATATGGAGATGGTCCTGTTGATGCCACGTATAAATGCATTGATCAAATTACCGGCATTTCGGGAAAATTGCTCAGTTATTCGATTCAATCCGCTACCGGCGGTAAAGATGCCTTAGGGAGTGTTTACATCCAAGTTAAGTTTGATGGTCAAATTATTACCGGGCGAAGTTCTTCTCCGGATATTATGATTGCCAGCGCAAATGCTTACTTAAATGCTATTAATAAGGTAATTTATGTAAATCAAAAAAAAAATAAAAAGGACTAAATTATTATGCCCATGACCATTACTGAAAAAATTTTAGCTGCTCATATTGAAAAAGATACAGTTTCTCCGGGTGAATTTATTGAGGCTCGCGTTGATATAGCATTGGGGAATGATGTCACCGCGCCAATTGCTATTCGAGAATTTGAAACCTTTGGGGCCAAAAAGGTGTTTAATCGAGATCGGCTGATTTTAGTGCCCGACCATTACGCTCCAAATAAAGACATTAAATCTGCCGAACAATGTAAAATTATGCGGGATTTTGCCCGCAAGCATAAAATTACCAATTACTTTGAAATCGGCTCTATGGGAGTGGAGCACGCTCTTTTACCTGAACAAGGATTAACTCTACCTGGCGATTTAATTATAGGAGCCGATTCTCACACCTGTACCTATGGAGCCCTGGGAGCCTTTTCTACAGGCGTGGGCAGTACTGATTTAGCGGCAGTGATGATTACCGGTAAAATCTGGTTTCGGGTGCCTGAATCAATAAAGATTTGTTTTGAAGGCCCTTTAAATCGCTGGGTAAGCGGAAAGGACCTTATCCTTTATACTATCGGCCAAATCAAAGTAGATGGAGCGCGTTATATGGCTATGGAGTTTAGCGGCACTACCATTGATGCTCTGGATATAGACAGCCGATTCAGTATGTGTAATATGGCTATTGAGGCCGGGGCTAAAAATGGGATTATTGCTCCTGACGAAATCACGCTTCAGTATGTGAAACAAAGGGCCAGCCGTAACTACACCATTTATAAAAGCGACCCTAAGGCACATTATCAGCAAATTCATCAATTCAAGACCAAAAATATTCAACCTCAAGTTGCACTGCCGCCTTTACCCGAAAACAGTAAACCAGTTGATGAAGTTGGGGATATCCCCATTGATCAGGTAGTTATCGGCTCTTGCACTAATGGGAGAATATCGGACCTTCGTCAAGCTGCCGAGATTTTAAAAGGGAACAAGGCTCATAGTCATATACGTTTGATCGTTATCCCTGCCACGCAAAGCATATATAAACAGGCCATGGAAGAAGGACTACTGAGCATTTTTCTGGAAGCCGGTGCAGCCATTAGCACGCCCACTTGTGGCCCCTGCCTGGGAGGATATATGGGAGTTCTGGCCGCAGGAGAGAAGGCTTTAGCCACTACGAATCGTAATTTTATAGGCAGAATGGGGCATTTAGAAAGTGAGGTTTATCTTTCTAATCCTGCGGTGGCGGCGGCTTCAGCCATAACAGGTAAAATTAGCCACCCCAAGGAAATTATTTCAAATTAGGCAAGATTAACAGAATTTTCTTTTACACTCTCAAAAAAATGGCTATGAAGCTGCGAAGGCAAAATAATAATTCCTGGTCATCCTGGAAAAGCAATAAATTAAAGAAGATATATAGATTTTAAAAAAAATAATTTCATAACCGATATTCAGACAAAAGTGGCGGGGGGCTTTAGCCCTGCAAAAATGAAAAACCAAAATCCTGCGCGACCGCATGAAATTTAATACCTAAAAATCTATAGTATATGGAAAATTGCTTTGTGAATGATTCCCCGGCAAATATCCCTTGCCCTGATCAGTGCAAGGGATGTAATATATAAAGGAGGTTAAAAAATATTTTTATGGGAAATAACAAATTATGAAAAAAATAGTTGGTAAGGCTTGGAAATATAAAAATAATATTAATACTGATGAGATTATTCCAGCCAAATATCTAAATACTTCCGATCCCAAAGAATTAGCCCAACATTGTATGGGGGGGGTAGATGAAACCTTTATTCAAAAAATCAGCCCCGGTGACATAATTATAGCCGGGCAAAATTTTGGCTGTGGGTCTTCCCGGGAACATGCACCCTGGGCGATTAAGGAAGCAGGGATATCCTGTGTTATAGCCAAAACCTTTGCTCGGATCTTTTTTAGAAATGCCATTAATATTGGCTTGCCAATCATAGAATCCCAAGAGGCATCCAAGGGAATCCAAGAAAAAGACGTTGTAGAAGTGGACCTGGATGCAGGCAAAATTGTAAATCATACACAAAAAAAAGAATATCGTATTATTGCTTATCCAAAATTCATGCAAACATTAATCACTGCCGGTGGGCTACTGAATTATATCCACTCCAAAGGTGCAGAAAAAAATAAATGCTGAAGAGGAAAAGGCAAAAATTGACAAAAGAAAGGTAGTAGAGAATATGGCTCGCAAAAAAATCGCTGTTATCCCGGGAGATGGAATAGGCCCGGAAATCATTCAAGAAGGATTAAAAGTTCTTGACGCAGTCAGCAAACTAACTGATTTTTCTTATGAAAAAATAGACTATGACTTCAGTGGAAATAGGTATTTACGTACCGGAGAACTTATCTCCGATTCAGCAATATCCGAATTGCGGCAGATGGATGCCATCTATCTGGGCGCTGTAGGACATCCGGAGGTTAAAACAGGTATTTTGGAAAAGGGCGTTTTGCTGCGTCTTCGCTTTGAATTAGATCAATATATAAATTTACGACCTATCAAATTATATCCTGGTGTTTGGACTCCCCTAAAGGATAAAGGCCCGGAACATATAGACTTTACAGTTATCCGGGAAAACACCGAAGGTTTGTATGTTGGAATCGGCGGGTTCTTCAAAAAAGGAACTCCCGATGAAGTAGCTACCCAGGAAATGATCAATACTCGAAAAGGGGTGGAACGTTGTATACGTTATGCTTTTGAATATACACAAAAAAGAAGTAGAGAGAACAAGTTGACTCTATGCGACAAATCGAATGTTCTTACTTATGCTCACGATTTATGGCAGCGAGCGTTTCAGGAAGTGGGCACAGAGTATCCGGATATTAAAAAAGACCATGCTCATGTAGACGCTATGTGCATGTGGATGGTAAAAAATCCTGAATGGTTTGATGTGGTTGTTGTTTGTAATATGTTCGGAGATATTATTACCGATCTGGGGGCTATGATTCAGGGAGGCATGGGAATAGCCGCTTCCGGAAATATTAATCCTAAAGGGGTGTCCATGTTTGAACCTATTCATGGATCAGCGCCCAAATATACCGGAAAAAATGTAATTAATCCCCTGGCCACCATTTCAGCCGCGCAGATGATGTTGGAATATCTGGAAGAAAAAAGAGCTTCAGAATTGGTGGAACAAGCCATTGTTGAAGTCCTTTCCAGCGGCAGGTTAAAGGATTTATCAGCTCATAGCGGAGTTAGCACTTCTGAGGCAGGAGATATGATTGTGGACTCCATCAACCAAGCCGCCTCAAAATCTTAAAAGGATAAACCATGAAAAAAAAGGGGAAATATATAGTAGCTGTAGTCGGGGCTACTGGGGCCGTGGGCAAAGAGATGATCTCTGTTTTAGAAGAGCGGTGCTTTCCAGTCAAGCAACTGATCCCCCTGGCTTCCTCTCGTACCGCCGGAAATACCATCACTTTCAATGATAAAAGTATTGTGGTCAAGGAACTTAAGGATGACTCTTTTGAGGGAGTTGATCTGGCCCTCTTTTCCGCTGGTGGGTCAATTAGTCTTGAATACGCACCAAAGGCCGTTAAAGCAGGAACGGTGGTCATCGACAACAGCAGTGCTTTTCGTATGGATGACGAGGTCCCTCTGGTAGTTCCGGAAGTAAACCCTGAGGCTATTTTCACGCATAAAGGAATCATCGCCAATCCTAATTGTTCCACCATTCAAATGGTGGTAGTCTTAAAACCAATTCATGATCAAGCTAAAATCAAACGCGTTGTGGTAAGTACTTATCAAGCTGTTTCAGGAACAGGAAAAGAAGCTATGGAAGAATTATTTCAACAGACGCAAATGATCCTAAATTTTCAAAAAGACGAGATTAAACCGAAGGTATATCCCCATGTTATTGCTTTTAATTGTTTACCTCATATAGATGTTTTTTTGGAAAATGATTACACCAAAGAAGAAATGAAAATGGTTAAGGAAACAAAAAAAATTATGGACGACCCTTCGATCAGGCTAACGGCTACAACAGTGAGGGTACCCGTCTTTATAGGCCATTCAGAGGCTGTGAATGTTGAGACTGAAACAAAACTTACTGCTGATAAATGCCGCCAACTGCTGAAAAAAGCTCCTGGAGTGGTAGTGATAGATGATCCGGCTAACAATAAATACCCCTTAGCCACTGAAATTGTCGGCAAAGACCCAACCTTCGTTGGTCGTATCCGAGAAGATGAATCAATTGATTGTGGACTGAATCTATGGATAGTTGCCGACAATCTTCGCAAAGGTGCGGCCCTTAATGCAGTTCAGATTGCCGAAATCTTGGTTGGACATAAAGTGATGAAAGCTGTCATAGATGTTGAATATAAGTAAGCAGGATTAAGCAGTTTTCAACTCATCTCTCAAAAATAAGTAGTGCTCTCTGCCCAGAGTAGTATAATATTCATCCATGACTCGATGGCTTATTCTGTCTATATTAATAGTATCCCTCTGAAAATAATCGTTTTGAATAGACAAAAAATCTACTAATTTTTTTAAGTCTCTTTGTAATTCTTTGCTGTTACTATATCCTAATTTATTTCCCTTCGGAAATAAGGGAGCATTTCTTGCCAGATTATATCCATTATCATATAGATAGCCTAAATGTTTTCTCATGAGGTTTTTGGCTTTCTCGAATAAAGGGGCTCTACCCTTACCCAGTATTACCCCACTAACAATTTCTCCATTCGGATTTTTCACATCCCTTATTTGTAATCTGATAAGGTCTTTCTCGTCCACACCAGGGCATAAAAATACAAAACGTAATGCATTAGCCAATACATTACCATCAGAAATTCCCGATACAATGTACTTTAAAAGGATAAATTTTTTATCAACGTAATTATCAGCAACGTAATATACAATTCCAGTCAAAAAAACATAAATGAGAGATAAATTCAGCATCGAAACCCATTTTTCATCAAAGA